>DATHTH010000288.1:0-17831 GCA_035463495.1 Anaerolineales bacterium | reverse complement strand
TGAGTCACTTCTTCGACCGCCTGATCGAATGCAGCCTGATTGGCTTTTGACGGCTTGCGGTACCCGCTCACTTTCCGCACGAACTGGAGCGCCGCGGCACGGATCTCCTCTTCTGTGGCAGGAATGTCCGAATTCCGCAGCTGTTTAATACTTCTGCACATTTTATGCTCCTAGTCGAAATGTCTGCTTCTCTTCGCCCTCTCGATAGGGCCTGAGTGCGAATGCGGACCAGGTCTCGTTTACCGAGACGAGCGTAATCCATTTTAAATCCAAGTCATGCAGACTTTCCCATCCCTTGTCGCGCGTGAGGTCCGTCTGGATTTTGGAAGATCCTTTCGGGAAAGAAATCCATAGAATGGAGTCGGCCCTCAATGCCCTGGCGGCTTTTGGCGCAAGCTCATCCAGCTCGGCCTTGTTCCGAACGAAGATCTGGATCCAGTCGAATTTGCCTCTCAGGGTGGGCGATAAGGCTGTGTCATGCCGGAGAGCCGCCACATGGTCTTCCGGCGCATTGATCACCGCGGCTTTCAAATCGGCCTTCAATCTCAATTTCTTTGCGAGAGCAGATTCAGGCATGCGACATCATCCTTTCCTCTTTTCTGCCAATCAAATACCAGGCTTCCATTTTACCCTTGCCCTTGACTGCGATCTCGCCGATGGACTCGCATTCGAAGTCGTCTTTGAGCAGTTCGTACATGGCGCGGGTGATCTGGATCTTGCCGCTCTCACCGTGACTCTCCATACGGCTGGCGGTGTTGACCATGTCGCCCCACAGGGCATAAAAGTATTTCTTGCGACCGATTACCCCACCGATCAGCGGACCGGTATTCAAGCCGATCCGTATTTCAATTGGATGTTTTCCGCCCAGGAAGTTCCCGGTCCGGACGCAGTCCAGCATGTCGAGCGCCAGCTGCGCGATCACGGTGGCATGGTCCGGTCGCGGTGTGGGGACGCCGGCTGCCACCATATACCCATCCCCCGCCACCTGGATCTTCTCCACATCGTATTCATCCACGAGCTCATCGAAACGCGAGAACAAATCGTTCAGCATTTCCACTACTTCGAGGGGTCCAAAGCGCGCCGAGATAGGCGTGAAGTTAACGATGTCGGCAAATAGCACGCTGGCGGAGGGGAACTCCTCGGCGATCGTTTGCGAACTCTGTTTGAGCCGCTCGGCGATCTGCTCGGGCAGCACATTGTAGAGCAGCTTATCCGCCTGATCGCGCTGCTCCTGGATAACGTATTTCTGCAGGAAGTCCATGCGGCTATAGCGCTCGAGAACATAGCTGGTGAACATGCCCACCACGTTTGCGCCCAGGAAGAAAAAGTTGTGCATTGTGAAGATGACGATCCCCGTCTCGGAGGCGAGAAGCTGTTTCACCTGGATAGTGGCATATTCGTACCCGATCAGAATGATCGAGTTTGCCAGGACCGCATACTTGAAGCGTAAACGGGTCAAGCCGTAGCCCCACATCGAGATCAGGATCAGCCCAGTGAAATAAAACCGGTTGCCGAACTCCGCCTCGCGTGTGATGGAAATCATGACAACAATGCCGAGACCGGAGAGTGCAACGATAAAACATGTGAAAGCCTGAACGTATCGTTGAAAGATATCGACATACGAGGCAGCAAGAGCAAAAACGATCGCAGGCGCAACGATCGCAAAGCGGATGAACCAGACAGTTTCCCTGGAGATCGGGACAGCATAAATATCCAGGATACCGAAGATAGAGTACAGAAATAGTCCCAGGATGAGTGCCAGGCGCGTGGTGGAGATCGTGTTGGCGTGATAGTCCGCACGGAACTGGGCTTCGATCTCGCTCGGGAAGCGAAGTTTGTTTACGTAGGGGTAAAGCTGGTCGAACATGCTTGATTTCTCGTAGTAACGACTAAAGTCGTCACTACACTTTTGGCAAATCCAATAATAAAACTTCTGCCAGTAATCTCGAGTTTACATGACGGTCCATTTTTCCGAGGGCGTCTTCCAGTCCGCTGACCACTTTGCGGGCAGCAGAGAGATCCAGTTGGCTCGCCAGATCCTCGATTTCGACGTTGCGGTCTACGTTGACGAGCGGCGTCTCTGCCCGGGCGCTGCGCAGCATGACGTCGCGCCAGTATGAGAGCCAGATCAGGATTGCCTGGCGCATAGCTTCCTTATCCTTCGCCAGTTTTTCGGCGTAGGCGAACTTCTCGACCCGCGAGCCGGCGATTAGACTCTGCAAATCGTTCAATCGTTCTTCACGCTGCTCAAGCAATGTCGCCTCGCCGATCATCTGCAGCGCATATCCAAATCTGCCGCCGGAGATATGAGCGATCAACTTCGCCTGGTCGGCCTCCATTCCCCCGGTTTCCAGTGCCTGTTGAACCTGCTTGATGTTCAGCGGTCGAAGCCTCAATACTTCACATCTGGAGACAATCGTGGGCAAAAGCTGCTCGGGGTTATCGGCCGTCAGGATCAGGACCGCATAGGAAGGCGCTTCCTCGAGTGTCTTTAGCAGCGCGTTACAGGCTTCGATATTCGCCTGGTGAAATCGTAAGAAAATCAGCACTCGATGAGGGGATTGATAGGGCTTCAGGTTTATGGTTTTTTGAAGCTCACGAATCTGTTGAATGCGAATTTCGCCATTGAGAGCAGCAATTAGTTCTTTGGAATTGTTGGGATCCTTGACCGTCGGCTCGATGATAGCCAGATCTATGTGCTGCATGGCGGCGACGTGTCTGCAGTCACGGCACCCTCCACAGGGGACGCCTGGCTCGAGCGGCGTCGGGCAGTTCAACGCCTGGGCGAAGCGAAGTGCCAGGGTACGGCGGCCTATGCCTGGGGGCCCTGCAAAGAGATAGGCATGGCGCGTAGCATCGTTGACAATATGCTTTTTCAGCATGTCAACAGCCCACTCATGGCCGACGATATTCCAGTTACTTATCCTGCGCGTAGTAGAAGAATCAGTCATCCGCGATCACTATCCAATTTCAATCTTCGCCTGAACGAAGCCGTACATAAGAGTCGTATCGTTCCCGGAAAATTTTACCTTCCTCGAGCGCCTGGCGTACTGCGCAGCCGGGTTCATGCGTATGGGTGCAATCGCTGAACTGGCAATACCGGACCAGATCACGCAGCTCCGGAAAGTAGGCGTCGATCTCCTCCGGCTCGGTGTCCCACAGCGCGAGTGACTTCCAGCCCGGTGTGTCTGCCACGTAACCACCGCCCTCCAGTGGAAAAAGCTGGCGCGTCACGGTGGTATGTCTGCCCTTTTTCATCGCCCGGCTGACCTCATTGACCGCCAGTCCCAGGCCCGGCTGCATGGTATTCAACAGGCTCGATTTACCCACCCCGCTGGGGCCCGCGAATGCGCTTAGTTTGCCAGTGAGGATGGATCTGAGCTCTTCAACGCCCGCGCCGGTCTTGGTAGAAGTATACAGCACCCGGTAGCCGATCGCTTCATACATGCCAAAGATTTCTCCGGGATCTTGCACCAGATCGATCTTGTTCGCAACGATGACGGCGGGGATGGTTTGTTTTTCGGCAATGACCAGGAACCGGTCCAGCATGCGCAGGCGCGGACTTGGGTGGGCGCATGCAAAGGTGAAGACAGCCTGATCGGGATTTGCCAGCAGCACCTGCTGGTAATCGCCTTGCGGCCGCGGGTCGAGCCGGACGATGGCGCGCTCCCGTTCCTCAACCTCTTCGATCACGCCGCTGCCATCCGGCAAGACGGTGATCCGGACCCTGTCCCCGATGGCGGCGATATCCCCCAGCGCCCTTCCTTTTTTGAGCTTGCCGCGTAGCTGACAGACAACCACGCCCTCGTCTGTTTCGACAGTAAAGAAACCGGACTGGGCTTTGGTGATCAGGCCGTGTCGAAATTCCTGAGTCACAAACTCCATGTCCGCTTCGCGTTTCTCAACACGCGCCGAGCTCCCGCCGGCAAATCATTCCTCCGGCTCCGGGGTTTCGGTGGGGATGCCGCCAAGCGGCGTGGGGGTATGGGTGGGACCCAGGATGCTCTGTTCGAACCATAACACAGTTGTAGGTCTGCCAGAGTAGTAAGTCTCGACAATGCGCTTGAAGATGGGCGCTGCCCAGTCTGAGCCTTCGCCCTGATTTTCGATGATCACAGCTATGGCAATATCCGGCTGGCCTGTGCTTTCGCTTGCCATTGTGTACCCGGCGAACCAGGCATGCGGATCGCCACTGCCGGATTCTGCCGTGCCGGTCTTGCCGGCGACGGGAATGCTCAAGCCGCGCATACGGAAGTTTGCGGTACCATCCGGATTGGAGACCACATCGATCATCGCATTCTGGATCACCTCAAGGCGGAACGGCTGGATGGGGAGTGTGCCAACGGCTTCGGGCTCGAAGGTGAGAACCGGGTCGCCTTCCACCGGTACGATCTGCTCGACAAGCTGCGGGCGATATAAGGTGCCGCCGTTGCCAATCGCGGCAATAAATCTTGCAACTTGCAGCGGCGTCACCTGCACATCGCCCTGTCCGATCGCCTGGTTCACGACGTCGATCACGGTCGGTGGATCGAGGATTTGCCCGTCCTCTTCGACTATCTGCCCGATGCCGGTGGGCTGACCCAGCCCGAACGCGCGCGCCATATTGGCAATATCGTTCGGACGGTTGTTCTGGAACAGGGTATAGCCAATCTGCCAGAAGAAGGGATTGCAGGAACGCATCAAGCCCTGCGGTAGAGTCAACTGCCCGGACGGCACACTGTCGGACGTGTTGCATTCCTGCCCTCTGGCTAATCGATCCTGGCAATGCTGGTACGTCCAATCACTGCGAACTGTGTCGGTGAGAACCGTCCAATGGTACTGACAATCAATTGTCGATGCTGGCTCAAATAACCCGCTCTCCATCCCGGCTGCCATGGTGATGATCTTGAACACCGAGCCGAGTGGATACTGTCCCTGGGCAGCGCGGTTGACGAGCGGCTGGCGAAAGTCATTGAGAACATCGTTCAGCAGCGCGTTGTTCGGGTTCGTCGGTTGAAACAGATTCGAATCGAAATCGGGAGAAGTTGCCATGGCGAGCACCCTGCCGGTATCGCGCTCCATCACGACTGCTGCGCCCGTAAACCCTGCCAGGGCTGCTTCTGCGTAATACTGCAGATTGCGGTCGATTGTCAGGTAGACAGAGTCCGCTGGTTTGGGTTGGCTTTCACCGACCTGGGTGACGATGGTGCCGGTAGACGGATTTATTACATAAAGCGTGCCGCCATGCTCACCTGCAAGATAATCTTCTGCCCATTGCTCGATCCCGGCTTTGCCAACACGTTCATCTCCTCTGTAGCCGCGCCGTCGGTAGTCGTCGAGCTCTTCGGGGGCAATCGCCAGCGTATACCCAAGGACATTAGAGCCGACACCCTGCTCAAAATAATAACGAGAGGTGTATGGTGTCCACTCCAATCCACTTGGGAACACAGACCGGATGCGCTGGGACTCCTGCTCGGAAGCCTGGCAGAGTGGGATGGGGAATTGTCCTGGTGTATTAATAATCTCCGCCGCAAGCTCCTCCATGTTATTCCCGCACAAACGGAAGACCTCGGGCAGCAGCGTTTGCATGCTCTCTTCAGTCACGTTGCCTGGGACGATATAGAAGGCATATGCCTCCGACTGCGCGACCAGCACATCGCCATTACGGTCATAGATGTTGCCGCGTGAGGGGATGCTATAGTCCATGCGCAGGATGTTCCCACCGGCCAGCTCGGGAAGAATGAGTCCATCCTCCCATTGCAGCTTCCATTCATTGTTTTCGAGCGTGAAGCGCGCCACCATGTCACGCTCGATATCCCCGACGAGTGCTGTGTGGTATACCACGCGGAACGAGACCTCCGATGAGTACACATTCACCAGGGACGAAAGCACTTCGTAATCGAACGAGCCTGCGCTCATTTCATTTAAGGAGTCGCGGTTGCGCCGGGCGAAGTCTTCGAGGCTGATCGAGTCCTGAGTCACCTTGCTGAGCAGCGAGTACATGGTGTTGTAATCTTCCACTTTGAACGCCTCGAGATAGGCGTTCAGAACCACATCCGGTTGGGCGGAAGAGACGATCGTCACAATTGGCGGCGGCAGGGCTGTCTCTGTGGGAAAGCCCGGGACGTTAATCCCTGCCGTGCCGCAGCCGCTCATAAACACAACCAGAACGACGATGTACAACCGACGAAGAAATTCCATGCTTTGCCTTTCCATGTTGCTACCTGTCATTGCGAGCCCCGTTCCACAGGGGCGAAGCAATCTCCTTAGACTTGAGAGTGCTTCCACGCAACGAACGCTCCGCGCAATGACAGTATTTCTCAAACTTCTCCATGAAGCATTGTGTTCGAAACCGGGCACTGATATTCCAGCAGCGTCTCACAGCTCCGGAAAAAATCCGTATTTGGCTGGATGTCCATTTGCCGCATCAGGCGGATGAGGTGACAGACGGGCAGTCCCATCACGCTGGCATAACACCCTGTCAGACTATCGAGAGCTACCGGCTGGAATTGGGGGTGCTGGATGGCGTACGCCCCGGCTTTGTCGAGTGGGTCGCCGGTCTGCACGTAGGCTTGTATCTCCTCATCCGAGTAGTTCCGCATGGGGACATCCGTAATGCAAAGGTCCTTGAGGAGCAGCCCATCGCGCAGGCGGAACAACGCGATCCCGGTATAGACCTGATGTGTATGCCCACGCAGGTGCTTGAGTATGGATGTCGCTTCCGCAGCGTCTGCGGGCTTACCCAGGATTTCACTTCCGTCGACAACCGTGGTGTCTGCCGCAAGGACGATCTGGTCATGTCCTGCTCGTGTGGCGCGTGCTTTTGTCTCGGCGAGTCTTAAGACGTAGTCCGTGGGAGATTCGTTCGCCTGCTGGCTTTCGTCTACATCGGCGGCGGAAACGGTGAAATCCACGCGTGTGAGGGCAAGCAGCTGGCGCCGGCGCGGTGAGTTGGATCCCAGAACCAGCCAGGGTTTTTCGGTCACGAAACGGGATTCTAACACAGTGGTACAATGCGGGAAAATTGTCTGGTCATGGAGGCCGACATGAAGGAACTGGAAGAACGGATTCTCAGGGATGGGAAGAATCTCGGGGGCGGAATTCTAAAGGTGGACAGTTTCGTCAATCATCAAGTGGACCCAGTATTGATGGATGCCTGCGGCAGGGAATTCGCGCGGCGGTTTGCTGACATCGGCGCGACCAAGGTTCTGACCGCCGAGATCTCGGGCATTGCCCCTGCCGTCACGACCGCCATCCATCTCGGGCTGCCTGTGGTCTACGCCCGCAAGCACAAGCCGATCACGATGCCCGATCAGGTCTATCTCACCCTGGCCCCTTCGCATACCAAGGGGCGCATGGTCGAGTTGATCGTCTCCCCCGAGTACCTGGCGAACAACGAGAAAGTGCTGATCATCGATGACTTCCTCGCCAGCGGACAAACCATTCTCGGACTGGCGCGTCTCGCAGAAGCCTCGGGCTCGAGGATTGTCGGGGTCGGAGCACTGATCGAGAAGATCTTCGAAGGTGGGCGCGCGGCGCTGAATTCCTTAGGTGTACCCATTGAATCCCTAGCATGCATTACATCCATGGAGGATGGTCAGATCGTGTTCGGGGAGCCCTCTTAAGGGTCCAGGGTTAAGAGGGTTAAGGTCTAAAGCGGAAGGTGAAAGGTTGATGTGCGCAGATGGTTATGGCATCCCTGGATCAGGCGCCTGATCAGTTGGATCTTTGAGCATATGAGTTTTGCGATCCCTGTAAAACGATTGCGCGAGACAGAGACCCTGATGGCGTTTCACCATCCCAGGCCGTCCTATGCATTTCATGTCCTGCTTGTCCCCAAGAGAGCCGTTGTTTCATTGAAAGAGCTTGATACAACGGATACAAGTTTTCTCAGCGATCTATATTCCACCGTTCAACATCTCGTGCAAGAATTCCAGCTCCCCGCCTATCGCCTGATCGTCAACGGCGGGAAATATCAGGATTTTCCACAATTACATTTTCACTTAATTGCGGAGGTGAGAGGGAATAACGACGCTGCAACTAGCCCTCCGGCTTCGCAAAGTGCAACTTAAAAAAATGGACGCTATCGCTATCCTCGATTTCGGTTCGCAGTACGCGCAGATCATTGCCAGGCGCGTGCGCGAAGCGCAGGTCTATTGCGAGCTGTTCCCCTGGGATGCGCCGAGGGAACAGATCCTCAGCATCCAGCCCAGGGGCTTCATCCTCTCCGGCGGACCCCGGTCTGTATATGAACAGGATGCTCCCTATATTCAGGATTTTATTTTCAAAACGGGCCTGCCCATCCTGGGGATCTGCTACGGGATGCAAGCCCTCACGCACGCTCTCGGCGGGCAGGTGGACCCCTCTGCCCAGCGCGAGTATGGACCCGCAGAAATCAGTCCTCTGACCTTCACTCCTATGCTCTCTGATCTCTCCGCCGTCTGGATGTCTCACGGCGACCGCATCACCAAACTACCAGAGGGATTCATTCCCATCGCCGCCAGCGGCAACAGTCCCTTTGCGGCGATGGGCGATCTGCAGCGCAAATACTTCGGCGTGCAATTCCACCCGGAAGTGCATCACACGCCCAATGGGGAGAAATTACTTCAGCATTTTGTCCTGGATATTTGCAGCGCCAGTCAGACCTGGACTCCAGCGTCGATCATCGAAGAATCTGTGGAGCGCATCCGCGCCCAGGTGGGCAGCGAACGCGTGCTTGCAGCCGTCAGCGGTGGCGTGGACTCATCGGTCGCGGCGGCGCTGGTGCATAAAGCCATCGGGGATCAGCTGGTGGCTGTCTTTGTAGATACGGGTCTCTTGCGCAAACACGAGGGTGAGCAGGTCGCTTCGGCTTTCAGGGGACATCTGGGCGCCGAGTTATTGACCGTCGAAGCCTCGGAGGAGTTTTTCTCCGCGCTGCGGGGCAATACGGAGCCGGAAGAGAAAAGAAAAATCGTTGGCGAACGGTTTATCCGCGTGTTCGAGAGGCAAGCCCGGGATCTGGGCCAGCCGCGGTTTCTGGTGCAGGGGACCATCTACCCTGACGTGGTCGAATCCTCGGCACCGGACCGGAGCAAGGCGGCAAAGATCAAGACGCATCACAACGTGGGCGGGCTGCCGGAGGATCTCCAGTTCGAGCTGGTGGAGCCGCTACGCTATTTGTTCAAGGATGAGGTCCGGGCGGTGGGGGAGGCGCTCGGGCTGCCTGAGTCGCTCGTCTGGCGGCAGCCTTTCCCGGGTCCGGGCTTGACCGTGCGCTGCCTCGGGGAAGTGACCCCTGAGCGCGTGGCACGTCTGCGGGCGGCGGACGCCATCCTGCTGGAGGAGCTATCTAAGGCGGGGTTTCTGGGGAAGCGATCGGTGGCTTCGCAGGCATTTATGGTCTTGTTGCCTGTCCGGTCGGTGGGTGTGATGGGTGACCAGCGCACCTACCAGGAAGCGGCGGCGATCCGGGCGGTCACCACCGAGGACTTCATGACAGCCGACTGGGCGCGCCTGCCGCACGACCTGCTGGCCAGGGTCTCCAACCGCATCGTGAACGAAGTAGACGGAATAAACCGGGTAGTGTATGATATTACGAGTAAACCGCCCGCAACCATTGAATGGGAGTGAGGCGAATTCCTTTTTCGAGACTGGAGGACTTGTGGACCCGGTTTCCGGGGAGGTGTTGCGCCGTGCCTGGCAGATCATACGGGCGAACCGAGCGCTCTGGGTTCTCGGTGGCCTCCCGTTGGTTCCATTCCTGCTTTATCTGCCCCTGGTTGCTTATCTTTTTCTGTCGAAAGACTTTATGAACGACATTCCCCGCCTGGTGGTCAATCCAGGATTTCTCATGTCCTTGTTGATTGTCGTACTCATCATGGGCGTGCTTTCATTTGTTTTACAGGCATTCAGCAGAGCCGCAATCACATTTGGCATCATCCGGCTCGAGCAGAGTCGGGATCCCTTGACAGTGCGAGAGATGTCTCGTGGCGGGCGCAAATTCTTCCAACCCATGCTGCGAGCGATGCTGCTGACGAGCCTCTGCACCCTGCTTTTTCTGGCTGCGTCCTCCCTGGCTTTGTCCCTGATCGGTTTTGTAACGCTCGGGCTGGGCTCGGTGCTCGGGCAATTTTTGTTCTGGCCCGCTACATTGCTGGTCCATGCAGTCATCGAACAGTCACACAGCGCGGTGGTGGCAGACGGAATCCAGCCGATGGATGCCATCCGGCGTGCCGGGGAGCTGGTGCAGGAAAATCTTGGTATATTTGCGCCTGTGACCCTGATCCTCTATATTGCCACGGCGCTTCTCGCTAGCCTGGCGACCTTGCCGGTAACGGCTCCCCTTTTAATCCTTGTGCTTGGCACGTTTGCCGGGGACGTTGTGGATTCATCCTTTCTCCAGATTGCTCTTTTCTGCTTTGTCGCCTTTATACCGCTTTATCTCATCACCCAAGCCATTCTCACGTCGTACATTAGATCCGTGCACGTGGTCACCTATCTGCGTCTGACACGTAGCCCACTATTGCAGTCGCTTCCCGAAACCCGGGAAGCATCATCGTAAAGGAGATACAATGAATTTCAATTTTGGGGAAGTCCTCTCTCGTGCCTGGCAGATCGTCTGGAGACATAAAGTCCTGTGGATCTTTGGCATCTTTGCCGGTTGTAGCCGCGGTGGAGGCGGCAACAGCGGGGGCAGTGGAAATACCGGCTTCGAAACACAATCTCCCAACCTGCCGCCCGAGGTGCTACGCTGGTTTGAGATCATTCAAGAGAATCTCATGCTTATCCTGGCACTTGGGCTGACGCTCATTTGCCTGTTTTGGATTCTCAGCATTTTCCTGGGCACGATCGGTCGCATCGGCTTGATCCGAGGCACCTCCCGGGCGGACGCTGGCACAGAGAACTTGATCTTTGGTGAGCTCTTCAGCGAAAGCCTGCCGTATTTCTGGCGGATCTTCGGCTTGTCGCTGCTCCTGGCAATTCCAGCCTTAGTGGTCATCGCAGTTGTGTTCGCGGGGGTGCTCGCATTCGTTCTTTCGGCGAGCGGCGGTGGTGATGAGGCTGTGTTCGGTCTTGTGGCGATGGTGCCCCTGATCATTGCCTGTGTCTGCATCTTTGTGCCGATTATGATCGTCATTGGTCTGATCGTTCGCCAGGCGGAACGGGCGATCGTGCTCGAAAATATGTCCGTTTTTCCTGCCCTCAGCCGCGGTTGGGATGTGTTCCGCAACAATCTCGGTCCCATCATCGTGATGGCGGTCATCCTGTTCATTATCAACCTGGCCGTGAGCTTCGTCATCGCGATTCCAGTCTTTCTCATTGTGCTTCCGACGATGTTTGCGTTCATCGCCGGAGGAGCCCAGCACTGGACGCCCTTAGCCGCGATGGGTGTGGGACTCTGTCTGTATATCCCGGTTTCGCTGGTGCTGAATGGAATCGCCATCGCCTTTGCCGAGTCCGCCTGGACGCTGACCTACCTGCGACTGACCCGTCCGCCAGCGGATTCTCCTCTGATCGTTGAGGCGAATGCATAGACTGGTCCCAGTCCTTTTACTGCTGAGCCTGCTCGGGTTTTCTCCGCCATTCGTTCGCGCCCAGACCGGCGCGTATGCGGAGATCGCCTCCGTGGATGCGAGCGGATTTCCACAGGTCAGTGCGCTCGTGGACGTGTTCGATGCCGGCGGCGGATACCTTGCCGGGCTGCGTCCTGGTGACCTGACCGCCTTCGAAAACGGCGAGCCGCGTCCCGTGGATGCAGTGCGGGAGACGGACGTTCCCGTTCAGCTGGTGGTCGCCATCAACCCGGGCCCCAGTCTGGCGGTGCGGGATGGCAATGCGGTCGCCCGTTTTGAAAAGGTGGTGGGAGCATTGAGCCAGTGGGTCAATGCCCAGCCTGCCGACTCGGACGATGACCTGAGCCTGGTCTCGTTGTCCGGTTCGCTCATTACGCATGCCGGCGGCCGAGACTGGTTCGTCAGCCTGGATTCGTTCAAGCCGGATTTCCGGAACACCGCGCCGAATCTGCAAACGTTCTCGATTGCGCTGGATACCGTCACAGCTCCGATGCCACAGCCTGGCATGAAGCGCGCAATCCTCTTCATCACGCCTCACATGGACGATCCGGACATTGACACCACGATCGCACCGCTCATCGAGCGCGCCGTGGATGCCCGGGTGCGGGTCTTCGTCTGGTTTGTGGATGGCGACGTGTACTTTAATACCACCAGCGCCAATGCATTCCGCTCCCTCGCCCTGCAGACTCACGGCTCCTTCTTTGCGTTTTCGGGCGTCGAAGAATTTCCCGATTTGAATGCGGAGCTGGATCCACTGCGCCATATTTATACCCTGACATATACCTCCACTCTGAATACCTCCGGGAGTCACGCATTCCACGTGGAGGTAGAGACACCTGAGGGAACGATCCAGGCCCCTGACCAACGCTTCAGCGTGGAGATCGAGCCGCCGAACCCGATCCTGATCTCGCCGCCATTACAGATCCGGCGCGAGCCCCCTGCGGACGATCCCTATAATGATGAGATCCTCCTTCCCGAACGGCAAACCCTGGAAATCATCGTCGAGTTTCCCGACGGGCATCCACGTGACCTGGTACGCACCGCCCTGTATGTGGACGGCCAGGTTGTGGATGAGAACACCTCCGAACCGTTCGGAACCTTTGTCTGGGATTTGAGAGAGCACGATGCCAGCGGCATGCATGAGATCACCGTCCAGGCCGAGGATAGCCTGGGTTTACAGAAGTCCAGCATTGGTACACCGGTCATGCTGACTGTCGTGCGACCGCCGACGGGCATACAGGCATTCCTGGCGCGCTACCGCTCGCACCTGGTGCTTGGAGCCATCGGGTTGGCAGGCATCGCGCTGCTGGCAGTTGTCCTTGTGGGGCGCTCGGCAGGAGAGCTGTTCAAGAGGCGCCGCGGTAAGCGGCATCAATTTGAGGATCCGCTTACCCAGCCGGTGGTCGCCGTAGCGGAGCCGCCGACCTCCCCGATCAAAAAACCAAAGGCTGCCCCGCGCCGTACAGGATGGCTGCAAGTGCCGCAGAGAGCGCCGCGCCTGCCCGATGCACCCGCTTATTTGCGCCGGTTGACCAATGGCGGTGAGCCAGCCAGCCTCCTGCCGATCCCGATCGTTGAAAAAGACATGACCTTCGGCACAGACCCGGTCCAGTCGATACGCGTCCTGGATGACCCGTCGATCTCTCCTTTGCATGCCCGCATCAAGCAAAGGCCGGACGGTTTTTACATTTACGATCACGGGTCCGTGGCAGGTACCTGGGTGAACTATGAGCCGGTCACGCGCGAGGGCCGTCGCCTGACGCACGGAGACCGCATCCATCTGGGACAATTGATGTATCGCTTTGACTTGAAACAGCCTCCCCCTGAGCCTGAGCCCAGGATTATCTCGTTGGGGCCTGATCGATGATCCGCACCACACGCGCCCACCTGATTGTGGATGCACAGACCCATCCCGGCATGACGGGCAAGAACAATGAAGACCGTTATGCGGTGGCTTCCTTTGTCATGGACAAAAATGACAAAACGCCGGTTTTGTTCGCCGTACTCTCGGACGGCATTGGCGGGCATCGTGCCGGGGAGGTGGCGGCGGAGCTGGCGGTCAATCACATGATGCAGGCGGTCGCTCACAGCGACGGCCGCCAGATCCGGGATACGATCGAGGAAGCAGTGATCGAAGCCAGCGACGCGATTGCCGCGCATTCCCAGTCAAATCCCAACCTGAAAGGGATGGGCGCGACCTGTGCCGCCGTCTGGATTGTCGGCGACCGGCTGCACACGGCTTATGTGGGCGACTCGCGCATCTATTTGATGCGCGGCGGGCGCATCCAGCAGCTCAGCGTGGATCACACCTGGGTGCAGGAAGCCATCGACCGGGGCATGCTAACGCCTGACCAGGCGCGCGTCCATCCAAATGTGCACGTCATCCGCCGGTATATGGGCTCGCCGACGCCGCCGGAGCCGGACTTCCGCTTGAAGCTATTCAACGACGAGGGCAATCAGAACGCGGAAAACAATCAGGGCTTCCAGCTGCTTCCCAACGACGTGCTGCTCCTGTGCAGCGATGGCTTGACCGACCTGGTCTGGAACGACGAGATTCTCGAAGTGGTGCGCTCGAAGCCAAACTTGAAGGAAGCGACGCGCACCCTCGTGGAGATGGCAAACTCACGCGGCGGCCACGATAACATCACCGTTATCTTGATCTCGGTGCCCGCCGATTATAGATTCGTCCCGAAGAAACAGGTGAACTGGGCGCCCTGGGTCATCGGGAGTGCGATAGGAATTGTCCTGCTCCTGGCAGTGGGCTCGGTACTTGCCCTGAGCTGGCTGCGTCTGGGCGCGGACGCAGACCCGACCGCCACTCCCACACTGACCCCGACCGCAACCCAGACCGCGCGGCCCATAGCGACAATGACCCCGTTCCCCACGATGACCATCCTGCCGACATTGTCGCTGCCCATCGCCCCGACCTACACACCCTGGCCGACCAATACGAGAATACCTTAATTTTCAACTGCCGTGCGAGGCGGACCAAGGAGCTGATGATGCCAGTCAAACATTCTTACGATGTCGAAGCCAAGAATGTCCCTGCGGGAAAGGACACGACCATTCAGGTCTTGATTTCCTCCCAGGAAGGACCGAACTTTGCGCTGCGGAAGTTCTCGATGCAGAAGGGAGGCGGCATGCCGCGCCATACTAACACGCTGGAGCACGAGCAGTATGTGCTGCGCGGCGAGGCGACCATCACCATAGGCGATGAAACTCACCAGGTCAAAACCGGCGATGTCGTCTTCATCCCCGAGGGGGCAATCCACTCGTATGAAAATACCGGCGATGAGCCGTTTGAATTCCTGTGCATTATCCCGAACAAGGAAGATAAGATTTCGATTGTGGATGAGAGCTGTTAACCGTTTATAGCGGCATCTTCATCGGAATCCCCGGCTTGCGTGGATACTTTGGGG
Organism: Anaerolineales bacterium; assembly: GCA_035463495.1. Classification (GTDB taxonomy): domain Bacteria; phylum Chloroflexota; class Anaerolineae; order Anaerolineales; family Villigracilaceae; genus Defluviilinea. Next base: position 2,878 of record DATHTH010000288.1, on the reverse strand, counting down.
GCGTGGCTGCCACCTTCTCCATGACGACGAGATAACGATCGTCGGCGACGCCCGTCAAGTGGACGGGGATCAGCTGCTTCAACTTTCCACCCAGCAACTCCATTGCCTTCTCAGCGGACTGCGCCTCGGCGGGTCCGCTTTCGCCTTTCTGGGCGAGGGCATGTCCGCCCACTTTCACCAGAGGGATCAAATACTCACTCAACACATGGAGGTTTGCGACCGCGCGGGCGACCGCCCAGTCATGCTTTTCACGGTGCTGCAGATCTTGCCCTAGATCCTCCGCGCGTGCCTGAATGACCTCCACCTGCTCCAGGGCAAGCACGCGGACCATGTGCTGGCAGAACATGGCTTTCTTGCCGACCGACTCGACAAGGGTCACTTGTAGATTTGGATAAAGGATCTTGAGCGGGATGCCAGGAAAGCCCGCGCCCGTGCCGATGTCGATAAGTTGATTAGGGGGTGAGCCTTTCCACGCAAGGACGCAGGAAAACGAATCCAGGAAATGCTTGGTGCGGATGGAATCCGTGTCACGGATGGCGGTCAGGTTGAACTTCTGATTCCACTCGAGCAATTCTTTCTCGTACGTGAGGAGCGCCGTCACCTGATTTGCCGTGAGATGAATGTTGAACAGTGCCTGCGCATCGCGAACAAGTTTTTCCATCGGAAAAATTATAATCGTTACCGGGCTATAGGCGGCGGCTTGAGCGCTATCGCAAAGAAAAGACCGCCATCTCTGACGGTCTTTCAAGCTCATGGATGAGGTGAAGCTATTTCTTCACATCCTCACTTCTTACTTCCTCCACCTCAGCACTTGATCTGCGATATCTGCGAAAAGCAGCGCGTCCGATGAGGTAGACGAGGAAGAGCGGGATGGCGATCAGGATCAGGGAGGGCAGAACCAGGAGCACGAAGCGGATCAGGGCATCCACGAAGTTCTGGACGAAGATAATCAAGTCCTGGATGGCTTCACGGGCTGCACCTTCGGGCCGCCACGGACCCACCTGGATCGGCTGGGTGCCTTCCTCGGCGATCAGGCGCACACTGATCGAGGACATCGCCGCCGACTCTTCTAAATACTGGATCTGGCCCTTCAGCTGCTCGATCTCAGTCTGGACGGACTGCACCTGCAGGTAGATGGCGAGCACATCTTCGGCGCGGGTCGCCTCTTCCATGATCTCCAGCAGTTTTGCCTCGGCGGCTTCTTTGGCTCGCAGGCGAGACTGTAAATCTACATACTGGTTGGTGACATCCTGCCCGGAGCGGTTCTCGTATTGGATGTCCACAACATCTTTTTTGATGCGTTCGAGGGCGTCATCCAGTCTTTGTGAGGGGACGCGGATGACGATGGTCGCTTCCGGCACTTCCACGCCGAAGGATGTGAAAGACTGGTACAGGTTGGAGGAGACCACATATCCGCCAAATTCGTTTGCCAGGGCACCGATCTGAGACATACGCGCTCTCGGATCTTCCACCACAATCGCAAGGTCGGCGTTTTCGATGACGAGCCGCTCCTGCGCCTGGAAGTCCGGGCTGTTATAGAGATCCACGGCGGACTCTACCGTATCAAACGCCGGCTCCGGTGCTTCCATTGCCGGGGCTTCCGCAACAGAGGGCGCGCCTCCGCCGCCAAAGCCATAACTGAAAGCACGTCCAAACTCGTCGGAAGAAAGACTCTTCTGACCCCCCATCAGGCTGAATGAAAAACCAATGACCAGGAACACAGCAATCACAGACAGGATGATAAACAAGGCGCGTTTCATTTTTACTCCTTCATGAATATGCGATGGATGATTTCACCCGGAGGACGATGAGTAATCTGTAAATGTTCCCGGCCCGGCCCCCTCCGTCACTACGTGACACCTCCCCCAAATACGCCAAAAGTATTACATAACTATTCTACTTTTCATGCGTATTTGGGGGACGCCCATTTATGGGCGGGGAGCGGGTCTACCACCCCTCTGCCAGCCGTAAGGCGTGTTTTTCCGGCAGTCCGACCTCCCGAATACGCTGCTGCACTTCGGGGATGTTGTACTTGACGCGGCGCGGCTCCCAGGTCTTGGTGGTGCTATCGTAGATGGCGTAAGCGGCGCGCGGGTCACGGTCGCGGGGTTGACCCACCGAACCGGGGTTGGCGATCAGCCTTGGCTCCAGCTTGCCCGCTTCTCCAACCCTGACCTGTTTCAGGTTGACCCGGTCCGTCTTCTGGTCGAGCTGGAACATGCACTGGATATGAGAATGTCCCACGAAGCACCAGGGCGTGGTGAAATGATCGAAGTTCAGACGCGCCGACAGGGTGTTGAGAATATATTCCCAGACCGAGTCGCGCGGGCTTCCATGCACCAGGCTGGCATCTTCGCGTACTTTTAGATTGGAAGGCAGTGAGCGCAGAAAGTCCATGTTGTCGGCAGTTAACACACGCTCATGATAGACCAGGGTCCGGCGGGCATCGCCGTTGAATGTTTCGAAGGGAATCCGGCCGATCACCGCTACATCGTGGTTTCCAAGCAGGCACGTAAGATTCGGGATCTCGCGTATGAGCTCTACCACGGCGTTGGGATCGGGTCCATAGCCCACCATGTCCCCCAGGCACCAGGTCTCGTCGACCGTGCCTGCATCCGCCAGGACAGCTTCAAGCGCAGTGTAGTTCGCATGAATGTCAGAGATGACAAGAATTCGCATATCACTCCAGGTACTTGGCAACCCATCCCAGGATGACTTCCGCTACCTCTGCCTTGCTTTTGAGCGGCAGCTGTTCTTTACGCCCATCTGCAAATAAAAGTGTCACGCGGTTGGTTTCGACCGCGAAGCCTGCATCGTCTGCCGAGATGTCATTCGCCGCGATCATGTCCAACCCCTTGGATTTTAACTTACGCTCCGC
>DATHTH010000287.1:0-4324 GCA_035463495.1 Anaerolineales bacterium | reverse complement strand
GCGCTTGCAACGGTCACGAAACCGATCTATTTACTGTTTCTGATTCTGCTCGTTCTCTATGTGATCTTCCGGTACAGAGAGATGCCGGGGCTGCGGCGGGCTGGTTGGATTGCCGTCCTGCTTCTTCCCATCTGGATTCAGCTTGTTTTGTCCACAATTGCCATCGGCAGGCCGACGATATCGAGCATCGGCGGTTATACCTTCAAGAATTATCTGGTGGCAGATGTCTACTTGCGGACGGAAGGGACGGAGTGGCGCGAGACGACCGCCCTGATCGAAGACTGGGATCTCCGGCAGCAGCTATCCTATCTGTGGGACCACCAGCGCATGACATTGGTCACGGTGCGCGAGCATCTGATCGACTCGAATTTGCTGACCGGGTCCTTCTTCGCCCTCGGCGAAGGTAACCGCATGAGGGAATTTTCCACCGGGATGAATGTCGTCGCGGCGTATGTCCATCTGCTGATGCTGCCGCTGGTCATCTACTACTTGCTCTCCCCAAAATACAGAGAAAACAAGGAAACAATTGCACTGCTCTATATTTGCTTTATCCTGCAATGGCTGACGAGCGGTATTTCCACAGGCCAGGACGACCGCTTGATGATTACTGCCCTGCCGCTGTGGTTAGTTGTGTACTTCTCGATTAGTATGGGTTTGAGCGCAGCATACGAGAGCTCACCGACAAGCCAGGGCGGTCAACAGGGTGCATGAGTAGCTTTTTACAGCCAGACTGGGATGTGGTGATTGCAGGCGGGGGACCGGCGGGCTTCTTTGCAGGGATTCGCTGTGCAGAGCTGAATCCGAACCTGCAAATTTTGATCATCGAGAGAGCGCGGCAAACGTTGGGGAAGGTCATCATCTCGGGCGGCGGGCGCTGTAATGTGACCCATGCCTGCTTCGAGCCGGGGAAGCTCGTTACCTTTTATCCGCGCGGCGCTGCCGAATTGAGAGGCGCATTCACTCGCTTCCAGGCTGCCGATACCGTGCGCTGGTTCGAAGAACGCGGGGTCAGGCTGAAAACTGAAGCTGATGGACGTATATTCCCGGTCACCGATTCATCGGAGACCATCGCGAATTGCCTGCGAGACAGTGCTCGCCTCGCGGGCGTCACTATACGTACGAGAATCGCCCTCCGGGAAGTGGAGAAAGCGCCAAAAAGTGCGTTCAGACTTACAGTCCAAAAAGAGGCAGAGACGTCCCAGCTCAAGGCCAGAAAAGTGCTGCTCGCCACCGGGAGCGACGCGCGGACGCGCCAGATCGCGCAATCCCTGGGGCATTCCATCGAAGAGCCGGTGCCCTCGCTGTTCACGTTCAACATAACAGACTCCCGGATCGAAGGCCTGGCAGGAATTTCGGTTGAGTCTGTGACATTGAGAATGGATTCGATCGTGCAAAGCGGTCCGCTGTTGATCACGCACTGGGGATTGAGCGGACCGGCTGTCCTGAGAATTTCCGCATGGGGAGCGCGGATTTTGCACGAGAAGAAATACCGTGCGCCGCTGAGCGTGAACTGGCTTGGTGACTATACGACAGATAAAGCTCTTGAAGTCTTACAGAGACACAAAGACTGGCGCGCGAACGCGCGCAGGAAAGTAGGCAGCGAGCCTGCCTTTACGCAACTGCCGGTTCGGTTATGGAAACAACTGACTCACAATATCGGCGAGAAAAATTGGGCAGACGTCTCGAAAGCGGAGCTGGGAGCGCTTGCGAGTGAGCTCACAAGGGGTGAGTTTCTCATCGAAGGCAAGGGGCAGTTCAAGGAGGAGTTCGTGACCTGCGGCGGGGTGCGCCTCAATGAGGTGGACTTCAAGACCATGCAAAGCCGCATCGTCGATGGCTTATTCTTCGCGGGAGAAGTTTTGAATATCGATGGTTTGACCGGCGGCTTCAATTTCCAGTCCGCCTGGACAACCGGCTGGCTGGCAGGGAGCGCCCTGGCTGCGTGATGGTTCCCATTGACCATCTACCAATCTTCCCGTACAATCCACGTCTTATAGAAATTATATATAATTTTCCGGAGAGATATTTTATGGCTCGTTATCGAATCACGTACTGGAAGCATATCCCGCAGTCCTTCGTTGTGGAAGGCGACGGGCGCACGGTCAAGAAACAGCTTTCGCAAAAAATTCAGAACGCGATCGACGCCTACGCGATGGCAGAAGGGGCCACCTCGACAACGGATTACGCCGCACAGTACAAACGCGGCGAGTGGATCGAAAGGGATGGCGCACCGGAGGATGTGGCGCAGGCGCTTCTCGCTGAGCTGGAAACACAGTTTGCCAAAATTGAGATCCCACGTCGACAGGAAAAAGGCACTTAAACACAAAGGACGCGAACGGGCAGGAGGATTTTGGATTCTTCGCGCCTTCGCGGTTCAAAACGTATGACCAGGAAACATACCGTAATCATCCAACCCTCAGGCCGCCGCGGACAAGTGGACGAAGGCACGTCCGTCCGGGCAGCGGCGCGCGAGCTGGGCGTGGAGATCGAGTCGATCTGCGCTGAGAACGCGACGTGCGGCAAGTGCATGGTCCTCGTGGAGGAAGGTCGCTTCGAAAAATATAACATCGACTCGAAACAAGAGCACCTGTCCCCCATTGGGGTCGAAGAACGCGCGTATCTGATGCGGCGCCCTAAGCTATTGAAAGACAAGGGCTGGCAGATCGGACAGGTTCGTTTGTCCTGCCAGTGCAAGGTGATGGGCGATGTGCTCATCAACGTCCCGGAGGAGAGTCGCGGCAATAAACAGATCGTCCGCAAGAGTGCACGCGAGCGTGCGATCGAGATCAAGCCATCCATCCGAAAATATTATGTGGCGCTTACGCCGCCCAACCTGGAGCGCCCGATTGCCGACTGGGAGCGGCTTGCGAAGGGGCTTGAGACATCCATGGGTCTGGTGCGGCGCGGCGAGGAAAATCTGCCGCGCTGGTTCAACTTCACGATTGATTATCAATGCCTGCGGGCTCTGTCCGCCACGCTGCGCCAAGCGAAGTGGAATGTCACCGTCTCTGTCTGGCAGGATAAAGAAGTCATCGAAGTCCAGGCGGGGTATGTGGAAGACAGCTATGGTGCAGCGGTGGACATTGGCTCGACGACGGTCGCGCTGTACTTATGCAATCTGCGCACCGGCGAGCTGCTCGCCGCCGAATCCGAGATGAACCCCCAGATCGTCTACGGCGAAGATGTGATGTCGCGGATCCAATACTCGATTGAACATCCCGATGGGCTGCAGAAGCTGCACAAAGCCATTATTGGCACGTTGAACAAATTGCTCAACCAGGCGGCGAAAACAGCCCAGATCAAAACAGATGAAATCCTCGAGATGGTCCTGGTCGGCAATTCGACCATGCACCACCTCCTCCTCAATCTGCATCCCAGGGACCTGGGGCTCGCGCCCTTTGTCCCGGCCATCCACAGCTCGGTGGATATCAAGGCGCGGGAGCTAGATTTGCAGATTAACCCGTCTGGTAATATTCATGTCCTGCCGACCATCGCATCCTTTGTCGGCGCCGATACCAGCGCCATGATCATTGCCGAGGAGCCGCACAAGCAGGATGAGAACTGGTTGCTGATCGACGTCGGCACGAATGCCGAATTGATCCTCGGCAATCGCAGACGGCTGGTCTGCACCTCCACCCCCACCGGACCCGCCCTCGAAGGCGCCCACGTGGAATACGGAATGCGTGCCGCGCCCGGCGCCATCGAGCGGGTCCAGATCGACGAAACGACCCTCGAGCCGCGCTATAAGATCATCGGCGAGGATGGCTGGAATACAGGCAAAGCCAAGGGCATCTGCGGCTCCGCTATCATTGATGCGGTGGCAGAACTGTTCCGGGCTGGGATCGTGGATTCTCGGGGAAAATTCAAGAAAAACCTGAATTCAAATCGGGTACGCGAGGGAGAGAATGGCTGGGAATACGTCATTGCCTGGGCGGAGGAAACTTCGATCGGCAGAGATATCCCCATGACCCAGCAGGATGTGCGGCAGATCCAGCTCGCCAAGGCAGCCCTGTTCACCGCCGCGCGCACGCTCCTCAAACGCAGCGGGCTGCAATCTCCGGATAAAATTATCCTGGCTGGCGGTTTTGGAAGCTATATTGATAAAGAGAAAGCCATGCTCATCGGCTTGATCCCGGATTGCGAACTGGACAGGGTCTATGCCGTGGGCAATGCCGCCGGCGATGGCGCCCGGATCGCGCTGCTCAACGTCGAGAAGCGGAATGAGATTGATGCCGTCACCCGCAGGGTGGAACGATTCGAACTGCCAACCGACCCGGAATTTCAGAACCAGTTCATGCTCGCCACCAGCTTCCCGCACATGAGC
>DATHTH010000286.1:0-62435 GCA_035463495.1 Anaerolineales bacterium | reverse complement strand
CCGGATCTGCTCGATATGTCCGGGGATGTGCGCCGCGTAAATGTTGATCCACTGCTCGAAGGTATATGGCTCTTCATATTCCGGATGTTTCACCGAATGTCCGAAAATCTGTTCCGGTTGTCTCTTGAGCAGCTCATAGGTAGTCTTGCGGACAAGACGCACAATCTCCAGCGCGTCCTCAAAATTCTGCTCGTGATAATTCAGGTCATTGGTCCATTTATCCTGGTCATATCCCATCAACGTAACGCCAGGCTCGACGATCAACTTGCGCGCCCGCAGCGCCGCGTTGGACTCCGAATCTGCGAGATGGATCAGCACCTGATAGACGCTCCACTCGCGGGGCTCTGGTTTGAACAGCCAGGCCTCCCGGGGAATCTCGGCGAGGGCAGCCATCAACAAGTCATAACCACGGCCGTAGAGTTCGATTTTCGATTCACGTTCCTGTTTATCCATCGTTCCTCTGAGGAGGTAAACATGTGTCGGCTTGTCGACTTAGCTCCCTGTTTGCTCCATCTCCACTGCCATCGCCACGGCTTCACCGCCTCCCAGACATAGCGAAGCAATGCCGCGCTTGAGGCCGCGTTGCTTCAGGGCATAGAGCAGCGTGGTCAAGACGCGCGCGCCGCTCGCGCCCAGCGGATGTCCTAGGGCGATCGCCCCGCCATTGACGTTGACTTTATCCCAGTCCCAACCCTGGTCGGCGAGGGCGTAGCCATCCGCGAGGACCTGGGCAGCGAAGGCTTCGTTGAGCTCGATCAGATCGACATCGTTAAGCGTCCAGCCGATCTTCTTGAGAAGCTTGGGAATGGCGTAGGCGGGCGCGGCAAACAAATACTTTGGCTCGACAGCTGCCTGCGCATAACCAACAATCCTTGCCATCGGCGGGAGGTTGTTCTTCTCGGCATACGCGCGCGAGGAAATCACCACTGCCGCGCCGCCGTCGTTCATCGGCGAAGAATTGCCCGGCGTGACCTTGCCGCCTTCCTTGAATGCCGGCTTCAGTTTTGCAAGCGCCTCTAGCGAGGAATCCTTGCGCGGTCCCTCGTCGCGTTCCACAACCGTCACTTCGCCTTTTCGCCCCGGGATCTCGACCGGGACGAGCTCTTCTTCGAAGCGGCCCTTTTCCTGCGCCGCGACAGCTCTCTGGTGGGAGCGGAGCGCATACTGGTCCATTGCTTCGCGCGTCACCTCGTACTCGTCCGCGATGAATTCCGCCGCGTTGCCCATGCCCCAGTTCTCGAACGGGTCCCAGAGGCCATCGTAGAGCAGGGCGTCGGTGAGCGCCTGGTTGCCAAACTTCAGCTCACCGGAACGGCCGGATACCAGGTAGGGCGCGCGGCTCATCGATTCGAATCCACCCGCCACGAAGAGATCCGCATCCCCCGCCCGGACAGCCTGGGAGGCGAACATTGCCGCTTTTAGACCCGACCCACAGACCTTGTTCACTGTGCTGGCGCTGACCGTTGCCGGAATCCCGCCCAGTATCCCGGACTGACGCGCCGGTGCCTGTCCTTCCCCGGCCTGGACAACATTACCCATGATCACTTCTTCGATCTCTTCCGGATTAATGCCGGCGCGTTCCACGGCAGCCCTGACCGCAATAGCTCCCAGTTGCGTGGCTGGCACACTGCTGAGGGAGCCCTGGAACTTCCCGATCGGCGTGCGCGCCGCGGAAAGAATGACCGCCTCATTCTCGTTTGCCATGGTTCCTCCTTCGCGAAATTCTAATGAGATTATAAAGCCAATGGGCTGTGCCATTGGCTATTGTGAAGAATTATGGGGTAATGATGTTCTATGATTTCTCCTTTTTGGATTTTCATCCATATACATGAATTTGAGACGGAATACCTCTATGGTTTTTTGTTCCATCCGCAAGACTGGCTTATTCCGTCAAATGTTTCATTGCTTCACGGCGGCTCAGCGGATGCAGAGCCGTGGATTTGACGAATGCTTTTACACCTTCTGCGTCGATCCGCGCATACTGCCTCAACGACCAGCCGATTGCCTTGTTGATAAAGAATTCATCTGAGCCAAGATTTTCCTGAATGATCTCACGCAGCAGATCAAAATCGGTTTCGTCTTTATAATCCAGCTGGAACAGGATGGCCGTCCGGCGCAGCCAGAAATTCCCGGAGCGGCGCCATTTGGCGAGATACTTTTCGCGCACATCCGGATAATTTCTGAAAAGAACACCCACGATGTGAGAGATGTTATCAACAGTATCCCACCAGGATTTATTTGTGATCATGTATTCCAGGGTTCGGATCGATTGTGGGGTCAGCTTCTTTTCCAGGCGCTCCATGAGGCTGATGGCAAAGTATTGATACTCGCGTTGGGGAAGCGCCCACAGGTCGAGAACAATCTGATCCAATGCCTGCGTGCCCGGTAATCCCTGCTCGTTCACGATCTGCTTGAATAGTGCTTTCAGTTGCGGCGATTTGATGCCCAGGTACTCGAACTGGTCACGCATGTATCTCTTCATCGGCGCGGCTTGTGCTGGGTTCGCGTTTTGCTCGAGCAAGTTCTTTACGGAGGCAACATACGGATGCATGGAAACTCCTATTTGCAGGCAGGGATTGTCCATGGGGCGTGCTTGTGAATTTTCGACAGCAAGCGGTCGGACTCCCTATCTGCTTATGGAACAGGCGTATCGACAGGATCATACGGCTGGACAAATTGCACCAGCCAGCTCTCTTTCCCCTGATTGGCCACCGAAGAAAATGGCGTGATGATATGAATCCAGGTCCTGCCCGGGCGAAGCGGGATCAGGTTTCCCCGCCCATCCAGAAAGTGCATTGGACGTAATAAGCCGGTGGTCTTTTCCCATTCACGGTTCTCGGTGGACCACAGGATTTTGAAGGCTTGACCATCACGGAATAGATAGGCATGATGTTTCTGCCCGTGGCTGAAATCGATCTCGAGCTGGTTGTGCCGAAAGCGATTGTGCTCGGCGAAGACGACGATCACATTCTCGAAGGCCATCTGTCGTCCTGTCAGCCGATCCGTCGCGGGAATCAGCGTTCCGTTGCCGTCTGCCAGGTCTGTCCAGCGCAGATAAGTGTGCGAGACCGGATCGTATCGCCATGCGGACTGGGTATAGGAATGATAGAAGACATGGACCGCACTGGCAGGCTCGCCGCCTTCGGGAAGGTTCTCTGAAAACAGATTTCCCGAGTAATTGACGGGCTGTCTCGGGTGCAGGCTGGCTTCTGCCAGTTCACGCATACGCGTCACCGTCAGTAACGAGCTATTGGGATGCGTCCTCTCCACGCCCGGGATGACCTCACACACGTCGAGCATCTCCCCAATATCCGAGGCAGCGCCAGAGTAGACCAGGCAGCTGTTTGGAAACGTGCGCCCGATCTGGTTGTAGGTTAAGCGTCCCGAGCGAATGGGACCGACATAGGCTTCTGATGGGATGAACCAGTTTTGCGGTGTACCTGTCACAACAGGGCTTGGCGTAGCAAGAGGAATATCAGTCGGAATTAAGCCCGCGTCCCAGAAGGTGCCAGCGGAATCTGGCTGGAAAATTATCGTTTCCCCATTGGGGTTAGCATCACTGTCACGATCGTCATCGCCTGTATCAGAGGCAGTAAAACGATAAGTATCTGGCTTCAAGAATTGGATGAGCACAGGAGCGGAGGGAGACTCCAATGTATAGTAGCCGTTGGAGTCAGTCGTCGTTTCCGCGATGAGATCACGACTCGCGCCATCCAGCAGGCGGACGCACACGCCGCCAATGCCTGTCTCCCAGGCATCCTGACGTCCGTTTTCATTCTCGTCCAGCCAGGCACGGTTACCGATTGAGTTTTCGCCGTGCTGTGCTATCTCTTCGCGCACAGCACATCCGCCGGTGACGTTGGGAATAGCGCGCGGCAGATCTCCATAGAATACATTCAGAAAGCGCGTAGTGCCTTCGCCGATGTACAGCTCATAGACCCATGAAGCAAAAGCGGGCCCCGCCTGCGGGCGCGCAGTGACCGGCATATTGCTGATGGACACGAGGACCGCAGGCAGCTTAAGCAGCGAGGGATCAAGCACCTCACGGCCCGTAAGCGGATTGACGTCCGGAGGAAAATCATCCGCCTCCGGACCATAGGTAACCGGGGAAAGACGCGGCTGGCGAGTAGACGTGACTGTTGCTGATGGAGTCACGATCACCGTGGGCGTAGCCATCCTATCAGGAACAAGTGTGCCTTCCGCGGTGGGCTGGATGGCCGGTGGTGTAGTGCATGAGATGATCAGCACGGTGAGCAAGAGCAGTGTTACACGGTACATGCCTTGATTATAGGCTGATTTTTTCAATAGCCTTGCGAAGCGCCGGCGGGCAGGCTTCACAAGGCTCGTATCGCCTTACTCCAGTTTTGCACCCGGGGGTGGGATGAAGCGCGCCCGGAAAATGCCTGACTTCAAATCCTCGAGATAAGACTCCATGGAAAACATGATGACCCACGTTTTTCCGGGCTTGAGTGCAGCAGGCGTCCCATCTTTGTTGACGAAACGCAAAGGAAGTGCCCGCCCGGTCTCTTGCTGGTATTCGGTTGCTACGGTGCTCCACATGATTTCATACATGCGCCCATCACGGAAGTGGTAGGCTCTGCCCTGGTTCCCAGGCGCCAGGTTGATGTCTATGATGGTGGGTCGGATCACCGTATGCTCCGCAAACATCAGGATGACGTTCTCGTACTGCACTTGCCTGCCATTGAGCCGGTCTACCAGCGGAAAGAGCTGGCCCGCGGTTGCAGGGTCCGATTCATCGATATACCGCCACCAGGACCCGGATGCCGCGTCGAAGGTCCATTTCGATTGATTGAGAAATGCCCAGAATTCCTGCAATTCCGTCACCTGCTGGCCGCCGGGGGGCGGCTCGTCCGAAAACAGGTTGCTCGCATAATTGAAGTCGGCACTGTCTTCTTTTACTTGTTCTGAAATTTTTGCCAGGCGTTCCAAGGTCAGCCTTCCGCCTCCGTTCTCAGCCGTATGAGTCACCATGGCGCACCCTGGGATCTCCCTCCGCACAGCCGGATCGGCGCCGGCATAGATCAGGCAGCTATCCTCATACATCCCGGCAAAAAACCGGTAGAAGATCCGCCCCGAACGGATGGGACCAAACACTGCATCCGGCAACTGCCGTTCCAAACCGGGCGTTGGCGTCAGCTCAGACGAAACGACCAGGCCTGCGTCCCAGGATTGAGGCGGAGATGCTGAGACGGTGATGTTCGCTATGCGACCTGAGGCCTGATCCACATCACTGTCCATATCATCTTCGCCGATATTTTGCCCGCTAAATTCCAGCCACGCGGGCAGCTCAAACTCGAGGCTATACGTGCCTGCCTCCACTGGAAAACCGAAATAGCCATTGCTATCTGTGGTGGTCTGCTGCAGTCGGGTTCCGTTTGTATCCAGTAGGTTAACGCAAATCCCGCCAACCCCTTCTTCACGCGGCTCCTGGATACCATTTTCGTTTTTATCATGCCAGACCCGATTGCCAAGGATACGATTGGCTTGTGCTACAGGTTCAGTACGCACTTCGCATTGACCATACAACGGAATCTCAGGCGCGGGGAATTCACCATATACCACTGCAAGATGGCGCGTGGCGCCTTCGGTGATGTAAAACTCGTACACAAACGGTGTGAAGAATAGGCCTGCCTGTGGACGCGACTGCGGCGGGAAGTGTGTGACCGAAAGAAGCAGCGCAGGGTGATCCAGCCGCGCCGGGTCCGAAACCCGCAGTCCGGTAAGGGGATTGTAGCCTTCAGGGAAAACATCCGGTCCATAGGTGGTCGGTGTGGGGAGGACCTCCATCGTAGATGTCATGAACGGAGTTGCTTCGGATGACGCGGATGTGACGATCGAAGGAACTGTGGTCGATGGTATCTTCGTTTGAGAGAGCGGCGTTTCGGTGAGTAGGCTTGGCTGAGTGCTATTGGTGTTTGTACAGGACGCAATCAAGGTAAATAGGAAAGCAATCAAAAATTTCTTTTTCATATATCCTTTTATTAAGTTTGGAATTCAAATCAATCCCGCCCCGGGGATGACAACTGGAGTGAAATTCTCCAGTCTCTAACGATTGATTACGGGTCTGGCTTCAATACCGGCTTCCGTCGCACGCAGCGCGATTCGAACAGGGCTATTGCGCGCCCGGCGGCTGGAAAAACTGGAGCAACCATTCGCCTGGTGATCGTTCTGTGATGGGTGTCTGCGGTGTCATCACCAGTATCCACGTCCGGCCGGGCTTGAGGGGGAAGGGTGTCTTGTTATCCGGATACAGGAATTGGATAGGTTTACGGCGTCCGGTCTCAACCTCTTCGTCGGTTGCCACCGTGCTCCAGCGACCCTTGTACATCTTTCCATCGCGAAAGAGTAGCGCCTCGCCGATCCAATCCTGCTCCATACGGATCTCGAGATTCGTGGGAGAGATGATCTCGTGCTGGGCGAAGACGACAATCAGATTTTCAAAGTGCAGCTGCCGGCCGGTCAGGCGGTCGATCTCAGGGTGGACGATGCCAGCGGTTTCAGGATCGGCGTTATCGACATATCGCCACCAGCTCTGGGAAAGCGGATCGAAGACCCATGCCGATTGATTCAGCCAGGCAATGTACACATGCAGCTTTGCCGCATCAATGCCCCCTTCGGGGGGCTCGACCGAAAATATATTGCTGGAGTACTCGATCGTCTGGTCCGGCTCCTGGTTTTCTCTTGCCAACTGCACCATCCGGTCGATTTCCAGCATATAGCCGCCGCCGTCGATAATATGCTCCACAAACGCGCAGTACGGCAAATGGACGAGCACTTCCGGGGAGGCGCCCGCATAAATCAAGCATGAGTCCGGGAAAAATGCCGCAATGTGGCGGTACACTAGACGACCGGAACGCACCGGACCCACGAGGGCAGGAGGCAGCGGCGATCCAGAGGCAGCGACCGGGATGAGACCCGCATCCGCATGAAGGATCGAGGAGCCCACGCTCAGGGTGTCTGTCCGGCCCGTCACCGGGTCCGCGTCGCTGTCACGTTCGTCCTCCCAGGCATGCTTTTGTACAAACTCCATTCCCGGTGGTTTCAGGAACTCGACGATGTAATTTCCAGCCTCTACATTGAACCCGTAATAGCCGTTGCTGTCTGTTGTGGTTTGCTGCAACAACATGCCATTCGTGTCATATAAATTAACGCACACGCCGCCGATTCCGTTCTCCCAGGCATCATACGTGCTGTTCAAGTTCGAGTCGTTCCAGACCCGGTTGCCGAGGATGAGGTTTGTCTGGGTGAACGGCGTGCCTCTCACGGCACAATCGCCGCTTACTGCCGCTTCCGGCGCGGGGAATTGACCATAAAACGTCGCAAGAAAGCGCGTGGCGCCTTCCGTGATGTAGATCTCGAAGACATAGGGTACGAAGGATAACCCCGCCTGCGGCCGCGCCTCCACCGGGAAGTGCGAGATGGACAAGAGTACCGCGGGGATTTGGAGTAAGGAAGGGTCCTGGACGGGCAGTCCGGTCAGCGGATTAATGTCCGCGGCGAGAGCCGGCGCCGCCGTTTCCGCGGTGATAGCCTGGGCGGTGGGACTCAGGGTAGAGACGGTGATGGGATTTGTTGTCTGCGCTGGCAGGGAATGGGTCGGTGTGGCGGCTGTTGGGCTGCAACTGCCCAGAAGTAGAGCGATGATAAGGATGAGCGACGGGGAGAAATATTGGATCAATCGAGACATTCGAACAGAAGGCTGACGGGCGCGATGCTCAGCTATTTAGCCTCCAAAAATCCGTTTTTCACTCGCTCGTAGGTCTGCTCCAGCGATTCGGGCAGGACGCGCACCTCTCCGACAACGGTCATGAAGTTCGTATCCCCCGACCAGCGCGGGACAATATGGATATGGACATGTGACTTGATCCCTGCGCCCGCCGATTCGCCGATGTTCGCGCCCATGTTGAAGGCTTCCGGGCGATAAATTTGCCGCAGCACCGTCATGCAGCGGGAGGTCAGCTCCATCATTTCGGCGCGGGTCGGTGCCTCGAGCTCTTCCAGGCTGGATTTGTGATCAAGGGGGACGACCATCAAGTGCCCGCTGGTGTAGGGATAGCGGTTCAGGATCACATAAGCGCGCTCACCGCGGAACGCGATCAGATTCTCCGCCCCATCTTCCATCGCCTGCGCAGAGCAGAAAACGCACCCTTCTTCTTTGTTGCTTTCGATGTATTTCATACGCCACGGGGACCAGAGGTGATTCATGGGATAGGCGAATTGTAGCAGAGAATCCCTCTTTCCTCTTTCCACTTTTCTCTTCCTACCTTCCGCCTTCACCGATTTTCGATTATCCTCGTCTCGATGCAGCCCACCCTCTTTTCCACACAGCAATGGACTGTTTCGAAGCTAACGTTCTATATCCGCAAGCTTCTGGAAGAGAACGAAGTTCTCCAGGACGTCTGGGTGCAGGGGGAGATTTCGAATCTCTCACGACCCGCTTCGGGGCATGTCTATTTCACTCTCAAAGATGCCTCCGCTGCGCTGCGCTGCGTGATGTGGAAGACGAGCGCGGCGCGCCTGCGGATTGGCCTCCAGGACGGCATGGAAGTGGAGGTCCACGGCCGGATCGGCATTTATGAGGTCAGCGGCCAATACCAGCTTTATGCCGACCAGATCCGCCCGGTGGGCGAGGGGGCGCTCTACCAGGAATTCATGCGCTTGAAAGCCATGCTTGAAGCTGAGGGACTCTTCGCACCGGAGCGCAAACGCCTGATCCCTATGTTCCCGCAACGAATCGGGATTGTGACGTCGGCGACCGGGGCGGCATTGCGCGATATGCTCAATACCCTTCGCCGGCGCTTACCTCTGGTCGAGGTGCTCATTGCTCCTTCTCCGGTGCAGGGAAGCGAAGCTCCTCCCGCGCTTGTCAAAGCCATCCAGTCGCTTAATTTCCAGCAGCCCGACGTAATTCTTCTCGCACGTGGAGGCGGCTCTATCGAAGACCTCTGGGCGTTCAACGACGAGCGCGTCGTGCGGGCGGTTGCGATGTCAGCCGTGCCGGTCATCTGTGGCGTGGGACATGAGACAGATTTCACACTTTGCGATTTCGCCGCGGATTTGCGTGCGCCTACCCCCACCGCCGCGGCGGAGCTTGCCACACAGATCACCATGCTCGATTTGCGGGGGTCGTTGCAGAATTACAGAACGCGCCTTGTCTCTGCCATGCTCAAATACCTTGCCGAACAAAAGACTTCCCTGTCTTCACTCACATCCGAGCTCCGCTACGTCTCGCCTGACCGTCGCATCCAGTCCGAGCGCCAGCGCGTGGACGAGCTGACGCGCCGGGCATATTCCTCGCTGTTCCATCACGTGCAACTGCAATCAGCACAGCTCAAAGGCATGCAGCGCCGGCTGGAAGCGTTGAACCCAAACGCGGTCCTGAGACGAGGCTATGCTGTGGTGACGCGCAAGGACGACGGCAGAGTTATCTCCCGCCTCGCGCAGGCAGGCGAGGAGATGAATGTTCGGGTGAGCGATGGAGAGTTTGAAGTCAGAAAAGTTGATACTCGAAAATCGTAATTCGTAAACCGCGGAGTTATTATGCCCAGACCATCATCCAAAAAATTAGAAAAAGCTTTAGAAGAGTTAACCTATGAAGAAGCCCTTGCGGAACTGGAGGAGATTGTCTCCGCCCTCGAGGGTGAGCAGAAACAGCTTGAGGAGTCGATTAAGTTGTTCGAGCGTGGACAGGCCCTGGCTGCGCGTTGCAGCGTGCTGCTCGAAGCCGCGGAGCTCAAAGTTAAGCAGGTCGCCGGAGATGAGATCATCCCCTTCGAGGAAATATCGGAATGAACCTCCTGGCGATCTTCGAGAATAGTGCCCTGATCGCGGGAATCAGCGCCTGGGCCCTGGCGCAGATTATCAAGGTTCCGCTCTATTATCTTCAGACCCGAAAATGGAACTGGGCATTGCTTTTCACAACCGGCGGCATGCCCAGTTCGCATTCAGCGCTGATGACGGCTACGACTCTTGCCATCGGTCTGTTCCACGGGTTCGACCATCCCGCCTTCGCCCTTGGTGTCGTGCTCACGATGATCGTTACGTATGATGCCGCCGGGGTGCGTCAACAGGCAGGCATCCATGCCCAGCGCATCAATGTGATCTTCGGCGAGCTGTTGCACGGACATCCTGTACGGGAGAGGGATTTACGCGAGGTGCTGGGTCACACGCCGCTGGAGGTGATCGGGGGCATACTGCTCGGTCTGGCGGTGGGGACCGCCCAATGGCTGCTCTGGTAATAATCTCTTATTGTGAGACCGCTGGAAGCAGTCGCCGCTTGATAGATCTGATGATCATTTGGACTTCGGGTACCCGAAGCGCTACGATACCTGCCCCGTAAACCAATCCACCGATCAACACGCCGCCTGGCGCGACGATCCAACGCGACAGACTTCCCGTCCCCTGGACCCAAAGCCACAAGCCAATCCCCATGCCGAATGAAGCAACGATGCACGCTGCAAATCCGCGCGCGATATACGTACCTTCGATGCCTTGCAATCTTTGCCGCATCAGGATGAGCAGGGCTGACGCCTCGAGTGCCGTTGCCAGGGAATTTGCCAGCGCCAGCCCGCCGTGCGGCATCCACCCGATCTGGCGGAAAAGGGTTGCAAAGGCAAGGCTAAAAACCACGTTGAGGGCCATGGCGGCGGACCCGATGATGACAGGGGTCTTCGTATCGTGCTGCGCATAAAAAGCACGGGTCAACACTTCCATCACCGAGTGGCCAACTAATCCGGCTGCGAACCAGACCAGCGCCCAGGCGGTCATCTCTGCCGTAATGGCATTGAACTCGCCGCGTTGATACAGCATGGAAACGATTGGGCGCGCCAGCAGGATCAATCCCAGGCTGGCAGGGATTCCCAGCAGGAACATTACCCGCAGCGTGGAAGCCAGCGACCTGCGCATCTCGTCCAGCTTGCCAAGCGCATATTGGGCAGAAAACGTGGGCAGGGCGGCAATTGCCACGGACTGCGCGATCGCGGCTTGCGCCATCAGCATGAGCATGAAGCCATAGGACAGGCTGATCAAGCTGCCTTCTGCCATCCGCGAAGCCAGGTTCGTATTTACCCAGAAGTTCAATTGCACTACCGCGGTGCCAAAGACGCGCGGTCCCATCAACTGAATGACCTTGCGGACATCTGGATTTTTTGCACCGAGTGAAAATGAAAAGTCACCCTTTAGCTTGAATAGCGCCGGGAGCTGAACAAATAAGAACAATACGGAGCCGATGACCACGCCCCAGGCGAGTCCATAGATACCCATCCAGCGCGACAACACCAGAATACCAAAGATCTGCCCGATCTGGTACATTGCGGCGGTGATCTGCGGGACGAAGAAAACCTGATAGGCATTGAGGATACTGATCATCAGTCCACCCAGCCCGAACAGCACCGCCGATACTGCCTGGATGCGCAGGAGGCTCACCGTCATCCCAAAAAGGACGGGGTCACCCGCGAGCCCTGGTGCAAGCAGATAGCGGACAATCTGCGGCGCGAACCATGCTGCCAGCACCGCTGCCAGGCTCAGGACGAGTGTGACCAGACTGACTAAGGAAGATGCAAGCCTCCAGGCAGACCCACGCTCATTCTTTACGAGCAGGGCAGTGAAGGTCGGCAGGAACGCGGACCCGAGTGCCCCGGCCGCGATGAGGTTGAACAATGTTTCTGATACCCGGTTGGCGGCGGAAAAGGCATCCAGCTCTGCAGCGGGAAATGCGCCCGCGACCAGGATGCTGCGCACCAGTCCCATCGCTTGCCCGAACAGGATTGCCAGCATGACTGTCCCGGCGGCGCGCGCGATCTGGCGATTTGCATTTGTGTTAGGGGTCGTCACGCCGGGGATTATAATGTGAAACATTTCGCACGGTCTGAGAAGGAACTTATGAAGCTCTATCGCACGTTGTCCGTCTTTCTTCTGGTCTGTCTCCTGTTGTCTGCTTGTGGGAACATTCCCTCATTTCCCATCGCTGAAGCTACGGTTGCCCCATCCACTTCTTCGACAGGACTCACGCCTATCGAATTGCAGGCTGGCTATGGCCTGCGGGGCTCGTGGTTTGAGCTGTATTTTACAAATCCGGCCAGCCCGCTTTCGCCTCAAGCAACCGGGGGAGTGGATGGGCCTCTGGTCGCGGCGATTGATGCTGCCCGCTTGAGCGTGGATGTGGCTGCCTATAGCCTGAGCCTGAATAGCGTCCGCAACGCGTTGCTGCGTGCCCACAATCGCGGAACGACCGTCAGGGTGGTGATGGAGTCCGAAAACATGGACCGCTCCGATCCTCAGGTGATGCTGGAAGCCGGCATACCCATCGTCGGCGATGAAAATGAGGGGTTGATGCACGATAAATTCATCATCATCGATCGCTCAGAAGTATGGATCGGCTCGATGAACTTTACGGACGGCGGCGCCTATGACGATAACAACAATCTGATGCGCATCCGCTCCACGAAGATGGCAGAGAACTACATCCAGGAATTCGAGGAGATGTTCTTAGATGGTCGGTTCGGCGATAATGTCGCTGCCGAGACGCCCAACCGGACTCTAACGCTCGATGGCACACGCATCGACGTTTATTTTTCGCCGGATGATGGCGTCCTCGAAGCGCTGGTCCCCGTCCTGGAGGGTGCGCAGGAAAGCATTTATTTCATGGCTTATTCTTTTACGTCTAACCAGTTGGGCGACATCGTCCGTCAGAAGGCTGCTGCAGGCATCGAGGTTGCAGGGGTTATGGACGATGAGCAGATCCGGTCGAACCAGGGAACGGAATACGATCCCTTCCGCCAGGCAGATCTGGATGTCCGCAGCGACGGCATCGATGGATTGATGCACCACAAGGTTTTTATCGTGGATGAAAGCATTGTGGTCACGGGCTCGTATAACTTTTCGCAGAGTGCCGAGGAGCGTAATGACGAGAACATCCTGATCATCTACGACCCGCTGATCGCCAGACAATTCATGCTGGAATTCCAGCGTGTGCAGGAGCAGGCCCAGAGGAATGACTGACTCGCTGCGGCTGCTGGCTGTCTTTGCCCACCCGGACGACGAGTCGATGGGGATGGGCGGCACGCTCGCGAAATATTCAGCCGAAGGCGTCGAGACGTATCTGATTTGCGCGACCCGCGGGGAACGAGGCTGGTCCGGCTCCGAAGAGGAGTATCCCGGCCTGGTGGCGCTTGGCGCGATACGGACCCGGGAGTTGGAGGCAGCGGTTGATATTCTGGGGATGAAGGGCCTGTATTTCCTGGACTATATCGATGGCGAGGTGGACCACGCCGATCCCGCCGAAGCGATTGGACGGATCGTGACCCATATCCGCCGGATCATGCCCCAGGTCGTGGTCACGTTTCCGCCTGATGGGAATTACGGTCATCCCGACCACATTGCTGTCGGACAACTCACCAACGCGGCACTTGTGTGCGCCGCTGATGCTTCGTACGCAGACGCGGAGAACTTCGCGCCTCATCGCGTCTCCAAGCTATATTATATGGTCGACTCGGAGGAGTTCATTCAGGTCGTTGCGCCTTTTATCGGCGATCTGACCTTTCTCGTGGACGATCGGCCACGCGGCGAAATCCCCTGGAAAGAATGGATGATCACCACCCGTATCGATATGGCAGATTTTTGTCGCCTGGCGTGGCGCGCGATCCGCTGCCACCGGACTCAACTGCCGACGCTGGGAGTATTGGCAGAGTTACACGAGGATGCAGGTGTGGCAATGCTTGGTATGCAGGGAACGTTTTACCGGGCGTTCAGTCTGGTCAATGGTGGGAGAGGGATTGAGAAAGATTTATTTGAGGGGATTCGTCCATAGAGACAAGATTTCAGACTTCCGGAGGTCGTATGGCGGACAATATGAAACTGCTGGCTGTGTTTGCACACCCCGATGATGAAACGCTGGGGCTCGGCTCTACCCTGGCGCGGTACGCTGCTGAAGGAGTCGAGACTTCTTTGATTTGTGCGACCCGCGGCGAGCGCGGCTGGTACGACTCAGAAGGATCCGACCCTGGCCTCGACGCGGTAGGTCGTATTCGGGAAGCGGAATTAAACTGCGCTGCCGGACAGCTCGGTATTCATGAAGTGTGTTTGCTCGATTACATCGATGGCGATCTGGACCAGGCAAACCCCGAAGAGATCATCGGCAAACTTGTCTCGCACATCCGCCGCCTCAGGCCACAGGTGGTGGTCACGTTTGGTCCCGACGGCGCTTACGGGCATCCGGATCACATCGCGATCTCCCAATTCGCGCAGGGAGCCATCGTCTGCGCCGCGGACCGTAATTTTGTGGATGCAGCTATCCAGCCGCCGCACCGGGTGTTGAAGCTTTATTACATGGTCGATTCACAGGAGGTTGTGGATATCTGGAATGAAGCATTCGGAGGCATCAGCATGGAAATCGACGGCGTTCGGCGCAACCAGGTTGGCTGGGAGAACTGGCAGATCACGACGCGTCTGGAGAACAACGCCCATATCGAGAAGGTGCAGCGAGCCATCTTCTGTCATAAATCACAGATGCCCGGGTACAGCACCATTGTCGAATGGCCGCTGGATGAGCTTGCGAGAGCATTCGGGATCGGTTGCTTCTATCGCGTCTTCAGCCTCGTGAACGGCGGCAGGCAGACAGAGGCCGACCTGTTCGAAGGTCTGAGATAAATCTATACTGTAGAGGAAGAGGTAAGCATATTGAAGGAAGCTCTTATATTGATCACCATGTTGCTCGTTGCCTGCCAGCCGGCAACCGGCACAGCCACTCCAGTCTCCCCCATGCCGACAGCCACTGTTATTTCTCCCGAAACTCCTTCCTCAGAACCAATCCCCGCTGAAACCCAGCCTCCCACTCAAGTGCCCACTATCCCTGCTTCCACCGTCGAGCTGGAAGGTGCTGAGGTGCCACCGGGCTTCTCCCTGATCAAGTTTGCAGATCTTTATCGCCCTACCGGATTCGCCTTCGACGACCAGGGCCGAATGTACGTGACGTCCCAGGATGGGAATGTATACATCCTGAAAGATGAAGACCGCGATAACAGGGCGGACACGCGAGCTACATTTGCGACAGGCTATTATTTTCCACTCGGGGTAGCGCTTCACCAAGCGACAGGGGACGTCTATGTATCGTATCAGGGTGCGGTTACGGTGCTGCTTGATACGGACGGCAATGACAGGGCAGACAATGAGCGACTTCTGGTCGATGATCTCCCCTATGGTAACCATCAGAACGATAATATTGAATTCGGCCCTGACGGATGGCTTTATCTGGGGCTGGGCTCGACTTGCGATGCATGTGAGGATCCCGATCCGCGCAGTGCTTCCATTTTGCGCTTCAATGTCGAGACCGGTGAGAGCGAAATCTTTGCGACGGGGATGCGCAATCCCTATGACGTCGCGTTCCACCCGCAGACGGGCGAGCTCTTTGCCACCGACAACGGTCGCGATGACCTGGGGATGGAGGCTCCCTTCGAGGAGCTGAATCACATTCTGCAAGGAAGGGATTAGGGCTATCCAGGCTGTTGGGATGAGCACGACCAGCCTGGCTGTGAGGAAACTATTCCGCCTATCGCGGTCTTTGAAGCACACTCGTCCGCGAACGGGGTTGATTTTTATGACGGTGAGAGCTTTCCCGCAGAGTATCGGGGCAACGGCTTTGTCACTATTTTCGGCTCGTGGCTGAAACCAAACGTGGAGACGGGGATTCAAAGAGTCGTCTTGATTCCGCAGGGTGAGACCTATGCCACGGAGACGAGCTGGTTTATCCGGTTTCCCGCCGGTGTGATGCCTCTGCCGATCTTGTTCGGGCCAGATGATGCCCTGTATGTGGGCGATTACATCAACGATGCGATCTATCGGGTCAGCTATGGAATGCCAGAGTGAGGACTGCTGCCTTCAGGCCGGGAAATTCTCCATGCGCTGTACTTCCCTGTCCGCACCCAATCTGGCATAAATTTCTCTGGCTTCCTGCCACATTCGCATGGCCTGCTCCTGGTTGCCGGCTTTGGATTCATAGCGTGCCCATTCACGCAGGGTGCGAGCTCGCTCGCCATGAATCTCCGCTTCGGAAAAGATCTTCTCGCTCCTGGCAAAACAAGTACGGGCATCGTGATCCCGGGATTCACCTGTCGCTCGATCTTTGATATGGAGGGGCTCTCCGGTCTTAGCAGTGATCAGTCCGAGTGCCCGCCAGGCGCCCCCAATGTTCTCCGGCGAGCCATCTTCTATGCTTTGGGCAAGTCCCTGCTGGGCGGCGAACGCAGCTTCCTCAAAGCGCCCGAGGCCAAGCAGGGCTTCGGCGTAATAATTGAATGTGTTCGATAAGAACCAGGAGCCGCTAATGCCTGTCAATTGGATGACCTGCCGAAGGTCCGCTTCCGCGGCGGCATAATTTCTCAGGGCGACCAGTTCAATCCCCCGATTGGAGAGAATGTAGATTTCTCCATCCTTGTTACCAATTTCGCGTGCCATCTCAAGGGCGCTGTGATAGCGCTGGAAGGCTGTGTCATAATCTCCGCGGGCATCCGCGATCACGCCAAGATTGCTCAGTAACAGCATGCCTTGTTGCCGGTTGCCCAGCTCCTGGAAGATCGTCAGCGCATCCTCCCAGTGTCTCTGCGCATCGGCATACTCGCCCAGTACGTAATGAGCTGCCCCCAACAGGTTCAGACTCCGGCCCATCTCATTGAGATGATCCAATTCAGTGGTGATCCCCAGTGCCTGCTCCGCCAGCGATAATACCGCCCGTGCCTCTCCGAGCCGGTACCGTGCCGAGCCCTGCGCCCAGAGCGACCTGGCGAGCTCGAGCGGCGCATCGGCCGCCCGCGCCAGTGATTCGGCGCGGATCGCGCTCTCCAACGCGGCACGATGATCGCCCTGGTAGCTCAGAGATTGGGCCAGTCCTTGCAAAGCTCTCGACTGCGCGACTCGATCTTTTTGAGTCTCCGCAATTTCCAACATACCTGCATAGGTGTTCGCCGCGTCGGTATAACGAGCCTGCCAGTTCAGCACTTCCCCAAGCCGGTAATAAATATCCAACTGTTCCGGGATCTGGGCAGCGCCAGCGTGTCCATTCAGGAATTTCAGCGCGCTTTGATAATAGCGGACAGCTGCATCTGAAGCATACGTGTCCTGCGCTTGTCTGCCTGCTCGGGCATACCATTCGGCAGCTTGCAGCCCTTCCCCAGCCTGTTCGAAATGTTCGCCGATGCGCCCCGCATACTCCGTGACCCGCTCGCCGCCAATTTCGATCAGGCCCTCGGCAGCCTGCCGGTGATACACAGGTCGCAGCCTCAACAAAACGCTTTCGTACGTCACATTGTGCAGGATGGCGTTCTTAAAGATGAACTCGGGTGGCTCGGAGGTGTTTTGATCACCATAGCGAAAGATGAATTCTTTTGCCCGCAGGGTTCCCAGCCGCTCGCCGATCGGTAGGGACGGCGCAAGCTCGCGCATCTCTGGATTGCGCATGTGCTCGACCACGTTCGTCCAAAAGATACGCCCGATAATAGAAGCCTGCTGCAGTGTTTCCCTGACATTTGTTGTCAGACTGTCCAGACGAGCCTGGATCAGACCTGTCAGCGTCGCCGGGACTTTTAGCTCGGAGAGGCGCCGTAGCTCGACCTGCCATTCATTATCGCCCCGGATAATGACTCCTCGGTCGATCAAGACTTTGATCAGCTCCTCGACATAAAAGGGGCTACCCTCAGCTTTTGCAACAACCAGGTCTGTCAGCTCGGAGGGAATGACAGACACTTTGCGCAGGATTTCATGCACGAGCCGACGACAGTTCTCATCAGATAATGGCAGCAGGTCAAGACGCAGGGCTTGAACTGCTGCTTTGTCCCAGTCCGGTCGTTTTTCGAAGAGAGTCGAGCGGGTCAACGCAACAATAAGGAGCGGCAGATCTGGCCTCGCATTCATCAGGTGATGAAAGAAGTCGAGCGAGCCTCCATCTGCCCAGTGAATGTCCTCCAGAAAGATGACCGTCGCCTGACGGCGGGTGAGCTCCACAAATAACTGCGTAATGTAATGGAATGCCAGGTTGCGGATTTGCTGGGCATCTCCGAGAATGCCTTTCAGCTGGGGACTTGTAGAGTAATCCAGACCAATCAGGTGACCAATAAACGGTGTGTACAGCTCGGCATGTTCGCTGTCCATGATGAGATCAAAAATTCCGCGCTCCAACTTCGTACGCGCCGTTGTGGCCGGATCGTTATCCAAGATCTCAAAACTGGACGAAAAAATATCGCGCAACAGGGCATACGGGATTTGCTCCATTTCCTGTGTGGCTCGACCCTTGAACAGCTGGAGGGACTCCCCCTGCACCTCGAGCCACCTTGTAAACTCATACAGCAAACGCGATTTTCCGGTGCCGGCCTCTGCAACGATATTGATCAGATGCAGTTGGCGTGCCTCCACCACCTGCTTCAGGGCAGACTGCATTTTTGCCAATTCTTCTTCCCGTCCGATGGTGCGTGTCTCGATCCCTTCCACACCCCGAGTAGGCACCCGAAACGCGCGCGGCTTTACGCTATTGACCATATAGACCTGGACAGGCTCGCTTTTGCCCTTGACCATGATCGGCTGCAGGACAGCCACATCGAAAATGCCGCGCACATGCTGATAGGTATCGTACGAAATCAGAATTCCCCCCGGAGGAGCTGCCTGTTCCAGCCGGTTCGCAAGGTTGACCGTGTTGCCGATGGCGGTATATTCTCCAATCGTTCCAACGGTGCCCAGCAGGGTGGGACCGGTATTGATGCCAATTCGGAGCTGAATATTCTGGGTCTGTGATCGTTGACGGACCATGGAGTCGCTGAATTCCCATTTCCAGCGCTGAACCTCGGACTGGATTTGCAGGGCAGCGCGGATGGCGCGTTCTGGATCGTCCTCGCGGGCGGTGGGTGTGCCAAAAAGCGCCATAACCGCATCACCGATATGCTTGTCGATGCGGCCGCCGTGGTCCTGAATTGCCTGGTCCACCCGGGACCAGAGCGAATTGATGACACCGCCGACAATTTCATGATCCATCGTCTCTGCCATGGAAGTAAACCCGGAAATGTCGGCGAATAGAACTGTGATTAGTTTGCGCTCCTGAAACTCATGTGTCCCCGTATTCAAGCGGGCGAGCTTTTCCCGCATGGATGCCTGGGCAATATCGACAATCTCATTTCCCAATATCGAGCGTTGTGCCTCCAATGCCTGGATGGCTCTCTTGAGCTCTCTTTGGTCTTTGGATGGGTTGCTGTGCTTTTCAAAATTCATTCGTACTCAAATAGGAATGATACCGCAACGATACCGTGTAACTTTTCGGGTATTCTCGGGTCTTGTAAGCAGACGAAAAGCCTCTGCCCTGGATTATATTGCGCTTCTTCGCAGCCAGTCCCACCATTGATCAAATTGAAATTCAGTAGAGATCAGCCCGCTCAGAAACGGAGGCAATTATTGTAGGATATAATGCGAGACTTGCGTAGTGGTTCTTAGTCTAGGTTAAGGTAGTATAAGGAGTTCCATGAATAAAAAGATTCTTTTCTTTTTGACTATAATGGTGATGGTCACACTGTTGACTTCCACCGTCTCGGCGGGGGGCAATGTGGGGCTGGGGAGCGTTAAGTTTTCACTCGGTTCACTGAATGCGACAGGAACCTTTACCGGTCTGGGTGGTTATAAGCAGGGTGTGGATGTGGAGCTGACAGCTTCTGGCATCCCGGTGGTCACCTGCACGAATCAGGGTGGCAACCAGGCTCCCGGACAAAACCCGCCCAAGGTGTCTGCTGAGGGCAATCAATTTATCGGACCGCAGCTTATCACCAAGAAGGGCACTGCCCCCATGAATGTCACCGCGGACGCCGGGCCGATCACAGGCTTACAGGGTGGCTGTCCCAACAACACCTGGTCAGCACAAATTGACTTTGTGTACTGGACGGATGCAACCATCAGTGTATTTGACGTCAAGACGGGTGCATTATTGCTTCAGCGCGATTACGCCTGCACTACAACCCTGACGAGCGTCACCTGTACCCAGAAGTAATTCAGTGAAACGTAAAAAGTGGGTTCCGTCCGGAACCCACTTTTTTATTGGATTTTTTGCTCGCCCAGGTTTCTTTGCATCGAATATTTCAGGGCGGTCTTGTAAACTTTGCTGAGCTTCTCGCTCAGGGACTTGGCTTCCGGGTTCCCCTGTTCAGCCGCCTGATCCACCTGGGCGACGAGACCAATCAGCGCCTCCATGAATTGATCGTTGAGCAGGTCTTTGTTCGCCTCGAGCATCTGGCTGAGAGTGGCGTCGTCAGGTGCATCGAGCAATTGCTCGATAAATGCCACTTCCGGCGGTGTGGAGACCTCGCGCAGGACTTCAGTCATTTTCTGCAGCTTGCCCATGCGGGTATAGTCATTGTTTTCGGAGGCTTGCCTCAGCAGCTGATTGACCACATCCACGGCATCCTGCGTGAAGTTGTTCAGGTTGTCGCGAACGGCTTTGACCACGTCCTCCTGCGCCAACAGCGATTCAATGAATTCCTGAGCCTGCTTGTAGCGCGCTTCCAGTTGTTTATCAACGTCATTTGTGAAATTCAGCAGCTTCTCACGGATCGATTCCAGGCGGGCCCTTTCGTCCGCTGCAGCCCTGTCGATCCGCTCCGAGAGCAATTGGAAAAATTGATAATCCATGCCGCCACGCGCAACCGTCACATATGCGCGCAGACGCGCGTCGCCCGGAGATTGGAGCACAATATCGAGCAGCTTCTCACGCGTGAGTCCCTGGCCCACTTCCTGCAGCGATTTGGTCGCCGCCTCTAACTCGCCCACCGACTCCTTTAGAGTGCGCCCAAACTCCGTCTCCTCCAGCAGCTGGTTTTGCAGGTCGACCATCGCCCGCGCAACCGGCTCCTGTCCGCTGGCGGCTGCGCTCTGAGCAAGCCGGCTGAAGAGCGCAAAGAATTGTTCGTCCAGCAGGTTGAGATTTTGCTTGATGATCTCGCTCCGCACATCTTTTGCGCTCGCCTGAAGCAATCGCTCGATCAACTGCACGCGTTCCTGCTGTTCCTTGAGCATCTCTGGCGTGATCCCATCCTTCTCGAGGATCGTCTGGACCATCGATTCGTACGTCAGGTTCGCCGTCGGCTTAAGCAGGTAGGCTTTACGCTTTTCAGGAGGCAGACGGTCGGTGACCTGTTTGATCAAGGGACCGATCAGCCGTTCCTGCTCGTTGAGCTGCATGTTC
The DNA here is from genome assembly GCA_035463495.1 of Anaerolineales bacterium. Classification (GTDB taxonomy): domain Bacteria; phylum Chloroflexota; class Anaerolineae; order Anaerolineales; family Villigracilaceae; genus Defluviilinea. The sequence goes on along the minus strand of DATHTH010000286.1, from coordinate 41,212 downwards.
AGCTCAGGCGGGAAGAAGGTCAGGAGCAGCTCCTTTTCGTTATCGTGGTAGACAATGGGAGTTGCCAGGCGCCCCTGATATCCACAGTGCGGGCAGCGCGCCATATTCGATACCCCGCCGAGCAGGCGCTGCTTGGCTTGCGGATCCTGGGTAACGTCAAAAAGCTGTTCGATGTTAGCTGTGATCATCTGGCGACAGCGAGGGCATGCGATTTGTGTTTGAGGCATTAGATCATTTCCGATTTACGATTTGGGATCGTCCCGCAACGGGACTCATTTTTGTAATAATCTCTCCATCCGGTCGATGTAGCTTTCCATGATGGCAAAGGTTTCCTCCACAGCCTGCGGGGTGGTGAGGTCAACGCCGGCCTTCTTGAGGACACTCACCGGATAATCCGAGCTGCCGGACTGCAGGAAACCTAAATAATCTTCCACAGCATTCGGTTCGCCTCTCAAGATCCGGCTTGCCAAAGCGTGGGCGCCGGAGATGCCGGTCGCATAGGCGTATACATAATAATCCAAAAAGAGATGGCTAAACGTGGACCACGTCATGCCGACGCGTTCGCTGTCCAGATCGAAGCCCGGGCCAAAGCCCTCGGCGAACAGGTCTGCCATCAGGTCGATCATCGCGTCGGCAGTGAGGGCTTCGCCGCGCTCGACGCGCTGGTGCGTCTCCAGCTCGAAGCGCGCCAGTGTAGGCATCTGGAAGAAGTAACGGAAGAAGTTCCCGCCCACCGCTTCTTCGAGGAGAGCAAGCTGGAAATTCTTATCGCTGACCGTGTTCAACAAGTGCCCGCGCATCATTGCCTGGTGGAAATTCGAAGCCACTTCGGCGACGAACAGAGAATAATCGGCGTAGACGAAAGGCTGGTGTTTCCAGGTCAGGTAGGAATGCATAGAGTGACCCAGCTCGTGCGCCAGCGTGCTCATACTGGTCACTTCATCGGTATAGCTCATGTTGATGAAGGGATGGGTGCCCTGAACGCCCCATGAGAACGCGCCTTCCATCTTACCCTGGTTGGGGTAAATATCGACCCAGCGGTCCTGGAGACAACCCCTGCGGACCGTCTCCACATACTCCTCACCCATGGGTGCCAGGCTTTCACAGATCAGCTCCACTGCGCGCTCGAAGGGTACTTTTACCCTTCTTTTTGTCAGGGGCGCCCACATGTCATAATACGCCAGCTTTTTCAGTCCGAGCGCCTTGCGCCGGATTTCAAAGTACCGATGCCAGACCGGCAGGTTTTTCTTGAACGTGTCGATCAGGTTATGGAAGACATCCGTGGAAATATTGAGGTTGAACAGCGCCGCTGCCAGCGAGGACTCATGCTTGCGGGCGCGCATGTAAAACACATTTGCTTTGATCGAGTGCGCCAGATTGCTGGCGAGCGTGTTCTTATGCTCGATGTGCTTATCCATGTAGTTTTCATACGCCGTCCGGCGTGCTTTACGATCCGGGTTGTGCATCAAATTCGAGATGGTCCCCTGTGTAAGGTCCAGCGCCCGACCCTGGCTGTCTTTGGCAGGCTTGAAATTGAAATCTGCATTCGTCAGCATGCCTGTCGAGTTTGCGGGTCCCTGCAACGGATCGCTGACCAGGCCCAGAAGCTCTTCGACCTCCGCCGAGCGGACATGCGCCTGCTTGCGGAAAAGATCGTCGAAGGAATGTCTGTATAACCCCAGCTCATGATTCTCGCGCATCCATTCATTCAGCCGATCTCTGCCGATCGCCAGGATTTCCGGCTGGAGGTACGCGACTGCCCAGAGAACCTGTCCATATACGCCCTGGGCTTTCTCGCGCATCCCGGTGGCATGCTGGTCGGTCGTATCCACCGCGTAAGCGAAGCCGGCGTACATGGATGCCTTCTGGGCGCATGCGATCAGCTCGTGAGCGGACCGCAGCGCCTCTAGCATCACCCGTGGACCCTCCGCAAGACGGCCCTGATAGGCTCTTACATCAGGGATCTTTGCGAGAATGTCCTCGATCTCACTCTCCCAGGCTTGATGCGAGGGGAAAACGCTCCGGGCATTCCATGTGAATTTTTCATTCAGCTTGCTGCGCAGGGGAACCTTGGTAGGCATGCTCTTTTCCATTTATTGGATTTACGGACGCTTGAGACTCGCGAGGAGCTGCTCCCGCTTCGCTCGATTGTACCATCTGGCAGTTAAGACCTGACAGGTTTCAGATGGGGAGGGCTCCCCGACGACCTCGCGGAGCTGCAGGTCGTAGACGAATTATCTTTTCGATGAAAACCTGTCAGGTCTCGATAGGGGATTACCGCGGCAGTGAGAAACAAAGCCTTGCGCCTGAGTCGGGCTTGGGGTCTGTCCAGATGCGCCCCCCATGCGCCTCGACGATGGCGCGCGCCAGATAGAGTCCCAGCCCTGCGCCCTTCGTGTGCTTGACAGCCTTTGTGGAGCGGTAGAAGCGGTCGAAGATGTGGGGTAGATCCTTGGCTTCGATCCCGGGTCCCTGGTCGCTGACGCACATGATCACCTGCTCCGGGCGGACCTGGCCGCTGATTCGGATCTCCCCCCCGGGGGCATATTTGAGCGCGTTCGACACGAGATTGATAATCACCTGCTCGATGCGCGTCTCATCGGCGAGAATAATTGGGAAACGCTCGGGGAAGTCTGTCACGATGGTGTGCTGGTTGGATTGATTCGTGAATTTATCTGCCACACGCTTTGCAATAGCAGGAAGGGCAACATCCCCCCGGTTAATGCTCAGCCCTCCCGATTGCAGCCGGGAAGCGTCGAGCAGGTCGTCGATCATCTTGCTGAGGCGGTCGGCTTCCTCCTCGATGACCGCAAGCGAGTCGTTGATCGTGTGCCTGTCCCAGCGGGCGTCGTCGCGGCGCAGCGTGGACGCATAGCCCTTGATCAAAGCCACCGGCGTGCGCAGCTCGTGACTGACGATCGAAATAAAGGTCGATTTGATCTCGTCCGCGTTGCGAAAGTGGGTGATGTCGCGGACGGAAACAATGATGTTACGCAGCCTGCCGTCGCTCGAAAGCAATGGCGCATACGTAATCCCCACCGGCAGGGGCGGAGGCAGGGCGCGTGACAGATCGCCTTCCACATACAGGGTTGCGTTCGGCGTCAGCGGCCAGCCGTTGGCAATGGCTTCGTTCAGAGTAGAGCCCTGCGGAGGCTGTTCCCAGCGAATGATCTCGTCGTGGGAAAAGGTCACCAGCTCGTCGTGTGTCTTGCCATAAATGCGCTCGAAGGCATCGTTGACTCGCTCGATGCTGAGATCGGCATGCAGGATCAGGATCCCATCCGCGGCTGAGTCCAGCAGTGCGTCGAGGCGCTGTTTCTCGTAGGAGACTTCTCCATACAGCCGTGCATTGAAAACAGCAATGGCAGCCTGGTCTGCAAACGATTGGAGCAGGACGCGATCGTTGGGCGTAAACAGGTCGGTGTAATTGCGGAAGATAAAGATCACGCCAATCACCTGTCCATGTGCAGCAAGAGGCAGGGCGGTGCCGTTGAGCAAGCCCATGCTGGCGGTGTAGGTCAGCTCCTTAAGCATGCGGTTGAGCTCATTGACATTCAGCTCTCGGACGTTTTCCTCCGCCAGCAGGGGGGTGAGGTAGCTTAAGAAGGCGGGCGCGATCCCATGGGCGGCTGCCACGCGCCAGCCGTCTTCCTTCAACGCGATGATACCTGCCTGTCCGGCGAGCATCTCGATGGCAATCCGCAGAATACGCGCCAAAAGCTTCTCGAGGTCGAGCTCCTGGGTGAGTGCCCGCGAGATTTCGAGCAAATAATCGCGTTGTCTGACGCGGAAATCGGGAAGCATGATGGGGTTGGATGCAATTTTATCACTGCTGCGAGGTAGGAACTGGTTTGGGGAATGCAACAGACAGTTTCTCGAGAGTACCAATGGGTCTTTGAAGAATCCGCTTTTGCATATACAATTAAGGATAAATAGCAAGCTTTGGACTGCGGGTGCAGTGACCCATTGCCTGATTTGGTCGCCCATCTAGTAGGTTGGAACGGGCAATGGTGAGCCAGTGGCGAAACCGACCGCGTATTGCGTCGGTTTTGTTTGTTTAATAGAGCGCGCTCGATAGATGAGGATAAACATGCGCAAGCTACTTATTTCTTTTCTCAGCACCGCAGTGTTTTTTTCCATCGCAGTCATTCCAAACGGGGGGGCAGCCGCCCAGGTTATCACACTGCCCGCTGAAGTCAACAAAGCATTTTCACCGCTCTCTATTGCACCGGGCGGCGTTTCGCGCCTGAGCGTGACTGTTTACAATCCCAATCTTTTCCCACTCACAAATACCTCCTGGACAGATAACCTGGTGGGTGTGCAGCCTGGGCTCAGGATTGCGGACCCGGTCGGCGTGACCAATAATTGCGGCGGCTCGGTGAGTGCCAATGCCGGTTCGACAACGTTATCGTTAAGCGGCGGCACAGTCCCTGCTCAGACGGGATCGACTCCAGGACGCTGTACCGTCACCATCAACGTGACCTCCAACACGGTTGGAAATCTGATCAACACGATTCCGTCGCGTGCATTGTCTGCGAGCGGAGGAGGTACCACAATCAGCAACACCGATCCCGCAAGCGCGACTCTGAATGTAGCCGGAGTCGCGACCGGTACACCTCCTCCGACACAGCCGCCGCCCAGCCTGCCCCCCGTGGCCCTAAGCAAGAGCATCAGCCCGGGCACGATCTGGGCGGGCGGCGTCAGCCAGCTGACCATCGAAATTCGTAATAATCAGACGAATGCCAGCCTTACGCAGGCTTCGGTCACCGACAACCTGCCCGCCAATGTCTTCGTGGCGGATCCGGCCTCGGCTTCGCTCTCGGGTTGTGGAAATTCTGCTTCTGTAACGGCTGTCAGCGGCGGCACATCGGTGACTCTGAACAATGGCACGATCGCACCCGGCTCCACCTGTACCATCCGGGTAAACGTAACCTCGACTGTACAGGGCACCTACACTAATCGCATTCCGGCTGGCTCGCTCCGAACTCAGGAGGGGCTGTCAAATCCCCGCGATGCAACGGACCGGCTGATTGTGCAGGCAATCGGGATTACGAAGGCATTTTCGCCCGGAACGATCTCTGCAGGGGGAACCAGCACATTGACGATCACGCTCCAGAATCCAACCAATTCGCCTTACACAGGCGTTAGCTTTACGGATGATTTGCCCAGTCCGCTAACAGTCACGTCTGTAAGCCAGAATACTTGTGGCGGTACACTCACGACGACCCCCGCTAACACCATCCGGTTAACGGGAGGTGTTATCCCAGCCGGCAGCCCGGCATCACCAGGGACCTGCACCATTGCCGTTCAGGTAAGTGCGCCCGCGGATGCCACGTCCGGGAACTTAACCAACACGATTCCGGCGAATAATCTCACCACGGACCAGGGTGTAAGCAACCCGCGGCCCGCGACCGATCGTGTCACTGTGCGCGGTACCGACATAACCGCTTCCAAATCCTTCTCAGACAATACAATCAACGTCGGAGAACATTCGCGGTTGAGGATCGATATTATTGCACCTGGCGATACTAATTTGACGAATTTTTCTATTCGCGATGATCTGCCGCCCGGCGTGACAATCAGTAATTCCACGCCACCGTCCATGAGCGGGTGTGGGGACACAGCTATCTTGACCGCCAATACCGGCGAATCGACGATCTCCCTGACCAATGGCTTAATCCTCGCCGGGCAGCGCTGCAGGATCCAGGTATATGTGACCGGCAGCGTGGCAGGCACGTACACCAACACCATCCCCCGTACGAACATCACCAATAGCGAGAATCGATTGCCGCCAAACGACCTCACCGCCAATCTGACCATCAACACTCCGACGCAGCCTCCGCCTCCTGGAAACCTGGCGATGGCGCTTGTGAAAGGCTTTGAGCCGAAAGAAGTGTTTGGTGGCTCGGCTTCCACCATGAGTATCGAACTGATCAACCTGGGAGACGTTGCCCTGACCGGGATCACATTTACCGATAACATGCCGGACAATATGATCCTTGCCAATCCGGTCAACTTTAACGTTGGGACCTGCGGCGGAACGCTCAATGGGGCGCCGGGAGAAAGCACCTTCACCTTTAGCGGCGGCAACCTGCCCCCCTTCGGCCGCTGCACCCTGACGTTGAGCGCGACCATGACGGTCAACGGCAACCTGACGAATACCATCCCGGCGGGTGCAGTGATAACTGACCAAGGCGTCATAACTAACCCGGATCCCGCGGCAGCCTCGTTGACCAATCTGCCGGGCGCGAGCATTAGCAAGTATTTCACGCCGAATTCCATCCCGGCCGACTCCTATGCTCTTCTGACGATTACCATCCAGAACACCGGAAATATCCCGTTGACAGGTTTGGGCTTCAGCGATTCGCTGCCTGCTGGTCTTACGATTGCAGGAGACTCGGCGCCTGCGGCTGTGAACAACTGTGGCGGAACCCTGGTGGCAGTCCCTGGGACCCAACTCATTGAGCTAAATGGCGGTGCCTTAACGGGCAACGCATCCTGTACGATCGTCACTCCCATTACGGGGAGTAACCCCGGCGCGTACCAGAACACGATCCCGGCCGGCAATCTGCGAACGGATCCGAATCTGAGAGTGACGAACAGCTCACCGGCCACTGATACGCTGATCATCAACGGCAATAATCCCCCACCGGGGGACGGGGGGGGTGGTGGAGGTGGCGGGGGGAATCGCAATCCGACCGCGACTCCCGTGGTGACGAGTCCTTTCCTAATTCCGGTGACGGGCTTTGCGCCAGGTCGATTGACCCATCTGGATGTGGCTTCCCGAATGGAATACAGCTCCACCAGCCTCATGCTCGAGGTTCCCGTGCTCAAGGTGAAGGCCCCCATCGTCGGTGTGGAGTCGAACCAGGGTGAGTGGGATGTCTCCTGGCTGCAGCACCAGGTCGGCTGGCTGCATGGCAGCGCCTATCCCGGCTGGAAGGGCAACAGTGTTCTCACCGCCCACGTCGTAAACGCTGATGGCAAGGCCGGCACCTTCTCCCGGCTGAAAGCGTTAGGCGTAGGTGAATATGTCTTTGTGTACAATGGCGGTTATCGCTATACCTACAAGGTGGTTTCGAACACTCTGGTGCAACCAACAGACAGCAGCGTGATGAGACATGAGGAGAAGTCCTACCTCACCCTAATCACTTGTGACACGTATGATGAAAAGACTGGCACGTACCTGAAACGAGTGGCGGTGCGCGCAGTCCTTATAGATATACGTTTAGTAGAATGAGTATGGTTCTCCAGGGTAAAAGCAGATTCGTGTAGATTACCATACCAGACGACAGTGGCTCTCCTGGCAGACGGTGACGCTTATTCCAAGATTATGTGAAGGGGGCGGACGGATGCTCTCTCCGGCCCGCCTCCAGGAGAAGCCCCTATCATAGTTGACTGGGAATGTAACCTTTTCAGTGCTCAAAAATGTTGTATGTACAGTAGATTTGTTTATAATTGTGATTGCATCTTAACAATTTTGTAAGGCTTTGGGATGCGTCCTCAGAGGGAGGATATCCGCAGAGCAATGTCGCACCTACAACCAATACACATGAGGAAAAATGAACCGCACTTATTATTTAATCATCTTGCTTGTCCTTCTGATCTCGTTGTTCCCAACGTCGGCTCTGGCTGCGAAAGAACCAGAGATTGCAATCACGCCGACTGTGGAACTTGGCTTAGTTAAAGTTTGTAAGGTAGCCGGCTCGGGGGTAAGTGAGGGTCAGATCTTTATTATCAACGTCGAAGGCACTAGCTATAGTGTGCCAGCAGGACCCGGCGATGGAGGCTATTGCGTACTTGCGGGTCAGTTCCCGGTGGGTGCGCACGTAACGGTCAAAGAGGAAGTTCCGGCCGGATTCTATGTATCCCGGATCGAGGTGAAGCCATATCGGGACACGAGCGAAGACATCTCGCAGGCAACAGTCATTGTTGAAATGAGAAGTGGTGTAACGGAGATCATTTTTACAAACAAGGCAATTGGTACACCTACACCAACTCGTACCCCCACCCCGTTGATTACCAACACACCTCAGCCAACACGGACTCCTACGAGTACACCCAGTTGCGCGCCAGACTGCACGCCAACCCCCACGCCAATACCGAGAGGCCGTCTCCAAATCTGTAAAGAAGCAGACGGCCAAGGGGTTAGCGGTTACTTCAGTTTTCGATACTTAACAAGATCCGTAAGTATCCCTGTCGGTGCTTGCTCTGGCTTGATCGGCACCAATGTCGGGTTATTAACGATCACGGAGGATTCACAATCAGGATTCTCTGTTGCCGATATATATACGATTCCGGCGGATCGTTTGGTTAGCAAAGACACCAGCGCCAGAAGCGCAACGGTAACGATTGTGGAAGGGAATACCGCCTCTCAGACCATTGTGGTTTTCCGTAATCGTGCGGTCGCGACAGGTCCCACCTTTACTCCCACGAACACGCCAACAGGCACAGCAACTTTCACTTCGACTCCTACCGGAACCCTGACGAATACACCAACCTTCACGCCCACAGGCACTCTGACGATTACATCCACCAACACACCGACGTTTACACCGACGAGCACGCTGACATTTACACCGACAGTAACCGGCACTCTGACCATTACATCCACTAATACTCCCACGAACACGCCAACATTCACGCCTACGGTAACGGGTACCCCGCCGGTGTGTGAGCCGGAGGTAGTGATGCCGAACTTTGGCAATCTGCCGGTTGGCAATGCAGTGGAGGGGCTGGGGATTGCGGATCCCCGGTTGAACATCCAGGCTCGGGGAACTGCCATACATGTACATGAAGGGCAGGATCCGGCTGTGTATGCATCGACGGTGAACGGGGCGAATGTGTTCAATGCGGGGATGATCGGGAACGGTGGTTTCAGTGATGCGGTCTCACAGGCAAACCACCAGGCGCACCAATACACCTTCACCTTTGCTTCAGGGGTGATAATCAGCGACTTCTCGCTGCGTATGCTGGACTATGGAGACTTCAACCCCACTGGAAGTGGGACACATGTGGTCACCATGATTGCCTACAATGCGAACGGCGGGGTGGTGGACAGCCAGGAACTGAGCTTCACTTCGGTGGCAGGGGTTTCACCTCAACACGGCAACATGCTGATTGCAGGGGATGCGATTGCTGCAACCCCTGGGCAGCCTGGCAACTGGACCTGGAACGTTTCGGGTAATGGGATTGTGCGCGTAGAACTCAACTTCGGCGCCGGTTATGATCCCAACATCGGCTTTGACTCCCTCAGCTTTAGCATCGATTGTCCATAGCAAAATCAATAATATGCACTGAATCAATAGCGGGTGTCCCAAAAGGGATACCCGCTATTGATTTCATTCGATGTTATCTAAGCCCCTGCTCTTGCTCTGCCATCGTAATCACATGCTCGAAGATCTCCAATCCTTCGTCCACTTCCTGCTTTGTGATGCAGAGCGGCGGCGCGAGTCGGATCACGGATTTGCCGCAGCCGAGTAAGAGCAAGCCATGCTGGAAGCCATATTTCTCGATCATGTCCCGAATGGCTTCGTTGGGTTCCTTGGTCGCCTTGTCTTTCACGAACTCCACACCGATCATTAGGCCCCTGCCGCGCACATCGCCAATGGACGGGTGCCGCGCCTGGATCTCATGGAGCGCATCGATGGCGTATGGTCCCACCTCTGCGGCATTGGCAAGATACTGTTGCTCGATCAGCTCGATGGTCGCCAGGGACGCCGCGCAGGAAATAGGATTGCCGCCATAGGTGTTGCCGTGTGTACCTTTCGGCCATTGCATCACCGACTCGCGCGCGATGCAGGCGCCCAGCGGCAAGCCCGAAGCAATACCCTTTGCAGACGTCACGATATCAGGCTCCACACCGAAATGCTCGATCGCCCACCATTTGCCGGTGCGACCCATCCCACTCTGGACCTCGTCTGCGATCAGCATGATGCCATATTTATTGCACAGTTTACGCAGCGCCGGGAAGAATCCATCCGGTGGGACGATGTAACCGCCCTCTCCTTGGATGGGCTCCACCAGCACGCCGGCGATCTCATCGCCGGGTACATTATGTCCGAAGATCTCTTCTTCGATAAAGCGGACGACGGTCTCGCCATAGTCCTCACCGCGCCTGCGCTCCAGGATCGGGCGGTAGGAATCGGGGAAGGGCACGTGTGTCACACCCGGCATGAGCGGATAGAAGCCGCGATGGTAATGAGGCTTGCTGGCCGTGAACGCGACTGAGCCCATGGTGCGACCGTGAAAGCCACCAAAGAAACCGATGAAGTTATGGCGCTTGGTATGAAACTTGGCAAGCTTGATGGCAGTCTCGACGGCTTCGGTTCCCGAGTTTGTCAGGAAGGTCCTGGCGCCTTCCTCGAACGGCGCGATCTCGTCCAGTTTCTCGCTGAGCTGCACCCAGCCCTCGTGATAAAAATCTGACGAGATATGGAGGAACTTCTCCGCCGCGCATTGCACGGCTCTCACCACCCTGGGGTTGGCATGACCGGTGGAAAGCACGGCAATGCCCGCCATAAAATCGATAAAACGGTTCCCGTCTGGATCCCATACTTCCACGCCCTTCCCGTGACTCATCACGAAGGGATAAGCGCGCGGATAAGACGACGAGACAACTTTTCTGTCACGCTCGATAAGGGCCTGGGCTTTGGGCCCCGGCAGGTTTAGCTTGTTCATACGAACTCCTTGGTGTACGCCTAATGAATGGATGCCAATACGTCCGCGGCACAGTGGGTGTCACGCTGGTTTCTACCTCGGAAGTAGATTCCGTTAAAACAAATTAGCCGGACGTAAGTCGATCGGCCGTCCACCACTTGGTGATCACCCATAAGGGTGGCAGATAGATGAGCACTTCTTTCCGAGTCATTGGCTCCTCATTCGTGCCAGTGCCAGCGCGCCGAGCAGTCCCGCGTTGTCGCCCAGTGCAGCTCTGGTGATCACCAGATTCTCCAGATAATGTGGATGGAACGTATGCTTTCGCAGGCTTTCTTCAAAGGGCTTGAAGAGATAATCTCCCACCTGCGAAACCCCACCGCCGAAGATTAATATCGATGGGTTAAAAATTGCCAGATAATTCGCCACCGCAATCCCGAGATAATACCCGGCGCGCTCGAAGGCGGAGATTGCAAGTGCATCCCCTGCTCGTGCCGCCTCCCCGATATGGACCGCTGAGGGATTAGGCTGGTTGCGCAGCATAGATTCTTGCCCTGCAGCCAGCTGCTCGCTCACGTAGCGTGCGATCGCAGGTCCCGAAGAAAAGGACTCGATATGCCCGCGCTCTCCACAGCCGCATGGCGGCCCATCGGGATCGATGATCATGTGACCCAGCTCGGCGCCCATGCCGCGGTAGCCCTGCACCAGGCAGCCATGGCTGATCACGCCGCCACCAATGCCAGTGCTGATGGTGAGGTAAACCAGGTTCTCGTGACCTTTGCCAGCGCCGTATTGCCACTCACCAAGTGCTGCCAGGTTTGCGTCATTATTCAGGTAGGCAGGCACGCCAAAGTGTTGCGAGAGTTTAGGCGCCAGGGGAAAGTTATGCCATTCCGGGATGTTCGGTGTAGAGAGGATCGTGCCTGTATAGGGATCGAGGGGACCCGGCGATGCAATACCGATCGCGCTCACCGGCTCCTGCGGCCACACGGACTCAACGGCCTGTTCCAGCCGAACATAAACGCCCGGCTCATGCGCGTGCGAACGCCGGCGCTCGTGGGCGATAGGGGTCAGGCTATCAGGTTGATATACAGCCACGCGGATATGAGTGCCGCCGATGTCGATGGCTACGTTGAGGCTCATACAGACAATTATAACCGAGCGCCGCCTCCGCCCTGCTACACAGGGGGCCAATTGACTCCTGCTTCGCTCCCTGCTACACTCCTCATATGGACAATCTGCGGAAAGCAGAACGTGAGCGCTTTCTTCAAAATATCAGGGACATGCGCCGCTGGCTGGCGCCGGGCCTGGGGATTAAGCGCTGGTTCTCATTTGTTTTGCTTGGAATCACATTTCTGGGCGTGGGACTGGCTGCCTTTCTCTCCGATCTCTATCGCCTGGAATTTGTCGATCAGACGCTGCTGACGATCCTGAACTACTTCTCGTTGCAAGTCCTGCCGATGTGGTTGCGGGTGTTGGTCTTCGGTGGAGTAGGCATGGGGCTGGTTGCCTACGGCATTTACCGGTTGAATCGCTCGTTGCTGCGGCCCTTCATCCGACCGGGCCGGGCAGTGGTGGATGAGCTGGCAAATTACCGGCGCCGGGAGCGGGGCCCGCGCATTGTCACCATCGGTGGCGGGCACGGACTGGCAACTCTGCTGCGCGGCTTGAAAACCTATACACAGAACCTCACGGCAATTGTCACGGTGGCAGACGACGGTGGGTCCTCCGGACGGTTACGCGAGAGTTACGGCATCTTGCCGCCGGGGGATATCCGCAATTGCCTCGCTGCACTCTCCAATGACGAGCAAATGCTCACCCAGTTGTTCCGTTACCGTTTCAGTGGCGCAGGCGGGTTGGACGGCCATTCGTTCGGCAACCTGTTTATCACTGCCCTGGCAGATCTGACCGGCAGCTTCGAGGAGGCGATCGCAGAATCGGGGAGGGTGCTCTCCGTGAGCGGGCGAGTGCTGCCATCTACGTTACATGATGTCAAGCTGGTCGCGGACGTGCAGCTTCCCAACGTTCCAAACCAGGTACGCGTTCAGGGCGAAAGCAGCATTCCCAAGGCGGCGGGTCGGGTGCGGCGGCTGTGGCTGGAACCTAATGACGCGCCGGCGTTCCCACCGGCTTTGAACGCCATCCTGAATGCGGATATGATCGTGGTGGGACCCGGCAGCCTCTATACCAGTCTCCTGCCAAACCTGCTGGTGCAAGACCTGCTGGGCGCGATGAGAGCCAGCCGGGCGCTCAAGGTCTACGTCTGCAACATTGCCACCCAGTCCGGCGAAACCGACGTGTTCTCCTGTTACGATCACATCCGCGCCCTGGAAGAACATGTGGGAGAGCGCCTGTTCGATATCGTGTTATGTAACGACAATTATGATGGCGAGCTCAGCGAGAATGACCAGTGGGTGCGCGCAGACGAAGAAACTCTGGCTGACAAACGTGTGCATTGTGCAGACCTCACCGATTCAAGCTATCCATGGCGCCACGATTCAGCCAAGCTGGCGCGCAGCCTGATCGAAATCCTGGATGAATACACCGGTCCGCTCACATAACGTTACATTTGTCATTATTTGCTTGGAAACCCTGTGTGATAAAATCATTTTGTATCCTTCATCACAAAGAATAAATTTCGGAGGTTTGAAATGGCTGTAAAAATAGGAATTAACGGCTTTGGCCGGATTGGGCGCCTGGTCTTTCGTACTATCAAAGAGCGACATCCCGAGGAGCTCGAAGTTGTTGCAATAAATGACCTGTTCGATCCCGAGACCAACGCCCATCTATTGAAATATGACTCCAACTATGGGACGTATGCCGGAACGGTAGAAGCACAAGATGGCAATCTAGTTATTGATGGAAAGACTGTGAAAGTCACCGCCGAGAAAGATCCGGCTGCTATCAAGTGGGCAGAGATGGGTGTCGAGATTGTCCTCGAGTGCACAGGTCTCTTCACGGATGCCAATAAAGCCAAGGCTCACATCGAGTCTGGCGGCGCAAAGAAGGTCATCATATCGGCGCCTGCGAAGAATGAGGACATCACGGTGGTGCTCGGGGTCAACCAGGATAAGTATGATCCTGCCAACCACAACATCATCTCGAATGCCTCCTGCACAACCAATGGACTGGCTCCAGTTGCCAAGGTGTTGAACGATGCGTTCGGCATCGAGAAGGGCATGCTAACCACAGTCCATGCATACACCAACTCGCAGAAATTGCAGGACGTGGGTGCAAAAGATTTGCGTGACGCTCGCGCCGCGGCGCAAAACATTGTCCCCTCAGAGACAGGCGCCGCCAGGGCTGTCGGTTTAGTGATCCCCGAGCTCAAGGGAAAATTCGGGGGTATGGCGTTCCGCGTGCCGACTCCTACCGTATCCGTGGTGGATTTCACCGCGATCCTGAATAAGGAAGCGACCAAGGAAGAGGTCCGCGATGCCATGCTTGAATATGCTGAAGGCCCTATGAAGGGCATTCTCGGTGTGACCGATGAACCGCTGGTCTCCACCGATATGCAGGGTACGAATTACTCGAGTGTTTATAGTGCCATGGATACGCTGGTCATTGGCAATATGGTCAAAGTCGTGGCATGGTATGACAACGAATGGGGCTATGCCGCCCGCACAGCCGATCTGACGGCGCTGGTCGCAAAAAGCCTTTAACGTAAACAGGTACACAGGTAGATGGCGCGCAGGCGCCAGGTACTTGTGTACCTGGCTACTTGTATACCTATCCCATGAATAAAAAAACTGTAAAAGACATCGACCTCAAAGGTAAGCGGGTCCTCATGCGCGTGGATTTCAACGTCCCGATGGAGGATGGCAAGGTGACCGATGACAAGCGTATCAAAGCCTCGCTACCAACGATCCGGTATGTGCTTGAGCAGGGCGCCTCGCTGATCCTGATGAGTCATCTGGGCAGGCCCAAGGGCGGACCAGACCCCGAGTTCAGTCTGCGCGCTGCCGCAGAGGTCTTATCTTCTCATCTCGGCGTTCCTGTGAAAATGGCGCCGGATACCATCGACGCCGAAGCCGAAGCCATGGCGAAGGAGTTGAAACCCGGAGAAGTGCTCATGCTCGAGAACACACGCTTCAACAAGGGTGAGGAAAAGAACGATCTCGATCTGGCAAAGCGCATGGCCGCGCTGGCAGATGTCTTTGTGAACGATGCCTTTGGGTCGGCGCATCGGGCTCATTCCTCCACAGAGGGTGTTGCTCAATTCCTTCCCTCCGTCTCTGGCTTCCTAATGGAGCAGGAGCTTGAATATCTTGGACGCGCCGTAGCCAATCCCGAGCATCCTTATATCGCCATCCTGGGCGGCGCCAAGATCAGCGACAAGATCGACGTGGTCGAATCTCTGCTGGCACGCGCCGATAAGGTTATCATCGGCGGCGGTATGGCGAATACGTTCCTGGCGGCGAAGGGGATCAACATGCAGGACAGTCTCGTCGAAGAGGCTTCGCTCGAGACGGCAAAATCCATTATCGAGAAAGCGGGCGATAGGCTGGTACTGCCTGTGGACGCGGTCATTGCAGATAAATTCGACGCGGAGGCGAACAGCCAGGTTGTGGATGTGGACAAGATCCCGGCGGGCTGGCGGATGCTGGATGTCGGACCCAAAACCCTCGATCTCTACAAAGAGGTTCTGGATGGCGCCAGGCTCGTCGTCTGGAACGGTCCGGTCGGCGTCTTCGAGATGCCGAAGTTCGCCGAAGGGACGTTTGCCCTGGCCAGAATGCTGGCGGACTCTGGCGCGATGACCGTGATCGGCGGCGGCGATTCAGCCAGCGCTGTCAAGAAAGCCGGCGTTGCCAAGCAAATGACACACGTCTCCACCGGCGGCGGCGCCTCTCTGGAGTATCTTGAGGGAAAAGAGCTGCCCGGCGTCGCCGCATTAATGGACAAGTAGATCCCGAAATGCTTAAATACTAAGGACACAAAGCGCACAAAGGCTCATAAGATCTTCCTACGTGTCCCTTTGTGCCCTTCGTGTTTAAAAAGGATTTTTCTATGCGTACACCCCTGGTTGCCGGAAACTGGAAGATGAACAAGACTGCCGAGGAGGCGCGGGATCTGGTCGCTGTCATGAAGGCGAAGTTGCTCGAGATCCCAAACGTTGAGAAAGTACTGTGCCCGCCGTTTCTCGCGATCCCGGGTCTATTTCGGACCCTTGAAGATTCAGGCATAGGCATTGGCGCGCAGAATTTGTACTGGGAAGAAAAGGGCGCGTTCACCGGGGAAGTTGCGCCGAACATGGTCAGGGAATTTTGCCAGTACGTGATCATTGGTCACTCGGAACGCCGTACGTATTTTGGCGAAACAGATGAGAGTGTGAACAGAAGGCTGCATGCGGCATTGAAAGTGGGACTCATCCCCATTGTTTGTGTCGGAGAGACGCTGCAGCAGTACGAAACCGGGTCCACCTCAGAAGTCGTCCGGCGGCAGCTCCATGCGGGGCTTGCCGGCGTCGAGGCCGCCGCCGCGCCCCGGCTTGTGATCGCCTACGAGCCAGTCTGGGCGATTGGGACAGGGAAAGCCTCCAGTGGCGAGAACGCGAACTTTGTCCATCAGCAGGTAATCCGGCCGGCGCTGAGCGATCTATTTGGCGCGGAAGCAGCGGGACGGATCCGCATCTTGTATGGCGGCTCGGTGACTGCAGCCAATGCGTCCGAGTTCTTCGCCTACGCCGACATTGACGGGGCCCTCGTCGGCGGCGCCAGCCTCAAGCCTGATGAGTTTGTGGCAATCACCAAAGCGGCTGCCTCGGAAGCCACCCGCCAGGCGCCGGGGTTATAGAACCAGGGACCGTTCAACAAAGCTGACGATTTAGCCGAATCCATGCCATGACCGCACAATGATGCAGCTCTCCGGTCTGCTCTGGTTCCTATTGATGCTTGTGCCGCTGATAATCCTTCAGCGGCTTTTGCATCGCGAGATCCAGGCAGTATTTCTGATCCTGACGCGGGATGCCCGCGTAACCATGGGCATTTTTTCGATTCTATTTCTGCCGGGCGTCTTTCTGCATGAGCTCAGCCATTTCGTCATGGCAAAGATCCTGGGTGTGCGTACCGGGCGATTTTCAATCTTCCCGCGCTCCCTGGCGGATGGACGCCTGCAACTCGGCTATGTGGAGACAGCGCGCGCCGACATCGTGCGGGATTCGCTGATCGGTGCGGCGCCGCTGATCGTTGGGACGCTCTTTGTGGCATTCGTCGCGCTCTATCACCTCCAGTTGCGGGGGCTCTGGGAGACATTCCGCAGCGGGCAGTTTTCAATTTTCTGGCTGGACGTCCGCGCCCTGCCCCAGGTGCCGGATTTCTATCTCTGGCTCTATCTTGCCTTTGCAGTGAGCAGCACTATGATGCCTTCCGAGTCCGACCGGCATGCCTGGCTGGAGTTGTTGATTTCCATTGCCGTCCTATTCGCGATCGCCCTCCTGTTCGGCGCGGGCCCCTGGATGCTGAGCAATGTCGCGCCGCGCCTCAGTAATTTCCTGAGCGCGGTGGCGCTGGTCTTTGGCTTGAGCGCGTTCGTGCATGTTCTGCTCATCCTTCCGACCGCGCTGATGCACAAAATCCTGGCGCGGCTCACCGGAGTCGATGTTGCGTGACCGGCGCTTAAGCTCATTTCGCCATTTCCAACAATCCGGTAATTCCGTAACAATTACCGGGTGAATTCCCCGTGGCGAGGGGATAAAATTTCTCTCAGAGATAATTTTCCTTCGCGCCTGCACCCACCACGGCAGGGGCGTTGCCGGGAGCAGCTCAAAAGAAGAGATTTCTATGACTTCTCAAAAAGCTCCTTATGCCGCTTTCGTAATTGCAAATATTTCTTATCCTCCCTCGCCTTCTTCCACTTTTCGTAGAATATCTTTGCTGATTCGGCTTTAACCGCATCTTCTTCCCGCTCCAGCACTTGGCGCGTGCCTTCTTTGTACTTCCGACCGGATTTGTGATTGGCATAGCGGCGTGACCGCGTGTATCCCATTTGCAGGAACTTGCGCGCCATATCCATACCAACAAAATCCTCGTTCGCTCTATATTCGAGAAACATCTTGTAGATCTTAGAGGCTGATTTGCGCGCGATAGCAGGCGTCTTGAATCGCCAGTGCGGCAAGATTTCGCTCTTATACGGCTCAACAAGTAGCACGCCCTGCTCCCCTTTGCCGATACGGTAGAGCTCCGGGTGTCTTCGGAAATTGATGTTCTCGAAGTCTAGAGAATAATCAAAGGTCATTATTCTTTTCCCTGCTTAGAGATCATGTCCCGCGCCTTTTCCACGACTTCACGCTCGCTTTTGAATTCCAGCATCTTGAGCGCTTCAGCGAAGCTGACCCAGCGCGCCTCTTCGACTTCGTGATCGTGATCCGATACATCCCCGCTGCGATATTCCAGCAGGTAAAAATGCACGAACTTGTGATAGCGCACCGGCTGTTTATTTCTCACGCTGCGGTACCAGTATTCTATGGTCTCGATCAGACCACGTCGCTCTGTTTCCACGCCAGCCTCCTCCCGGACCTCGCGCACGGCTGTCGTTTCCGGTGCCTCGCCCTCGTCCACGATACCCTTCGGCAGCTGCCAGCGCAATTTTGGCTTCATACACACAATGGCGATCTCAGGCTCTGCGCCAGTGAATCGGAATGCCACACCGCCCGCTGAGACCTGATCCAGCGTGGGAATTCTTCCCTGCGAGGATGCCTCGTTTGTTTGTTTTTTAGCCATATCAAAACTCTTTATATCCAATGACACGCTTACTTATCGCAAATTGCTCTTAGGGAACAAAACTCGCTCGGGCTCGGCATTCAATTGATCGAGCAGTTGTTTGATGATCCGCGTTTTTATCCGGCCGGCTTCCTTCGGGTGCACCAGGTAACGCACGATCGCTTCGAGCCAGGTGTTCTCACTGGCACGAAAATGTACGACCGGGCGCTCCCGGATCTCTAGCTCATCGACGGGTGTCTGCAGAAGGAGCTCTCGGTATAAAGGCACAAGCTGCGTCATCTGTTCGCCCAGCTCTTCTTCCACCACCCGTTGCATGGTCTGAGCCAGGAACTCCAGGTCGCTCTCATAGCCAACCTGGAACTTGATCTCATTCCAGACATAGGGGAAGAGAGGCCAGCTATAGTTATAGACGGTTTCATTCAGTGCAAGTGAGTTGGGAAACTTGATAATCCGTCCCGAAGGATGCTCGGTGGAAAGGTAGGGTCCGCCGAATTCCCACAGGGTCGTATCCAGGTAGCTGACGTCGATGACATCCCCTTTAGCATCCCCGATCTGGATCCGGTCGCCAACCTTGTATGGCTGGCGGATGAGCAGGTATACCCAGCCGATCAGGCTTGTGATCGGAGTCTGCAGCGCGAAGCCAAGGATCAGGGACAACACGCCCAGTGAAACGAGCGCTGTGTACCAGTTGGCAGACAGAACCGATAAGCCAATGATAATGATCGCCAGGAATGTCACCAGGTTCAGCACGCGTGTCAGGTTAAAGCGCGCGGCTTTGTTATCTACCTGGCTGATCAGATATACGCGGATACTTTTGGCAATCGCCACAGCGAGGACAATGAAGATCGCCCCGAGCAAAACGCTTCTCAGTGTTGGAATGTATTCGAATTCGGCGGGAACTCGATTTGACCCCAGGACGTAGTAAAACGCGAACAGGACCAGCAGCACCAGGATATAGGTGCCAAACCACAACCGGTCTCTCAGCTCTGGCGCAGGTGCGGGGATCGTTTCTTTCGTCCCTGCGGTCTGCTTTAGGGCAGTCTTGACATCTTCCTGCTCTTTCAGCTGTGCAACTTCAGCTTTCTCGTGCATATGCCCATGACCCTTTTATTCAGTAAAAGCGCCTGGCATCCCGAACAGACCGGATGCCAGGCGACTCTGGATTCTATAAGCTTGCTGGAGTTGTGTATCCAGTCACGGTGCGAGGTGGAATAGGTTACGGCAGGCGGACACTCAATCCGGAGTTCGGTCCGGATGGCACGCCGAGCGCCGGTGGCTCGTCACCGGGATGGGCTCTCAGGTCGTCGAGCAAGTCCTGCGGCGGGAGCGTTGTCTCGACCCGCGCTTCCGATTCGGGGCGAGGGTTGCTGACCGGCTTCGCGCGATAGATCACCAGCTCGGAAATGCCATCTTCGATGGCGCGGCGAGCAAGAGCCCGGATGTAGTAGCGGTTGAACTCGCTCTCCGCCAGCACCTGCGCGGCATTCTCAGGGGTGGTGCTGATCGAGTAACCGCCCTTTGGATTGCGCCGTGGCAGTGTCCGCAGAATACGGCGGTGTTGTCTAAGGTGTTCTGCCAGGGTCTCATCGTCCCCGCTTCGAAGGGCTTCGCGCAGCAGGTTGGTGTAATCTCTCTGTCCCTGCCCGCTCAGGAACGGGCTGATATGCAGCTGGTTGTGAGCGACATCATATTCCATTTCGTCCAGCATCAGTTGGCGTGTACGCTCATCAAGATTTTCAAGGTAAAGACTCATAGTTCACTTCCTTATCAATTTAACGTCTCGTATAAGTGCCTGTTACTCATAACAGGAACAACGCTTAGCTACCCGCAGGCGAGATGCAGGTATTCGATGTGTTTAAGTTGTGCAGTCCCGCGGGATAGTTAGAACAATTGTACTATAAATTAGCCGGGAAGCATAGACTTTGGCCGAGAGTCGCGCTATCCGGCGATCAGACGATCTTCGATCTCCCAGACGTGATCCAGCATATGCCACGCGACCCGGCGGACAAAGTAACGCGGACTCCAACGCATTCCGCCGCGCGGTCCCTGCGGCGGAATCTCGCCGTGGGCGGAGGCCACCAGCGCCTCCAGAGTGGCGCGCCGGACTTGATCAATCTGGGAGGTGAGCTCACCTGCCTGATCTCGCCGAAACTTCCAGCCAACTTGATTGAGATAGCCTTCGTCAGAGTCTAAGACATGTTGAACAATGCCTTCAAGCTGGCGCCCCCCGCCTCGCGGTCCGGTGCGGAGCATCTTGCCCGTGCCGGTCTCGATGGCGCGATCGAGTGCTCGCCAGCAGACTTTCAACACTTTTTGCAATCGCTTTAGATCCGTGGAGTCAACGGGCCTCGTATCCCAGGCTGGCGCCAGGCCCGGCGCGCCGAAATCGGTCGTGGCGTTTCCCTTCAGCCGTTCCCGCACGATCAAGGCTGAGATATCGGAAGGCATCTTAAATCCAAGCCGGGCAGATCCCATGACGCGCTCATAACGAGGCGCGTACTCAAGCAGCGCCTGAAGCGCGGATGACTCATCCAGTCCACTGCGGCACCAGCCGGGCCAATCGAGCGCCGCGGCAAACGTGCGTTTTTGTCCAATCTCGAGATATGTATCGATCTTAGCTGATGAGCGTGCCATCGATTTTCGTTACCACATCACCGGTGCGAATACTGCCTCCCCGGATCACTCGGGCGTTGATGCCGCGCAGATGCAGTCGCTTGCCTTCGGGAGAATTGACGAATTTCATCGCTTCCACGCCGAACCGTTCTGAGAACTTCTTGCAGCCCGTGTGTGGCTGCGCCGAGACTTCAAGAACCGCTGAGCCAATCGCAAGTCTTGTCCCCGGGGGTAGGTTCTCGTCACTCAGATCCATATCTACATAAAGTTGATCTCCGGCAAGAGTCCAGCGCTCCGGCGCCTGTGCCAACAGCTCGATCGTGCGCGCGTTCATGATCGTGATCTGTGTTTCAGGATTTGCGGATCCATCCGGGGTGTGCCTGCTGCTGCGCATTTTCCAGTTATCGCCAACCAGTCCGTCCGAGAGAGTCACTTCAGCCTCGTCGACCATCTCTCGCTCGTCCTCCCTCGGCCGGCGCACAATCATCCTCACGATGCCCTCATCTCTGGGGGACTGGAGAATGTAATCCATGCCGGCCTCGAGCATTTCTTTCGATACGTATTTTAGAGCTTCCATGCTGCTTCCTTTCGCTGTTTTCCGGAGAAGAGGTTTACGGCTGCTTTTAACTTCTTCCTTGCGCTACCGCAGCTCTCTACAATGATAGCCGTCCCCATGATACCTGTAATTCCTACCTTGTTCAACCAATGAAGCGGGGTCTTGCGGTGATAGAATCCCCTTTATCTGTGACAGGCAACTTATGGCAAGGATACAGCTTAAGAATGTAAGTCTGGTATACGCTGCTTCCCAGGGTGATCCGGCCAACCGGCTCTTCAGGATTCGAGAGGAACGCGTGCAAGAGGATCTACCTGTCCACGCCGGGACGGGTGTGAAAGCGCTCGACAACGTTAATTTGAGTATCCCAAACGGGCAGACATTCGTCATCGTCGGCCCCTCGGGCTGTGGCAAGAGCACTCTCCTGCGCGTGGTGGCTGGTCTGGCTCCTCATTACACCGGGCAGGTGTTCTACGATGGGGAGGACATGCAAAATATACCGCCTCGGGAGAGGTATATCGGCATGGTCTTTCCAAATTACGCCCTGTATCCCAGCTTCAGTAGCGAGGGCAACCTGTCTTTTTTCTTTAAAGTGCATAAAATTTCGGATGAGGAAACACGAGAACGCATCCGCTATACCTCTGAGTTAATGGGGATTGGATTTAACGAATTGTTACCTCGCAAGCCCGGAACCCTTTCCGGCGGCGAGCAGCAGCGCGTGGCGATCGCCCGCGCCATCGTCCGCAGACCGCGCCTGTTCTTGTTCGATGAGCCGCTTTCTAACCTGGATGCCAAACTGCGCGCCCAAACGCGTTCAGAGATCAAGCGTCTACTCCATCGCTTTGATATCACAGCAATTTATGTCACCCATGACCAGGTGGAAGCCATTGCGTTGGCAGACCAGATCGTGGTAATGCATGCCGGCAAGATCGAGCAGATGGGCACGTATCAGCATCTGATCGAGAATCCGGCGAATTTGTTCGTGGCGGGATTCCTTGGATTGCCGCCAATGAATCTGTTCCCTGGCGGCTCTGTCTCAGGGAGCCATCTGGCGCTGGATGATTACTTGATCCCGCTTCCCAGGCTGATCTCCTCTCTGGTGGAAGATGGGCAGTCGCTCACACTGGGTATCCGGCAAGAGGCGGTCACCGTTTCGGCAGCGCCCTCATCTGGAAGCGGAATCCAGCTGCGGGGCGAGGTGGATGCGCTGGAGTCCGATTTTGTCCATCGTATGCAAACCATTTATATCCGTACGGGACGATTCCGCTACTCAGGTCTATGTTCTCTGGATGTAAACCTTCGGATTGGGCAACCTGTTCACATATCCCTTGACCCCAGCCACCTGCATTTCTTCGATGCTAGCACTGGCTTGCGTCTGTAATCTTTTTCCACCGGGTGATCGACACTTTCATCCGCACGCGGACCCGGCTGTCTGCATCAGCGCTTGCCCAGGCGGCGCGCGTCGTTCTCCTGGTTTCTTCGTCCAGCTCAATAAAATCCCCCCAGTCATCGGCAATGAACTCCTCCAGTTCGCTGGGGGTGTCCCACGAGTAGAAGAATGGGAAAAGCTCTTCCTGCTCGCGCCGGAACCAGCCCCGGGCTTCCACGTCTGCCATTGCTTTGTTCGAAGCTACATCCGCGTTGACTTGCTCGGGCAGATCATTCACGCGGCCTGTTTCATTGATGCCTCGCGTTGACACCACTTCGATCGGCCAGCGCTCGGCGATGGGACGGATGTCGATCAGCACACCTTCAGGAACAAGTACGCGGCGAGTTTCCTCCAGGGCATGAACCATGCCCTCCGGCTGAATGCATCAGAGCGACCATGCCAGAACGGCGATGTCGAATGTTTCTTTCGAGAACGGCAGATACTCCGAAGCGGCACAGACGAAATGGATGTTCTGGTCAAGATCAAACGGTCTGTCTACTCTGGCAACTCTCAAGGCATCTCGATCAAGGTCCATGCCAACTGTGGTCCGGGTTAGCTTTGCATACTGCCAGGTGAGACGCCCTTCGCCGCTGCCAATTTCCAATACGCGCCGGTTTGCGAAATCCGCAAACTTTTGCAGATGTTTTGATTCGTTTCGTTCGGGATCCTTTTGAAGGCTCATGGGAACACGCGGGCTCCGGTTTTATGGATACATATCTGTCAGAGCGGCCAGAATAAGGGTGTCAGCAGGATCGCCAGCAAATAGACGACGACCGTGAGCAGCCCTCCCACCTTAATAAAATCCATGAAGCGGTAACGCCCGGGTCCATAGACCATCAGGCAGGCTGGCTCGAGCGGCGTCAGGTAGGACGTGCTGGCTGCAATTGCGATCATCATAGCAAACGTGCGTGGGTTCAAGTCCAGCTGGACCGCGGTCTGTATCGCCACAGGAATCACCACAGCCGCGACAGCCTGGTTGGACATAGGTTGTGTCAACAGCACTGTCAGCACGAAGAAGCCAGTCAGCAGCCAGAGCGGATTCCAGGTTCCGACCAGCGCCGTAAGTCGCTCCGCTAGAAACGCTGCTGTGCCGGTGGATTGCATCGCCACACCCAACGCAAGCATGCTGCCGATCAGAATCAGCACTTTCCAGTCTACTTGGCGATAAGCGTCGTCAGGTGTAATACACCGGGTGACAAACACCAGCAGAGCTCCCAGCAGCATAGCCGCCGGCAGCGGGACCAGCCGAAAGGCTCCGAGCAGGAAGGCTCCGGCGAAGATGGTAATCACCATCCAGGCTTGCTGGCGGTTGAAGCGCTGGGCATCCATCACCCCCAGCACATCAAAGGCATTTTCTGTCTGTAACGCTGCGATCTGTCTCTCGGAGCCCTGTACGAGGAGCACGTCGCCCAGCTGCAAGCGTGTGTCCGCAATCTTAGAGCGTACCACCCCGGTACGACGGTTGATTGCCAGGACTTGGATCTGATAGCGCTCGCGCATTTGCAAACCCTTCGGGGTGCGGCCGATAAAGGGCGAGCGCGGCAATAGGACGACCTCTGCCAGCCCCAGACCATCGTTCTGTAAATCATCATCTGAAAACTTGGCGTCCGCCTGAATGTCGATTCCGGCGACATCCTTGATCTTCAGAATCGCCTCGGAGGATCCCTCCACCAGTAGCAAATCACCTGACTCCAGCAGCGCCTCGGCAGACGGGTCGAGCTGGCGTTTCCCTTCCCGGATGATGGCGAGCACCGTCAGGTCGAAGTTGCGACCCAGGCCAGATTCCGCCAGGGTCTTGCCCCCCAGCGACGAGTCCGATGCAATCCGCAGCTCCGCCAGGTACGGGCGCAATCCAAAAATATCGGTCAATGTTTCTGTGGTCGATCGTTCAGGGATCAGGCGCTGGCCGAAGAGCAGCATGTAGAGCAAGCCAGCAACCAGCACGGGTACGCCCACCGGGGTCAGCTCAAACATCCCGATCGGCGGCAGACCGGCCTGGGTGATCAATCCGCTCACAACGACGTTCGTCGAAGTGCTGACCAACGTCACGGAGCTAGCCAGGATTGCCCCAAACGCCATTGGCATCAACAATCGAGAGGCACTCATCTTGGAGCGCTGGCTGAGACCTAAAATGACCGGCAGAAAGAAGGCGGCTGCCGCGGTGTTATTGATCACTGTGCTTAGCAAAGCGACTGCCACCATCGTTGCCGGCAACAGGCTACCGGGTCGGTTGCTGCTGAACTCAAGCAGCTTACGGCTGACCACTTCTACAACGCCGGTGCGCATTAAGGCGGCCGTCATAATCAGCAGACCCAGAAGCAACATAACCGTATCACTGCCAAATCCGGAGAACGCCTGATCCAGGGGGACCAGCCCCAGCATGATCAATGCCAGCAATACTCCCAGCGCCGTGACATCCGGCGGAACCCATTCAAATGAGAAGAAGAGTAAGGCGATGACGAGAATAATCAATAAAAGCAAGATGGACAACGTCACTTGAGATCACTCCTGAACCTGTGACCAGGCTGCCTTGGCACAGTGCTCTATGGATGGCAGCCTGATCATTCTGAGATATGCAAAACTTTTGCTCCACGAATTTTCCCCTGTCTCAATTCGAGCAGCGCCCGGTTGGCAGCCGGGAGCTCATATTCCTGAAAGTCTGGCTTGATGGCTGCCTCCGCAGCCAGTTGCAGGAACTCGCGCACGTCCTGCCGGGTCACGTTCGCCACCGATTTAATTTCCTTCTCCATCCACAACTGCGAGGCATAATCCAGATCCAGCAGAAGTTCCTTGTCTGATTCTTCCTTGCGGATAGCGTTGATGACCAGCCGTCCACCCGGTTTGAGAAGCTTCAACGCCTCCATGGCCGGGCCCCAGACGGGCGTAGTGTCAATGATGGCGTCCAACCCCTGGGGTGGGATCTGGTCGATGGCTCCCGCCCAGGCCGCTCCCAGCGAAAGAGAAAATTCTCGTTCCTGCGGGTTTCGAGTGAACACGAAGACCGCCGACCCCGGGAGCTTAGATTTTGCAACTTTCAACACGAGATGGTTGGACCCGCCAAAGCCCATCAAGCCCAGCGTCTCACCGTCCTGGAGATTGGTTAGCTTCAAGGCACGGTAACCGACCGTGCCCGCGCACAGCAACGGCGCGGCTTCCGAGTCAGAGAGCACAGCCGGCAGGGGGTGGACAAAGTCCGCGCGGACCCTCATGTACTCGGCGTAGCCGCCGTCTATATCGCGTCCTGTCGCTTTGAAGTCGGAACAGAGGTTCTCCTGACCAGAAAGACAGTACGGACAATTGCCGCATGGGGAGGCGATCCAGGCTACCCCAACGCGATCGCCAATTTCATTGCCGGGAAAGCGACTAAAGTCGCCACCACGACTCTCTACGATTCCTACTACCTGATGCCCGGGGATTACCGGCAGGCGCGGAGGCGGCGTCCGGCCCTCGATTTCGTCCAGCTCGGTGTGGCAAACCCCACACCTGGTCACACGCAGCAGGACTTCCCCCGGCGCGGGAGCTGGCTCCTCCACCGAGCGCAGGCGCAGAGGCGTTGGATTCGCTCGTACATCTGCCAGCGCCTCCAATACCATCGCCTTCATTTTGGCGGCAGGGCCGCGGCGAATTCCGCGCCTTCCTTCACCCAGGCGCTCAATTGTCGCTGAGTCTTACATCCTGCGGGCTCGACCACCAGCCAGCCTTTCATCGGCTTTCCAGTGATGTCGAACGGCTTGGCGTGTGGCTTTTTGAGCAGCATAGGATGCCGTTCCGGGGGCACGCGTACGACCAGATCGTCTTTATGCACGCCGCATGCCATATTGCCACCGATTAAGAATCCAACGCCGCCGAACATTTTCTTTTCTACAAAGGGTATACCTTCCAACTGCTTTCGAATCCGCTCTGCCAATTTCTGGTCGTATGCCATACCTATTTCTCGACGGAGCGCTTGAAGTAAAAACATGCCAGCGGCGGATGTTGTGCCACTCCGGACAACTCCCAGCCCTCTTCTCCTAGTGCGTTTAGCTCCGCTTCGTCAGGGGGATTCTCTTTTTCGAGATTACGAATCATCTGTTTATATTCCCACTTTAATTGTTTTTCAACAAAGATCATCGGTGGGCGGACCGGCTGCGGTTCACGGGGTGGAATCAGGGCGTGCTGCATATTCTCTCCTTTCGCCATTACCAGAATAATAATATTATCCCGTCCCAAACTGACGGTCGCCTGCATCGCCCAATCCCGGCACGATGTAGGCGCGCTCGTTGAGATGATCGTCAATCGCCGCAAGGTGGATATCGATGTCCGGATGTGCGCTCTGCATGGCACGGATTCCCTCCGGCGCGGCGATCAGCCCGACATACTTGATCCTCTTTACTCCCCAACGCTTGAGGATCTCCGCGGTCGCGGTCGCTGAACCGCCGGTGGCGAGCATCGGGTCCACAATCAGGCAGACTGAGACGCGCGGCTCGATGGGAAGCTTGTTGTAGTACTCGACCGGTTTGAGCGTGTGCTCGTCCCGGTACAAACCGATGTGCCAGACCTCTGCGCTGGGCATGAGCGCCCAGATCCCCTCGACCATTCCTAGCCCTGCCCGCAAGACGGGGACCAGCCCGATCTTTTCCTGTAATTCCGCGCCGGTCATCTTCGCGAGCGGCGTTTCCAGCACGCGCGGCGTGACAGTCAGGTCCGCGGTCGCTTCATAGGCGAGCAGGGCAGCGATCTCACGGACCAGCTCGCGGAATTTTTTTGGCTCTGTATTCTTGTCTCTTAAGCGGGAAAGTTTATGGGCAACGAGCGGATGATTGGACGCATAGACGTTTGACATGATTGCCTCCAAGCAGGGATGATTTGATTATAGCCCGCGACATGATTTTTGACACATGAACTGATAGTCCAGTTCTGCTATCCTGATGAAGGAAATCGTTGTGAGGCCAAAGATGCAAATCCCCAGCAGAGAAATCACACTTCTTTTTTATGGAACCATACTGTTTTGGCTGCTTGTCGTCGCCATCATCTGGCTTCTGGGACGGCGCTGGGAACGAGTACGCCTTTTTCGTGAGCGCATGTGGCAAGGACGAGTTCCTGCATTGATTATTACCGTGGTTTATTCCATCAGTGTGCTTCTCAGCGGACGTGGGCTGAACCCGTATGCGATTGTCATATTCTGCCAGGTGCTGATCGGCCTGGCGCTTGCCCGTAGCATCCCCGAGTTTGAGCCAATCCCGGTCATGGAGTCTCTTTTGCGGCGCGATCGGGTGTCAAACGAACTCTTCTTGTGGATCGTACTGGGTCTGGCAGCCGGGCTTACAGGCATGTTTTTTGGAGCTGCTGCCATGAGCATTGGCCAGAGCCTTTTTCGCGAGACGCCCTTTACAGAAGAACTTATGCGGGACTTTTCGGTCGACAAGTTCAAGGCATTTTTCCTGTTTTTGGCGGGCGGAGGAATTGCTGAGGAAGCTACAGCCCGTCTATTCCTGCTCTCCCTGGTCTGGGCTGTGACAAAGCGACCCGGGCTGGCGATCGATCTGGGTCTCGGCAGCGTTTCACAGCGCCTATCACCTGACGCCGCTCAATTCACTCTACGGAAGCTTCATTCAGTTTCCGATGTCGCAGCTGCTCTCTGGATTGGTCATGGGAGTCTTATGGGGTTATGTTTTCATAAAGCGCGGGTTTGAAACGGCGGCTCTCGCGCATACGCTAAGCGACTGGCTCCCCATGCTTCTGTTCATGTAGTGGACGTGACAAGTACGTGCCGTTTGTCCCGTGACTCTTGCTTGGAGATCAAGTCTGCTCCTGTTCAGGAGCTACAATGACCGGAAACGATTTTGTGACCTTTTTCCTGCGCACCCCGTTGCATGTTTTCCTGGGCAATACCATGTTGATCACGGTGACGGGGCGTAAGAGTGGCAAGCCATATTCAACCCCTGTTGGTTTTTATCGCAAAGGCAGCGATCTATGGATCCTGACAAGCCGGGAGCGGACCTGGTGGCGAAATGTGCGGCATGGTGCACCCGTCTCTCTGCTTCTGCACGGGAGAGTGATGAAGGCCTATGCGGAGGCGGAGCTAGACGAGCGAACGGTTGAAGAGCGACTCTGCGATTACGTTCGGCATGTTCCGATGAGCGCACGCTCCCTTGGCATTCGCATGCAACAGGGAGCACCTCTCAGCCAGGATATTTCAAGGATCGCAAAAGAAAAATTGTTTGTGAAGGTCAGCATTCCCCGGTAACAGGCCTGCCTACCTCTCGTTAAACAATGTGCCAGACAGATAGTTAGCGTATGTTCGTGTAGTTCTCGTATAGAACGAGAAGTGCTGAAAGGAGAAATTCTTATGGCACAAGATGAGTACAAGTGTGAAGAGTGTGGGGCAATCTTCCATGGTACAGCTGAATTGGAGCGGCATAACCGCTCCGTGCATTCACGATTTACCTGTGATGCCTGCGGCGGGACGTTTGACTCGCTCACCGAGCTGGAAGCGCATACCGCCGTAGCACATCCCGAACAAGAGCAAGAGAGTACTCGCAATCGTTAGTTGAGAACCCCGATCAATCTGGCAACGAAAACGGCTTGAGCGATTGGAGTGCATATAGGCAAGCTCAGGCTGTTCCCATATGCCTGCGATGGACAGCCTTATGAGAAAGGAGAACATTTATGTCTCAAGAGCCTGAGAAAGAGTATCGGTGCGAGGAATGCGGTACCACCTTCGACAGTGGAGTCGAGTGGGAGCGGCATAACCGTCAGGTGCACTCCCGGTATACCTGCGAAACCTGTCATAATACGTTCAGCGCGGAAGAGGAGTTCGCATCCCATAACTTCAAGTTGCATCCTGAGTTGCAGAAAATTCAGCGTTAGGATTGCCTGGCGCGATCATAAAACTTTGAGATTGCTACTCTACCGGGCAGCTGCACAGGATATGTCCAGCTGCCCGTGTTTCTTGGTGGAAAGAAAGTAAATCTAAAATTAGGAAATTTGTCACAATCCGGGGAAAATAGTACAATGAAACAACACGGCACGTTATCGAAACGGTTGCCCCGGCGACCGTTTTTGTATGTCTGCGGTGCATGCTATGGGGCGGAGCGGAGTCCGGCCGCCGTCCCCACGCACGAGTCACAAAATTATGTCTGCCAACGGATCGACCCCATCCCTCATCGAAGTCCGCGACCTCGTAAAAGTGTATTCTACGGCTGCGGGTGAATTCACCGCGCTGAAAGGCATCAACCTTCAGGTGGAGGGGGGCGAGTTCGTGGGTGTCATCGGCAAATCGGGCGCCGGGAAATCGACGCTGCTCAATATGATCACCGGCGTGGATCACCTGACCTCTGGTGAAGTGATCATCCATGCAAATGGCTCTCCGGTTGCCATCCACACCATCAGTGAAGATCAGGTTGCTCACTGGCGTGGGCGTAATCTGGGGGTCGTCTTCCAGTCCTTTCAGCTCCTGCCTATGCTGACGCTGGTCGAAAACATCACCTTGCCGATGGACCTGTGCGGCAGGTTCAGCCCAAGGCAGTCGCGGGCGCGTGCTCTGGACTTATTGCGGCTGGTCGAGATCGAGGAACACGCCGATAAGCTGCCGGCCTATATTTCCGGCGGACAGCAGCAGCGGGTCGCCATTGCGCGAGCATTAGCCAACGATCCGCCGATCCTGGTGGCGGATGAGCCGACCGGCAGTCTTGACTCGGTGACTGCCGACCATATTTTCGAAGTGTTCGAACACCTGGTGAGCGATCAGGGAAAGACCATCGTTATGGTGACCCATGACCAGTCTCTTGCGCCGCGTTTCAGCCGCACCCTGGGTATCGCGGATGGAGAGTTGGGAGTCGTTCAAGAAGAAACCACAAAGCGAAGAAAGTGGTGGTGGCAAAAATGAAATCACCCCGCGCCGGATCCACCTATTCGGTCCCCGCTCCGACGCAGCGAACCGAGACAATGATCGAGATGCGCGACCTGGTGAAGACCTTCAAGAACGCGGCTGGTGAATTCACCGTGCTCAAAGGCATCGACCTGACAATTCAGCGCGGCGAGTTCGTTTCCATTGTCGGGAAATCGGGCAGCGGAAAGTCCACCCTGCTGAATATGATTACCGGCATCGACCATCCCACCGCCGGACGTGTGATCATTGGTGGGACGGATATATATACGGGTGTCACCGAAAGCCAGCGTTCACGCTGGCGCGGCAAGAACCTGGGGATCGTCTTCCAGTTTTTTCAATTGTTGCCGATGCTGACCATACTCGAGAACGTTATGCTTGCGATGGACTTTGCGGAGATGTACGATTTCGATGAGCGTCCGGAGCGGGCGAGGGCAGTGCTCCGGCTGGTCGGCTTAAGTAGCTTCGAACACAAGCTTCCTCTGCTCGTCTCCACAGGGCAGCAGCAGCTCGCCGCGATCGCGCGTGCACTGGCGTGTGACCCGCCTCTGCTGGTGGCGGATGAGCCGACGGGAAATCTGGATTCGAGATCGGCGGGCTCCATCATTGATCTGTTCGAAGAATTGTCCCGGCGCGGAAAGACCGTTGTCATGGTGACACATGACCCATCCCTCACCGCGCGCACCACGCGCAATCTCACCATCTCAGATGGCTTGATCATTGGGGATAGCAAACGGGCGCTCGGTACCCGCTCGAAAGTCCTCAACCGAAAGCAAAAGTTTCCATGAAACCTCGCTGGCGGAAAATATTTCACGATCTCCTGGATAACAAGGCGCGCACGCTGCTGGTGGTTCTGTCCATCGCCGTGGGCGTATTTTCGATCGGCGTCATCGCCGGGGCGTACGAGATTATCTCGAATGATATGAGTGCTTCTTATGCGGCAAACGAGCCCGCCAACATCGAGCTACGGATGACCAACTTCGATGGGGAAGTGCTGGATTCGATCCAGAACCAGCGCGGCGTGCAGGAAGCGGAGGGACGGCGCGTGTTCAACATCCGTGTGCGCGTGCCGGGGACTGAGAAATGGACCACGCTTGACATGATTGCCTTCGAGGAGTTCGAGCAGAATTCCATCAACCTGTTGAGGCTTGTGCAGGGTGTTGCGGTCCCGGAAAGGCGCCAGGTGCTTCTGGAGCAGGATGCACTCGAGCACCTCGAAACGGGCATCGGAGGCATCCTTGAGTTTCAGCTCCCCGATGGTTCCACGCGCGCTCTTCCGGTAGTGGGCATCGTGCAGGATACCGCAGCGGGCGCAGGGGATTTTCTCGCCTCGCCGTATGGCTATATCACTATGGAGACTCTCCCGTATCTGGAGCAGCCTGAGCTATTCAACCGTGCCCTGGTGACTGTTGCGCAGGGGGGCGATGATATCTTTGCTATTCGCGAGATGGGTGCAACCCTGAAGGACAAACTGGAAAAGAACGGGCATATTGTCATCCGGACGCGCTTCTCGCAGACTCATGAGCATCCTCTGGCAGATACTCTCAACGCGATCCTTGGCATCCTCATGGCGCTGGGCATTCTGATCGTGTTACTGTCCAGCTCATTGATCGCGAACACCCTGAACGCCCTGCTCAATCAGCACCTGCGGCATATCGGTGTGATCAAGCTGGTTGGCGGTCAAGGGCACCAGGTCCTGACAATGTACCTGGCGCTGATCATGGCGTTCAGCCTTCTGGCGCTGCTGCTGGCAGTGCCGCTGGGCGGTCAGGGGGCGTACGGGCTGGCGCTGTTTATCGCCGGGGAGATGAACTTCAATCTCCTGGGGTACCGTATCGTGCCCGCGGCGTTGGTCGTCCAGATCCTGGTGGGCATCCTGGTGCCGCTCATCGCCGGGCTGGCGCCCGTTCTCAGCGGCTCGCGAATTACTGTGCTGCGCGCCCTCAGCGGAGGCGTCGCCGAGGACGAGAAGCAGGTCAGGGCAGCAGACGCCCGACTCTCCTGGTTCGACCGGATCCAGCTGAAGCTGACAGGAATCCTGGTGAAACGCGGCCTCCACATCCCTCGTCCCTTTGTGATCTCCTTACGGAACACGTTCCGAAGAAAACGGCGCCTGGCGCTGACGCTGTTCACCCTGACAATGGGCGGGGCGATCTTCATCGCAGTCTTCAATGTGCGTGTTACTCTGCACGATTACATCGGCCAGATCGGCAAGTATTTTGTGGCAGATGTTTCGCTCGATTTCGACGTGCCGTATCGCCTGCGTGAGGTGGAGCAAAGAGCCATGCAGGTGGATGGCGTTTTGCATGTGGAGGGATGGCAATTTGTCAGCGGCGAATTGCTGGATCAAAAGGGCGATGTGCTCGAGAACATCAATATCTTCGGCCCGCCGGCTGACAGCCAGCTGATCGAGCCGATCCTGGTGGCGGGCCGCTGGATCCGCGCGGACGACATCCGTAAGCTGGCGGTCAGCGAGGGCACGCTGCAACATTTCCCAGGACTCCAGCCCGGGGATGCCATCCAGCTCCGGATCGAAGGCCGGAACGAGACCTGGGAAGTCGTTGGGATTTTTAAGTTCGTGGATCGCGAAGGGGTGCTGGCATACGCCCCGTACCAGTACGTATCACGACTGAACAACCTGGCGAACCGTTCCTATTCCTTCCGGATGGTGACCGAGAGACACGATCGTCCCTACCAGGACGCAAAAGCGGAGCAGCTGGATCAATATTTTCGGGACATGGGATTCCGGGTTCGTGTGGCAGAAGCCGGGCGCGCCTCGCTGGATACCGCCGTCGAGAGCCTGGACATTTTGGTGGTATTCCTGCTGATTATGGCGATCCTGACGGCGATTGTGGGCTCGATGGGGCTGGCTGGCACGATGGGCATGAATGTGCTCGAGCGGACGCGCGAGATCGGGATCATGCGCGCCATTGGCGCCGATGACCGGGCTGTGATGCGCACGGTAATCGCAGAGGGCGTATTCATCGGCATGATCTCGTTCGGGCTCGCGATCGTCCTTTCCATTCCGTTCACCTATCTGTTGTCCACCATCGTCAGCCTGGCGGTGTTCGAATCGCCTATTGGGGTCGTCTTTACGTATCTGGGTTATGCCATCTGGCTAGGTCTGGTTCTAGCGCTATCGGCCGTTGCAAGTATCCTGCCGGCGCGGAATGCTGCCCGGCTGACCATTCGAGAGGTGCTGGCGTATGAGTAAGAAGCATGGTGGTCGAGGTCCGCGAATCCTCTTTGCGCCTGTATCAAGATCACTACTCGATTGGTGTATTACCCAGACGCTGAAATCGAAATGCAATTCCGTAAATCCAGTTCATGGAAGGATTCAATGAAGAACAATTTCTATCGATCTATGCTGCTATGTACGCTCGTGATCCTGGGACTGGCTGCCTGCGCGAACCAGCCCACCGCGAGCGCTCCGGACCCCACCCCGGCAGTCGCCCCGTCGAATGACGTAATTGCGGAAGGGCGTCTCAGGCCAATCCGTGCGGCAAATCTATCCTTTCAGCAACCCGCTATCGTGGAGGAGGTTCACGTGCAGATCGGCGATCCGGTGAGCGAGGGCGATCCGCTTGCCCGGCTTGCCAGTGCAGATCAGGCAGAAGCCCAGCTAGCCGCGGCGCGGCTGGCATTGGTCGAGGCGCAGCAGGCATTGGATACTCTCACCCGTACGGGAGCTTCGAACCTTGCCAGCACATGGACAGCCTACATGGATGCCCAGGAGGTGCGTGCGGAAGCCGAGCGTGAATGGGAGGATCTCAACGTCGAGGACATCGAGGAGCGCATCGACGACGCCCGGGCTGAGGTCCAGGATCGCGCTGCAGACCTGCAGGAGGCGCAGGAGGAATTCGACCGGTACAGCGACCTCGACGAGGGCAACGCCAGCCGCCAGAGTGCCGAAGACGAGCTGGAGACAGCCCAGGAGGATCACAACGAAGCCCTCCGCAACCTGGAAGAAATCACTCGCGAGCGGGATACCGTCCGGGCTGCGCTCGACGCGGCACTGGCTGCCGAATCGGAGGCGAGGCACCAGTATGAGCTCTCCAGCGAAGGTGCCAATGGGGATCAGCTTGTCCTTGCTCGGACGCGCCTGGAAAACGCGGAGGCGCAGGTCGCCGCGGCGGAGGACCTGCTCTCGAATTATGTGCTCAGCGCCCCGTTCGACGGCGTGGTGCTAGATGTCTCGGTCGAAGCCGGTGAACAGGTAGCGGCGGGAGCGCGGGCTGTGAGCGTTGCTGACACGTCCTCCTGGATCGTGGAAACTACGGATGTGACCGAACTGGAAGTGGTGGATCTGGCTGTCGGTCAGCCGGTCACGTTTACTGCGGATGCCTTGCCGGCTGTCACGATGAGTGGGACGGTAAGCGAGATCAGCCAGTCGTCGCTGGTGCAGGGGGGAGATGTCATCTATACTGTCCGCATCCAAGCGGAAGAGGTGGATCCGCGCGTGCTATGGGGCATGACGGTGGAAGTCATATTTGAGTCCCGTGCAAACAATTAGGAAGTGATTAGAAACTGGAAATCTCATGGAATTCT
The DNA here is from genome assembly GCA_035463495.1 of Anaerolineales bacterium. Classification (GTDB taxonomy): domain Bacteria; phylum Chloroflexota; class Anaerolineae; order Anaerolineales; family Villigracilaceae; genus Defluviilinea. Next base: position 5,825 of record DATHTH010000286.1, on the reverse strand, counting down.
TCTTGTATTTTAATTTATTTTGCGCGATAATAGAATCCACTCGGAAAAAAGCAAACCTGCGAGAAATCCAGGGACGCAAAGTCATGGGTCTTCCGTCATATGTATCCTTGTGACAAGATCGCCAGACTGCCGAAAATAGCAAAACCGCCGAAAGACGGTGACGCAAAGCCAGGTGTCTAAAGCTAATAGGCAGGTTGTATTAGTCAAGACCGACCGGCTAACCGAAAAGCAAAATCAGGGAAACCTGATGACGCAAAGTCATGGGTCTACAGTCGACTGACCAAGATTGCCAGACTGCCAACGAGTAAATAGCAGGGATGACACTAGTTGTCATCCCTGCTCACTTTAACTTGATGTCATTGCGAGCCCCGCTCCCCGGGGGCGAAGCAATCTCCTTTTTCGAGTTAATCAGGTGATAAGCCTTACCTATCTATTATCAGGAGATTGCTTGGCACAGAGCGCTCGCAATCACACTTCAAACGGTATAATAGAACATATGACCACTAGCCCCTCCGACGGTGCAGGTCGACCCCGTCCGCTGGATCCCGAATCGAAGCCGGATGACCGCGTCGATCATGCCCTGCGTCCGCAAAAACTGACCGACCTGATCGGGCAGAACCAGGTCAAGGAAAACCTTGCGATTCTCATTGCGGCTGCGCGCCAGCGCGGCGAAGCCCTCGATCACGTTCTGTTTTACGGACCGCCCGGTTTGGGGAAGACCACCCTGGCGCATGTGCTTGGCAACGAGATGGGCGTCAACGTCAAAGTGACGGCGGGACCCGCCATCGAGCGTGCCGGCGACCTGGCTGCCATTCTCACCAACCTGCGGGCAGGTGATGTTCTGTTCATCGACGAGGTCCATCGCCTCGGGCGGGCGGTGGAAGAGGTGCTGTATCCCGCCATGGAGGATTTCGCCCTGGATATCGTGATCGGCAAGGGACCGTCGGCGCGTTCGATACGCTTGAAGTTGCCGCGTTTTACGGTGGTCGGCGCGACGACCAGGCTGGCTCTGGTTACAGCTCCGCTGCGCGCACGTTTCGGCGCGGTCTATCGTTTGGATTATTACGACCTGGACGCCATGAAATTGATTGTGCAGCGCGCCGCCGCGATGCTGAAGGTGGAGGTCGAACCGGGCGGGGTCGAGGAGATCGGCCGCCGCGCCCGCGGGACGCCGCGTGTTGCGTTGCGCCTCCTGCGCCGGGTCCGTGATTATGCACAGGTACGTGCAGATGGGAAGATCACCTCAAAGATCGCCAAAGAAGCGCTGGATCTGCTACAGGTCGATCCCCTCGGTCTGGACGACATCGACCGGCGCGTGCTCAGGACCATCATCGAGAAATATGGCGGCGGACCGGTCGGGCTCAACACCATTGCTGCTTCCATCAGCGAGGAGCAGGACACGATCATGGACGTCGTCGAGCCTTATCTCCTGCAGCTTGGTTTCCTCGACCGCACCGCCCAGGGACGCATTGCAACGAAATCTGCATACCAGCACCTGAAAATGGAGTGGAAGGAAGAAGGACAGCAAAGGCTTCTTTAAGTGTCATTGCTTCGCTCACAGCAGAGCTGTTCACTCGCAATGACAGGATAGAGTTATGGAAAATATTGCTCGTTGGTTAGTGATTGGCGGGATCATACTGATCCTGGTTGGCGGAGGGGTGTATCTTGCTTCGCGAATGGGAATTCCTTTTGGCAGGCTGCCGGGGGATATCCGCATCGAGAGAGGCAGCGGACTGTTTTACTTTCCCATCGTGACCTCGTGTGTGCTTTCGATATTGCTTACTATAATTCTAAACGTGATCATCCGTTTCTTTAATCGATAACGTTTGCACATCGCACATCGCCGCTCTCAAACGTTATGAAGACCTCGGACTTCGACTACAACCTGCCCGAATCTTCCATCGCGCAGACTCCTGTGGAGCCGCGTGACGCCTCCCGTTTGTTAGTCCTGTATCGCGCCACGGGGGATCTGGAGCATCGCATTTTCCGAGATATCGATGAGTACTTGCGCCCCGGGGATTTGCTGGTGCTGAATCAGACCCGCGTCATCCCTGCCCGACTCTATGCCCGCAAAGCGACCGGCGGGCGCGTCGAACTCCTTCTCCTGCGCCGGCGCGACGAATTGACCTGGGAAGCCCTGGTCGGAGGAAAGGGTCTGCGTATAGGCAAATCAATAGAGGTAGAGAATGGACCGAACGCCGAAATTATTGAGCAACTGGATGGGTCTGAGCGCCTGATCAAGTTTTCGGAACCGATCGAGCCCTATCTTTCCCGGGTGGGGAACACGCCCTTGCCACCATACATCCATGAGAAACTGGCAGACCCGGAGCGCTACCAGACGGTCTATGCCCGAGAGCCGGGTTCGGCCGCCGCGCCCACGGCAGGACTCCATTTCACATCGCGCTTGCTGGACGAGCTGCAGGCCAAGGGGATTAAGGTTGCCTACGTCACTTTGCACGTGGGCCTGGACACGTTCGCGCCGGTCAATGAGGATGACCCTCAGGAGCATAAGATCCATAGCGAGTGGTGCGAGCTGCCTCCGGAGACGGCGGACGCCATCAATCAAACAAGGCAGGAGGGGAAGCGAGTGGTTGCGGTCGGCACGACCTCCGTGCGAACCGTCGAGACTGCAGCCCGATATTCGATATTCGAGGAGCGAGTATCGAATGACCGAATATTGCCCTTCGTCGGTCCAACATCGCTGTACATTTTGCCCGGTTATCAATTCCAGGTCGTCGACGCAATGATCACGAATTTTCACCTGCCAAAGTCCACGCTGCTGATGCTGGTCAGCGCGTTTGTGGGGCGGGAGAGAATCTTGAAAACCTATGAAAGCGCCATCCAGGAGGGATATCGCTTCTACTCTTTTGGGGATGCGATGCTGATCCTTTAAATGGGCGGGCTGCCGTACCGCATGAAATAGAAGAAGGCATAGGTCATGATGAGCGCGGTTACACTGAAAAAGCCGATAATAAATGCCAGCCCTAAGGTCCGAATGACCATCCATTTTTTGGCTTCTTGAAATGTCTTAATCGCGACCTCCTTTGAAAAGGGAATCGGCGCCTCGTTCATTGCTTCCGCCTTCCTCATCTGATCGACGATCTCGGCGATCTCTGGATTCGAATCAATATACTGTTTCACGAGTGCCGTAGTATCGTCGCTGGCCTCGCCGGCTAAATACAGGGGCATGAGATCCATGATCACATTCTGGCTAAGTTCACTCATAGGAATTCCTTTCACGATAGTCCTCGAATAGCTTCTTGCGCACCCGATGGACTTTTACCTTGACACTGGCTTCCGATACGCCCAGGATGCGGGCGATCTCGGCATATGGCAGGTCGTGCTGAACACGTAATACAAATGCCGATCGGTCGATCTCCGGTAGATGTAATAAGAGATGTCGAGCCGCATCGAGCTCACCTTTTCTTTCAATAATCTGTTCTACACTTGACCCATGCTCCGCAAAGCTTTCTGCTACAGGGCGGTGATTATTTGTTTTTCTCCGCGATTCCAAATACATGTTGCGAGCAATCGTGAATAAATACGGCCGGAGCGTTTCCATCCGAATGGTCTTGAAATTCATCCAGGCCCGAAAGAATGTATCCGAGGTAATATCTTCTGCCTCTGTCGCGTTGCCTGTCAACCAGCAGGCAAAGCGATAGACATCGGGCGAATAGGCGAGATACAGCTCTTCGAAGGTAAGCACAGACATCCCTATGGAATAGTATGCAGGTTTGCGCAAAAAGTTACAAGACTCAGTATACAATTGTCCTATGAATGAATTGGAGAAACTCAATCGGGAGATCATCTCCTGTTCTAAATGTGAGCGCCTCGTCGCCTGGCGGGAAGAGGTAGCGCGGGTCAAGCGCAAAGCCTACCGCGGCCAGGAATACTGGGGCAGGGCAGTGCCCGGATTTGGCGACCCTGAAGCGCGCGTGCTGGCCGTCGGGCTGGCGCCGGGCGCCCATGGCTCGAACCGCACCGGGCGCGTATTCACCGGAGACGCCTCGGGTGGATTTCTCTTCCCTGCTCTCTATCGCGCCGGATTTTCCAACCAGCCGACCGCTATTTCCAGGGATGATGGTTTGGTCCTAAAAGACCTGTACATTGCAGCAGTGGCGCACTGTGCGCCTCCTGCCAATAAGCCCGCTCCCTCCGAACTGGACAATTGCCAGCCTTTTCTCGTGCGGACCCTGGAAATTCTCAAACCGAAAGTGATCGTCTGCCTGGGTCGGATAGCTTTTGAGAGGATCCTGCGTCTATATTCCATCCGAAATTCAGCCTGGAAGTTCGGGCACGGCGCCCTTTACCGCATGGACAACGGAACCTGGGTGCTGTGTTCCTACCATCCCAGCCAGCAGAACACGCTCACGGGCAAATTGACTGTCCCGATGTTCGACGAAATCTGGGCAAAAGCAAAGTCATTGCTGGAATAAATCCTATGGAGTCATCGCTGCCTGGCATCTGGACCGGCAAGCAGGAACAGAATTGTGAAGCTATTGAAACGCATTTTCGCAGGGGTCGTGGTCGTTGCAATGGTCGGGATCTCGGGATTCATCCTGTGGGCTTCGACACCCTTACGGCCTGCACCGGAGGCGTTTTCGGCACTGGAATCGGACTCACAGGTGATCGTGACAGAAGACGAGCTGATCACGTTCAGGCCTGCAGGTTCAGAACCGACGACAGCTTTCGTCTTTTATCCCGGCGGAAGAGTGGATGCCCGTGCCTATGCAGCACCGCTTCGTGAGATCGCCAAACAGGGATATCTTGTCATCCTGGTGCCTGTGCGTCTGAATCTTGCTATGCTCGATCTCAACGCGGCAGATCGTGCGGTCGCTGCCTCTTCATCCATTCAACACTGGGTGATCGGTGGACATTCGGTGGGTGGAGTCGCGGCGGCATCCTATGCATCGGCAAACCCTGTGGATGGGCTCGTGCTCTGGGCTTCTTATCCAGGCAGCGACTCACTCAAAGAATCAGATCTCAAAGTCCTTTCCATTTATGGCACGCAGGATATAAGCAGTGTGGATGTTTTTGAGAGTTCGCGTGCCTTACTTCCCGTAGATGCAGAGTTTGTTTCGATCCAGGGCGGGAACCATTCTCAGTTTGGCGATTATGGTCTCCAGGCAGGGGATAAGCCAGCCAAAATTGCGCGGCTTGATCAGCAGGCTCAGGTGGTTAAGGCAACATCACGTTTTCTGAAAGAAATCAGCCAATGACGAAATTGATCACACCGGGAGAATTGGCTCCTGAGTTTGAGCTGAGCGATGTCAACGGTCATTCCGTGCGCTTATCCGATTTTCGGGGCAAGCCGGTGGTACTCTCCTTCCTGCGCGGGTTCATGTGACCGTACTGCCGCGCGCAGTTAGCGCGCCTGCGGGATGGATATGATGAATTCAAACGGCGCGGGGCAGAGATTCTGGCAGTGGGACCCAACCCGCCGGGCGTGTTCCGGCAGTACTGGAAAAATGAAAGGATCCCGTTCATCGGCCTGCCCGATGAGGACCATCTGGTGGCGCGAACGTACAGGCAGGAAGTCAATCTCTTCAAGCTGGGGCGCATGCCCCTGAATTGTGTCGTGGATGCGAAAGGTTATGTCCGTTACGCCCATTACGGGCACTCGATGTCTGACATTCCTTCCAACCAGGAACTCTTGCATGTAATAGATACATTGAACGCCGCATCCGATTCGTTATAGAGGCTCACATGGCACTCGGACAAATTGCATTTCTCGGATCAGGGGAAACTTCTCTCGCAGGCGGGCGGATTTTCGAATCTCTCGCCCGCAGTATCGATGCCCCGCTTCGCATTGCGCTGGTGGAGAC
>DATHTH010000285.1:0-3843 GCA_035463495.1 Anaerolineales bacterium | reverse complement strand
CCCACCAGCGCCCAGCTCTTACGGAACCCGACCATGAAGTGGTCACGCCGGTCCACCAGGATGATTTCATCCCTTTCATCCAGGCGCTCCCTGAGGCGCCGCGCCGCGGCAATCCCGCCAAAGCCGCCGCCCAAGATCAAGACTCGTTTCATAGTGACCTCTCGATCTCAAGATGCCCGCCCACCTGCGCCTGGTCCAGCACGGCCAGGATCGTCTTCACCAGCTCGCGGGCAGCCTGCTCGCTAAGCTCCACGGCCACTCGCGCCGAAGGTCCCTCCGATTCATTTACAAAATCAATGTTGAGGGCGTGCTCAAACGGCGCCTCGAAGGGATGATCATAGGATACATTTGCTTCTTTCAGCTCAAACCATCCGCCCGAGCCCCTGGCGCTGCCGTCTATCTTTATCTTTTCCACGATCATGGTGCACATGAATATCTCCTTACCGTCAGGTCCTAAAAGTTTCCATTGCTAACCGGTAGCTCAGCCGGCAAGATCCCGCAAGCAGGGTCACCAGCCGGGTGCGAAAACGCTTAGGATCTTAAGTGTTTTTGAAGGAACGTCCAGATCTTCCCCCAGCCATCCACTGCTTGCGCCTGGCGATAGGCGGGACGGTGTTCGTAGAAGAACCCGTGACCCGCGCCATCGTAGCGGTGGAACTCGTAATCCTTGCCGTGCTTCTTCAGCTCCGCCTCGTGTTGGTCCACCTGCTCAGGCGTGGGGTTGCTGTCCTCGTTCCCAAAAAGACCGAGAAGCGGGCAGCTTAAGTCTTTTGTGTAGTCCACCGGGGAGACCGGCGTCTTCGGATTGAGCTGGTCCGGAGGCATGACGACGCGCCCGCCCCAGCAATCCACCACCGCGTCGAACCCCGGGGTCCTGCAGGCAGCCAGATAGGCATGCCGTCCGCCGGAGCATGTGCCGAAGACGCCCACCTTTCCGTTGCTATACGGTAGAGCACGCACGTAGCGCATCGCCCCTGCCAGGTCTCCGACAGCCTGATCGTCAGGAATTCCGCCCTCGCCCCGCACTTTGGCTGCCACGTCCTCCGGCGTGCCGTGCCCGGCGCGGAAGTACAGGTTGGGCGTGATCGTGATGTATCCATGCAGCGCAAACTTGAGCGTCGTCTGGTGATACCATTCGTCCCAGCCCGGCATGTGATGCGCGAGCACCATCGCGGGGAAAGGACCTGCTCCAAGCGGGCGCGCCAGGTACGCGTTGATCCAGTCGCCGTTCGTGCCAGCCAGGGTCACAGTCTCTGCCAGCAAGCCTTCATACACATCGGTTCGAAGCATGGACGCTCTCCTCACTCTGTATTTCCAACGGGGTTGCGGATATTATATAGCCATTCGATAATTATCGCGTCAAAAATCAGAGAGCTTACTATAATACATCCAGGAGATCTTCATGCGAGAACTTGCCGCTCATGATGTCGCCATCAATGACCCGTTCTGGTCGACGCGGCTCGACGTAAACGCAAAGAAAGCCATCTTTCATCAATGGGAGCAGCTGGAAGCCACGCGCTGCATTGATAACTTCCGCATCGCGGCCGGGGAAAAAGCAGGCTTTCGCGAGGGTTACTTCTTCGCCGATTCGGACGCCTACAAATGGTTGGACGCCGCCTCACGTATCTATACGTGGCATCCCGATCCACAGCTTGGCGCCCTCATGGATTCATTCATCGTGCTTCTAGCCCGCGCCCAGATGCCCGACGGCTATCTGTTCACCTACAACCAGATCCACTTTCCGGGACAGCGCTGGGTCAATTTGCAGATCGAGCACGAGCTGTACTGCCACGGGCATTTGATCGAAGCGGGCGTCTCTCATTACGAAGCCACGGGCCGTCGCGATTTGCTGGACCTGTGCATCAAAGCCGCGGACCTGCTCGTGCGCGATTTTCTGAATGCTTCCAACGATAAGACCTGCGGGCATGAAGAGATCGAGATCGCCCTGATCCGTCTCTACCGCGTGACGAAAAAAGCGGAATATCTCGAGCTGGCGCGGCGGTTCGTGGAAGGCCGCGGGCGAATTCCATTCTTTCCTCTACATCTGCTGCGGGAATTCAACAGCTATAAGAAACGAGAGGCGTTGGTCAGGGATCGGCGCAAGGCTTTTCTTGCACAGCATCCGGAGCAGGTGTCCTTCCAGCTTCCAGGAGGCAACCTCGCCCCGAAACCGCGCTTCAGCCCGCTGCGCTGGTACCTCAATGCCTTGAGTGGACGATACGCTCAGCAGCATGCGCCCGTTGAGAAGCAGACCGAGCCCGCCGGACACAGCGTGCGATTTGGGTACCTGCAAACGGCGATTGCCATGCTCCTGCGCGAGAAGCCAGAGCTTTTGACACGAAGGACACAAGAGAACGTCTCTGAAGGTTTTTCCTTTGAGCCCGTTGTGTTTAAAAAACAATCCCGGGATGGAAACATGCTCTCCACACTGGAACAAGCCTGGGAGCGGATGGTGACGCGACGCATGTACATCACCGGCGGACTGGGATCGGCGCCCGAAATCGAAGGATTCGGCAGGGATTACGAGCTCAATCCAAAGTACGCTTACAACGAAACCTGTGCATCCATCGCCAGCCTGCTCTGGAGCTGGGAAATGGCGCTGCTCACGAAGGAGGCGCGCTACAGCGACCTGTTCGAGTGGCAGCTTTATAACGCCACGAACGTGGGGATGGGGCAGGACGGCGATACCTATCTCTATAACAATCCGCTCGAAGTGCATGGAGGAGTAACGCGCAAGGAATGGTATATCGTCCCATGCTGCCCATCCAACCTTTCACGCACCTTTGCGGACCTGGGAAAATATATCTATTCGTGTGAAGAAGGCGATCTGTGGATACACCAGTATGTGAGCAGCGAAACGGCGGTGGATCTCGGTGGATCGGTACAGGTCAACATCAAATCAGGATTGCCGTGGGATGGGATAGTCCAGATTCACATCCAGCCTGAAACGCGGCGGGATTTCACCGTCCATCTGCGCAAGCCATCCTGGGCTGCAGCCTCTGCTGATGAAGGGCGCGCTGCGTCGGGCTTTGATCCATGCACGGCCGAGTACGAAACGCTCTCACAGGTCTGGTCTCCGAAGGGCGAGATGCTTGAATATAATTTCGATGTCTCGATCAGGTTGCACCGGGCACATCCAAAGGTCAAAGGTCATGCGGGCAAGGTGGCAGTCACACGCGGACCCCTGGTCTATTGTCTCGAGAGTGTCGATAACCCCGGGATTGATATCTTAAACACGAAGCTCGATCCGCCTTCATTACACGACGAGTTCATTCCGGATCTGCTTGGCGGCTGCGTCGTTATCCACGGCAGGACAACCGATGGCAAGCCGCTGAAATTCATTCCCTATTTTCTCTGGGCAAACCGCGGCGAGTCGCAGATGGCGGTGTGGGTGAATGTATGGCGATAAAGCAGAATGCGGCCGAATTCTATACGGAGCAGGACGACGTTTTTGGGCGAATTGCCAGCCGCTATGACTTGCTCTGCGACCTGTTCAGCCTTGGCATTCACCGCTTATGGAAACGGAAAGTAGCACAGGAGATCGGGCGGGAGCCCTGGACCCGGCTGCTCGATTGCGCCACCGGGACAGGCGATGTTATCCTGCGGGTGCTCAGTCATAAGAAAATTCAACAAGGGCAAAGGATAATCGCATCCGACATCAGCCCGCAAATGCTTGTCATTGCACAGAAGAAGCTGGCAGGCTCGGGAGTGCCAGTAGAGCTATGTGTGCTAGATGCACATTCCCTGATCGATATTCCGGATGCCAGCGTGGACCTTTACTCGATTTCTCTCGGACTCAAGATCTGTGAGCGGATCAGAGTCTTGCGAGAGGCAATGCGGGTT
>DATHTH010000284.1:0-16769 GCA_035463495.1 Anaerolineales bacterium | reverse complement strand
GATTGCGCGTAGTGCAGAGGGACGTTGCAGGCGCCGTCCAGCGCAATCTTGAGCCGCCGATTGCGCCCATAGCAGGCAACAACGTTGTGCTGACAATCGATACGCGGCTCCAAAAAGCAGCAGAGGCTGCACTGATCGATGAGATCAATTTCTGGAATACATTCTTCGGCGATATCCGCATCTCGAGTGGGATCGTGATTGCCATAAACCCGAAGACCGGGGAGATCCTGGCGATGGTCAACTACCCGACCTTCGAGAACAATCGGATGGCGCGCTTCATCCCAGGTTATTACTACGAGCAGCTGGTGCAAGATCCGCGGCGTCCGCTGGTGAATAATGCCATCTCGGCTGAGCATCCACCAGGCTCCACGTTCAAGCTGACGACTGCCACCGGCGCGTATAACGAGTACGTCGTGACAGCCGACCAGATCATCGTGACGCCAGGTAAGCTCGAGCTGTGCGAGCGCTTCCGGCCCACCGATCTTTGCACCGAGAGGAACTCACGTCCCTTTGTGGATTGGATTTATAACCGCAACGGCGTGATCAACGAAGCCGGGTTTGGGGCGCTCGATTTCTTCCACTGCATCGCGTACTCAAGCAACGTCTGCTTTTACAAGCTCGGAGGCGGATTCGAAGGCGAGATCGATGGGGGCGGTCTTGGCATTTTCCGGCTGGGAGAGTATGCCAGAGCACTCGGTTATGGCGCCCGGTCCGGTATCCAGCTGCCGGGTGAGGAGGATGGATTAATACCAGATCCCAAGTGGAAGCGCATCAACCAGGGCGAGAATTGGTCCACCGGTGATACGTATATTGCCAGCGTGGGACAGGGCTTGGTTTTGGGAACACCTCTCCAGGTCCTGATGTCCGGGGCGACGATTGCCAACCGTGGCAGGCTCATGCAGCCGACCATTGTGCGCGAGATCCGGAACAATGAAGACCGTGTGATCCCGGTCTGGTTCGACCCCGAGAATTTCCGGGTCTATGAAGTGCAAGAGGTGACGGACCAGGCGGGCCGCACTCAGATGCTCTACGTGGACCCTTCGGATCGTGAAAATCCTCTCCTGCGGCCGCCGGAAGGCAGTTATCAGATCTCGCCGTTCACACCGAACATAAAGTGGGATATTACCGAGACGCCCATGATCCAGATCTTCAATTGCGATGTCGGCTATTGCGATCCCACCGAAAATTTCAAGATCGTCCGCCCCGATGCGGTGGAGGCTGTGCGCAGCGGGACGCGCCTGGCAGTAAGCGAAGAGCCGCTGGGAACATTGTACGAGGTCTTCAATGAGCTGGTCCCGATCCCGATCGCAGTGGCAGGAAAGACGGGCACGGCAGAATACTGCGACGATGTAGCGCGTGAGCTGCAGCAATGCCAGTTCGGCTCCTGGCCAACCCATGCATGGACGCTGGCGTATGCTCCCTACGATGACCCTGAGATCGTCATCCTGGCATTCGCTTATCATGGCGGCGAAGGCGGCTCGGTTGCGGCGCCCATCGTAGCGCGCGTGATGCAAGCCTATTTCGAGCTGAAATCCATCGATCTGGGGCAGCCTCCAAGCAATTAGTCGGCGAAAGGCGCCCTTCCGCCATGCTATAATTCAGCGATTATCCATCTAAGAATTGGGCTTTGATGAACGAGACGAACTCTTCCATCCAGATCAAAGGCTTACGCGACGGATTGCTCGTCTCGTTGGATGATGCTCCCTGGGAGGAGCAGCGTCTGGCGTTGCTTGCCCAGGTGGATGGTAAGCCTGCTTTTTTCCAGGGGGCGCGCCTGGCGCTCGACGTTGCCAGCCAGATCCTGCATGTGAATGAGCTTGTCCAGCTGCGGGACCAGCTGTCGGAGCGGGGTATCTCTCTCTGGGCTGTGATCAGCGAATCGCCCACGACGGAACAGACCGCGCAGCTGCTGGGATTAGCCACGCGCATCTCCAAGCCACGCCCGGAAGAGAACCGTAAATTTTCGGTGGAAGATCTGGGCGAGGAGACGGCTCTTTTTCTCAACCGTACACTGCGCTCCGGCACACGGATCGAGTTTTCGGGGCACGTGGTCGTTCTGGGCGATGTAAACCCGGGTGCCGAGATCATCGCCGAAGGCAACGTCGTGATCTGGGGCCGCCTGCGTGGCATGGTCCATGCCGGCGCGAAGGGAAACCGCAAGTCGGTGATCTGCGCCCTTGATCTCTCGCCCATGCAATTGCGCATTGCGGAGGAGGTGGCGGCTCCGCTCGATCCGCGAGCCAACCCGCGGCCTGAGATGGCGCGAATCAACCGAGATGGAAAGCTGCAGACGGAGTTCTGGTCTGCCGGATGAAGGTTCCTGGCAGCAGGCACTGTCAATTTCACGAGCTCTTATCAACGATCATAGGATGAATACATGCCCGCACAAGTAATTACTATCACTTCCGGAAAGGGCGGAGTAGGCAAGACCACCGCCGTTGCCAACCTTGCCGTTGCACTGGCTTTGGATGGGGCGAGAGTGGTCTGCATCGACGGTGATATCGGTCTCCGCAACCTGGATGTGATCCTGGGGCTGGAAAACAGGATTGTATATGATATCGTCGATGTGATCGAGGGTCGCTGTCGCCTGAAGCAGGCTATGATACGGGATAAGAAGCTGCCCGAGCTCTATTTGATTCCTGCGGCGCAAACGCGTGACAAAAATGCCGTCTCTCCAAGTGACATGAACCGCCTCATCAAGGATCTGCGCAACGACTTCGATTTTGTTCTGATCGATTCGCCAGCCGGCATCGAGCGCGGTTTTAAGAACGCCATCGCCCCGGCCGATCGGGTTCTGGTGGTGACCAACCCGGAGGTCTCGGCAGTGCGGGATGCAGACCGGGTTATCGGGATCCTGGAGGCAGAGGAAAAGGGACCGGGCGCTTTGATCATCAATCGCTTGAATCCAGCCCTGGTCAAGAACCACGACATGCTTTCTGCAGACGATGTCCTCGATCTGCTGGCGGTTGAGCTGATCGGCATTGTGCCGGAAGATGAGAACGTGATCATCGGCTCGAACCGCGGCGCGCCCGTGGCGTTCGATCCCAAGAGCAGAGCCGGGCAGGCGTTTCGCAATATCGCAAAGCGGTTGCGCGGTGAAAATGTGCCTTTCCTTGAGTTGAACCATACCGGGGGATTCTGGGAGCGCCTCCAGCGCCTGGCGGGGAGGAAATGAGATGAGCTTCTTCGACCGCTTATTCGGGAAGAGAAACAGCGCCGATAGCGCCAAGGAGCGCCTGCAGCTCGTGCTCATTCATGATCGTACCGATCTGACTCCGGCCGAGCTGGATTCTCTCAAAGACGATCTGATCGCCACCATCTCGCGCCATGTGGAGATCGACGCGCAGGCTATGCAGTTCGGCGTCGAGCATGATGGACGCTCTCAGCGGCTTGTGGCGGATATCCCTCTGAAAGCCGCGCGGCGCCGCGCCAAAAGATCCAAGTAAGTCGCGGTATGCTGCGCAAAGCTTCTACCTCCTGGCGCTACTTCGATTTCTGGTTGCTGGGCGCGGTCGTTCTTGCGACTGCGTTTGGCACGACCATGATCCGCTCAGCCATTGCCGGAAACGAAGAGCTGGTGCCCCTGATCAACCGCCAGATCTATTTCGCCGTAGCAGGGGTGGTATTGATGTTCGTGGTTGCATCCATTGACTACCGTAACTGGATGGCGCTGTACAAATGGATCGCATTCGTCATGGGCATCATGTTGTTTGCCCTGTTTTTGAGCGCACAGGCGGTTTTTGGTGCAGCGCGCTGGTTTCAAGTCGGCGTGTTGTTCGTGCAGCCGACCGAGTTCGCCAAGATCGCTGCGATCCTGTTATTGGCGCGTTATTTCGATGTAACACAGAATCAGCCCCGCACGCTGCGCTGGATCTTTGGGGCGTTCTTGTGGGTGATGGCGCTTGCGATCTGGATCTTGTTGCAGCCCAACCTGAGCAACGTGGTGGTTATGATGGTGCTGCTCGGTTCCCTGTTGTGGTTCAATGGGATTCAGATCAAGCATCTGATCCTGTTTGCTGTGGCTGGCTTTATCGGTCTTGCAAGTGTGGCGACGCTTTCGGTCCTGGGCATTCGCATTCCATTCTTACAGGAGTATCAGCAGGAGCGGATCGCGAATTTTCTGCTCCCTGACCCCAATGCGACCTTCGGCGCGACGTACAACGTGCAGCAGGCGCTCATTGCGATTGGTTCCGGCGGTCTGTACGGGCAGGGCTATATGCATGGCACCCAGACCCAGTTTCGATTCCTCAAAGTGCGCCACACCGATTTCATCTTCTCGGCAATCTCAGAAGAATTTGGACTGGTCGGGTCGCTGCTCGTCGTCGTCATTCTGGTGCTCATCATCTGGAGGTGTCTGCGCACTGCTCAAAAGGCGCGGGACGTGGCGGGGATGTGTATCTCATACGGCGTAGCAACTTTGATCTTTTTCCAGGGTATGGTCAACATCGGCGTGAACTTGAACATCGTGCCGGTCTCAGGACTACCGCTGCCCTTTATCAGCTATGGCGGTAGCGGACTCACCTCTTTGATGCTGGGCATTGGGTTGGTGCAAAGCGTTGCCATGCGTCACAGGGAGCTGGATTTTTGAACCCTATCCCCACCGGCCCTCCCAGATCCACCCGAAGTTCCTTCAATAATTATCCGAACTTACAATTGGGGATTTGGGAAGAGTCCTGAAGGCCGGAGGGCGGGTGATTGGAGGACTCTGAAATGAAACCCGCACGTACTCGCATGGCACCGTCGCCGACCGGACGCTTTCATCTCGGCAGCGCCCGCACGGCTCTCTTCGATTACCTGCTTGCTCGCAAGACCCGTGGACAATTCGTTTTGCGCCTCGAAGACACTGACCAGAAGCGATTCGTGCCTGGCTCAGAAGAAGAGATCTTGCGCAGCCTGGACTGGCTCGGGATCACCCCGGATGAAAGCCCCGTTCACGGCGGCAAGTTTGGACCCTACCGCCAGACCGAGCGCCGCGAGATCTATCAACAGTATGCCAGGCAGCTGGTTGAGCAGGGAAACGCCTATCCATGTTTCTGCACGCCGGAGCGGCTGGACCAGATGCGCAAGGAGCAGGAGGCACGCAAGGTCGAGCGCGTCCGCTATGACGGCCTGTGCCGCCAGCTCGATCCGGATGACGCTGCTCGCCGCATTGCTGCGGGGGAAAAGTATGTCATCCGTTTCAAGATGCCGTACGAAGGCACGACGATCGCCCATGATCATTTGCGCGGCGATATTGTTACGGAGAACAAGTACCTCGATGATTATGTGCTGATGAAGTCCGATGGCTTGCCCACCTATCATCTGGCGGTAATCGTGGACGATCACGAGATGGAGATTACGCATGTGCTGCGCGGCTCGGAGTGGTTATCTACGTTTCCACTGCACGTGCAAATCGTGCGAGCCTTCGGCTGGCAGGAGCCCGTCTGGGTGCATCTCTCTGTGTTCCTCAAGCCGAGCGGCAAGGGCAAGATGAGCAAACGGGATACAGCTGCCGCTATGAAGGATGGGTACTCGATTTTTGTAGATGACTTCAAGGGACTGGGCTATATCCCCGAAGGTGTCCTGAATTGGATCGCGTTGATGGGCTGGGGCGTCCCTGAGGACGACGTGATGACTCTGGATGGGATGATCCAGCGTTTCGGCATCGACAACCTGACCCCATCTCCCGCGGCCATCAACTTCCAAAAGCTCGATCACTTCAATGGCACGCACATCCGCCTGCTCACGATCCAGGAACTGGCTCGGCGTATCAAGCCCTATTTCACCGAAGCGGGGCTCGCGGTCGATGATGGTACGCTGCTCAAGGTCACGTCATTGATCCGTGAGCGTCTGGTCACATTGGACGATTGCCTTACGTTTGCAGCCTTCTTCTTCAAAGAGTCCGTGGAGCCGGATGCAGAAGACCTTGTGGCAAAGGGCCTTGATTCCAAACAGTCCGCGGATATCGCTCGTACATGCTATGAGATCCTTGCCGCTTTGCCGGATATCTCCCATCAGACCGCCGAGCCGCCGCTGCGCGAATTTGTGGAATCATCCGGGTGGAGTGCCGGACAGGTCTTCGGAATCCTGCGCGTCGCAGTGACGGGACAGAAGGTCAGCCCGCCGTTGTTCGAGTCGATGGAAGTGATTGGCAAAGAGAAGGTTTTGCAGCGTCTGCAGAAAGCCATCCAGATTTTAGAACAAAACTAACGCGCGGACCGCGTTGGATTTCGAACAGAAGCCAATTGTAGAGGGGATAACATCTTCGGTGCAGGCTCGTTAAGAATCACACATCAAAAAGTGGGGACTCTACACCTGGGAAGGATGTGTTTGGCGCTGATGAGTCGTCTGCTGGAAACAGCGGCGAGGCCATTGCCCATCAGGTCAGAGGAATTCGCATGAATAGAAGACAGACCTACGTATGGACATTGATTGTCTTTTTCCTGCTGTGGGGAATTTTTGGTTTTGTCGCGGCGGGGTTGCCCAGTGAACCACGCATGCCGGACGGGGCGCCGGCGATGCAGGATGGTTCTGCCCATGCGAATGAGGAGTCCGGTGCCCTCATCCTTGCTCCGGACGAAAGACAGTCCGGTTCGCAGATCTCGCTTGTCCACGTCCTGTTTGGTTTTATTGTCGTGTTCGGTATCCTGGCGTTGCTCAATGCCGCGAACAAGCCGGCAACCACCTATGTGCGCCACAGGCGCACACCAGATAAACACAACAATGACTCTTGAGTTGTCCTGAATGAAAAAGGAGAAGCTGCAATGCTAGAGACAATTATTGTGATCCTGTTGATACTATGGCTGGTGGGCGCTTTCGGCTGGGGAGGCCGGGTGAGGCGGCGCGGAGGCGGGAATTTGATCCATGTCCTTTTGGTGATCGTGCTGATTTTGCTGCTCGTCCGAATTCTTTAGCAAAGATGAAAAAGATAAAGGAAAGCAAAGAGCCGCTCTTTCGGGAAGCGGCTCTTTTATCATGGGATGATTGAGAAGATGTTGCTATTTAGACTTCTTCTCGATCTTCGCCCACGTGTCCTTCAGCGTCACTGTCAGGTTGAACACCGGTTTCTCCTCAGTCGAGTCCGGATCGCTGCAAAAGTACCCCAGTCGCTCGAACTGGAAGCGATCGCCGGGCTTCGTTTCGGCGAGCAGCGGCTCTACATACCCGTTCAGGATGTGTAGCGAATCGGGGTTAAGGCAAGCCAGGAAGCCTTCCTCGCCTTCTTCCGGATCCTCCTTCATGAAGAGCCGGTCGTACATCCTGAATTCCGCTTCCGTGGCGTGGGCAGCAGAGAGCCAGTGAATCGTGGACTTGACCTTGCGCCCGTCCGGGGCATCGCCGCCGCGGGTGGATGGATCGTAGGTCGCGTGTACCTCGATCACCTCGCCGGCATCGTCCTTGACTACGTGCGTGCACTTCACGAAATAAGCATAGCGCAGGCGGACTTCATTGCCCGGATACAGGCGGTAGTACTTCGGCGGAGGCGTCTCCCGGAAATCGTCCTGCTCGATATAAAGCACCCTGGAAAAGGGGACCTTGCGCGTGCCTGCGGCAGGATCTTCCGGATTGTTGACCGCCTCCATCTCCTCAACCTGATCTTCCGGGTAATTGTCTATCACCAGCTTGAGGGGTTTTGTGACCGCCATGCGGCGCAGGGAATGCTTGTTGAGATCATCACGCACCCGTGATTCGAGAAAAGCAATATCCGCCACCACGCCGGCGTTGGAGGTTGCCACAGTCGAGATGCCCATGCGCTGGACGAAGTCGATGATCGCTTCCGGGGTATAGCCGCGGCGTCGCAGAGCGCGCAGCGTGGGCATGCGCGGATCGTCCCAGCCGTTGACATAGTTTTCTTCCACCAGGCGGCGCAGCTTGCGCTTGCTCATGACCGTGTAATTCAGATTAAGACGCGCAAACTCAATTTGCCTTGATGGGAAAACACCTAGCTGCTCATGGAACCAGTCATAGAGCGGACGGTGGTCTCGATATTCCAGCGAGCACAGCGAGTGTGTGATGCCTTCCATCGAGTCGTTTTGTCCGTGCGCCCAATCATACATGGGATAGATTTTCCACCTGTCGCCGGTGCGGTGGTGGGGCGGCTCATGGATGATGCGATACATGACGGGGTCTCGCATGTTCAGATTGGGGTGCGCCATATCGATCCTGGCGCGCAGGACCCGGGAGCCGTCCGGGAACTCGCCGTCCTTCATGCGCTCTAACAGGTCCAGGTTCTCCTCTACATCGCGGTCGCGGTACGGGGAATTTTTGCCGGGTTCGGTAAACGTGCCGCGATTGGCGCTCACCTCTTCCGGGCTCTGATCGTCCACGTAGGCTTTGCCCATGAGTACCAGCTTTTGCGCCCATTCGTAGAGGAGACCGAAATAATCGGAAGCGTAGGTGATCTCTTTCCACTCGATACCCAGCCAGCGAGTGTCTTCGATGATGGCATCGACGAATTCCGTTTCTTCCTTGGTGGGATTGGTGTCGTCGAAACGCAGAATGACCTCGCCGCCGAACTCCTTTGCGATCAGGTAATCGATCATAAACGCCTTGACGTGCCCGATATGCAGATAGCCATTCGGTTCGGGCGGCAGGCGCGTCCGCACGTAATTAAAGCGACCGGTGCGCAGGTCCTCTGCAACCGCCTCGCGAATAAAATCTGTATATTTGCCCTGGGCGGGCTCAAAGGGTTTTATTTCTTCTGTCATTCCGCTTGCCTCGATTCCGTGCTTTACCTCGCCAGGCGCACATAGAATTTGCCTCAGGAACAATTTCTTTCCGCCTGGCGTCAATGGATGGGATCCGTTGTGCAGGGTCCTGTGTTACCCGCCTGATTATAACAAAGGGCAAAGTATAATCCACTATGGAGGCTGCCATGAGCGAATTCGAAGAAAAACAGGCAAGTTTTCTGGGTACTTATTTTGATCGCGATGGGGTCCTGCGGCTGTCGCGTTGGGCAGATGTGGCGGCATGGGTCGTGCTGACCGTATACCTCTTGTCCTGGTTGTTCTCTCTCCTCTTGTTCTTTGGACAGTACTTCAACGGATTGTACATGGATAAGGGAGCCACCTTTCTCAATATATTCAATATGTTCACTCCCTACTTGCAGCAGCCCCTCCCGGGACTGTTCTACTTCTTTGGTCTGCAAGCCGTTTCAAAAGGGCTGCTGATTTTCCTCGATATGGAAGATAATACCCGCCGGGCTGCTCGCACCAAATAGCGCTCAGGCACCACTGTTTGCGGCCCAGTTCCACATAGGGGAAGAAAACGGTGGTAAAATACCCGTCGCCTTGGGGAGTGGTGTAACGGCAACACGTCACGCTCTGGACGTGAAATTTGGGGTTCGAATCCCTGCTCCCCAGCTCTGAAACAACACGTCCCCGGCAAGGGGACTGTTGGTTTCAGTATCTCAGATGGGCAGAACTACCGCTCCAGATCTATCGTTTCGCCTCCGTAGTCTCCGGTGAGAGAGGCTGTTCCATCTGCAAAGTTATGGATGTATGTAAGAGTGCCCTCCTTTGCGCCGCTGACCTCTGAATTCAGTGTGAGCACGCCTTCGTTGTAATTATAGCTGCCCGTGCCAGTCATTGCAAAGCCGTTGGTGAAAGCGCAGTTCTCGTAGGAGTATGTTTCGCCGGCTTCGCTGGGGGCAAAGGTAAAACTTCCCCCGAACCGGCAGGCAAACGTTTCCTCTTCCTCGAAGAGGCTGTAATAATATTCCGGTGTATATAAGAGCTCTTCATCGATAGCCAGAAAAATGTCGAGAGGATCGCTGTACATGCTGACGTCTTCTGGCATAAACGGTACATAGGGAGATACAACCGCAGGATCCCATTCGCATACAATTTCGCGTTGATCGGGGACCATTCCATTTACAAGAAATTCTGTAACGTACCGATCAGGGCATTCCTCCCCAAATCCATAAATGGAGTGCCGTCCACCTTCCACGTAAATATGATAGGCGTCGGCGAGTCGCTCGAACACGGCTTTCCCTTCCTCAAAAGGGGTAGCAGGATCGAGCGTTGCGTTGAGGACTAGTGTCGGAACCCCTTCTGCCGAGAGCGGCTCCTGTCGGCTGACCTCTTGCGGTGCAGCAGGCCAGAATGCGCAGGAAAGTCCGGTGTACACACTCCCGTCAAGACGTGGGACAGTGCCATTAGAAGCCTGCCCCGCCTGAATTGTCTGCTCGATGCGCTCCTGTTGTGTGCCGCCAAAGTAAGAGTTATCGGTACAGTGGACGCCGAGAAACATGGTATCGGAGAAGGTCGGGTCACCCACATATTCGAACGTGACGGGATCCAGGGTCCCCTGTTTGTAGAGGAGACGAGCCATCGGCACAAAATTACCCCCGCGCGCCGCCGCAAGGGCACGCAGGAACAGCATCCGCCCGTTGATAGAGTACATCTGATAGGCGGCCGTAAATTCCAACTGGTTGAATGTAAAGGTTCGCCTCGCCACTTCGCCCGAGGGCAAGCGGAAGTCATATTCCACCGGATTTTCGGAGAGGCTTGCAGCGAGCTGATCATAGACAGCTACCGCATCTCCGCTCATAGCGGCTGCACATGCAGGGTCCTCATTGCAGGCCTGCAGCGTCGCGACGAGTACCCTGTCGAAGGCTTTTTCCTGAGCCAGTGCAGATTCCTCGCCCGTGAGCGTCAAGTCCACCGTGCCATCGAGAACCATGCCTGCCAGGTGCTCTGGATGCGCTGCGGCATAAGTCTGCGCCACGGCGGTGCCATAGCTGACCCCATACAACCAGAACTTATCATCGCCGACAGCCTGACGAAGCGACTCGATATCTTCAGCGACCTGATCCGTGCCATAGAAGCGCAGTTGGGCGAGGTCAACGCCCATCTCTGTGACGCAATTCTCGACGTAGGTCCGGGCGCTCTCGATCGCTTCTTGCTGTTCGGCAGGCGTGTCCAGCCCCTCTACTCCTGCCGCGTCGAAATAGTTCAAGTAACTAATAAAGTCGGCGGCATACGTCTGGGGGCATGCCAGCGGCTCTGAAAGTCCAACCCCTCGCTGGTCGTAGAAGACGATATCGAAATGCTCGAGAATGTCATCGCTGTAGAATGAGGTCGTCCCAGTGCTTATGCCCTCTCCTCCGGGACCGCCCGGGAAGGCTTGCACGAACATGCCGTAGCGCTCGCCTGTTGCAGGTGCGACGGCAAAGACCACGTCGAGGGTCTCGGTATTGGCAGCGTCGAAATGATCGATCGGAACCACCAGCGTGACACACGTGAAATCTGGGTTTTCCTCACAAGCAGTTCCAGTTTGTAGCAGAGCAGCCATATCACCTCCCTGATGCTCGGTCACTTCGTCCGTCGGAACAAGGGTTGCAACCGGGGGAGCGGAGGTAGCAGGGGGTGTCGGTGTCGAGAGCAAGCCCCCGAAGGTGCAAGCCATGATGAAAACGGTGCAGACGAGGATAAGCACGGGCATGTTCTTACGCGGCATGAGATGTCTCCTTGGCAAGGAAGGGCATGGGTGGCGCCGGCAAGTGTATCATGCCTGTCCTACATCCTCTACGATAACTTTTGCAGCCTGAATGGAAAATCTGTGATGTAAATTGTGCAGTCGACTCTAACGAAAAAAGACTCCCTGGAGAGAGTCTCTTTTACAGCTACGATTTCAGGTCTGGGAATTACGCTTGCGGCTCGACCACCAGCTTGATAGCCGTCCTGACCTTATCTTCTATAGTCACATCTGCGAATTCAGGCACAACACTGACGTTGATACCATCATTGCGCAGATACCCGGTTGCCAGGACGAGCGCCTTGATCGCCTGATTGACCGCTCCAGCCCCAATAGCCTGTACTTCCGCCCGGCGATGCTCACGGATAACACCCGCGATCGCGCCAGCCACGGCAGAGGTGCGAGAGTTTGCTGAAACTTTGATCATATCCATGGTAGCCTCCGATATTTGGAAATGAGTTATGGTGTATTCTTTGATTTAGATTATTGTGCCTGATACAAAGTGTAGACAGGTACAGCGGCCGCTACGCCATTCTGCCCGATCTCTCATCCGGTGCTGCATGATTCAAGGCATTGTAAAATAGATTGAAATATGGTTCAATAGATATGTACTACTTCTGTATAGATGTTTGTACTGAATAGGGAGCGTGCAGTTATACCTTACACATCGCTCTTTTTGCTGTCTATACCATTAATGTACCGGAGAATTTATGCCAGCAAAAAAGATCCGCGTCGCGATCCTCGACGACCACCAGAGTATTATCGACGGGTATCTGTACCGTCTGAGTCAAACCCCTGAAATTGAAGTGGTCGCCACGGTTAACTACGGAGATGAGCTAGAGCCAACCCTGGTCAAGCATCCAGCGGATGTGCTATTGCTCGACTTGAGCGTGCGGACGTCCCCGGATAATCCCAATCCGTTCCCGATCCTTCACGTCATCCCCCGACTTCTTCAGAAGCATGCCAACCTGAGCGTTCTGGTAATCTCGATGTTTTCAGAGCCGGGCCTGATGCGCTCATTAATCGAAGCAGGCGCCAGCGGCTATGTGCTCAAAGATGACCAGTCCGCATTTCGCGATCTGGGAAACGTCGTGCTGTCGATTGCGCATGGGGGAATTTACTTCAGCAAGAAGGCCCACAATCTGTACCTTCAAGCCGATGCGCAGAGTGGGAACGAGCTGCTGACGCCGCGCCAGATGGAGGTCCTGTCGCTTTGCGCGGCATATCCTGACGCGAGCACCGCCGAGCTGGCAGAGATGATGGCAATCTCGAACTCGACCGTGCGCAACCTGATGTCGAGTGTGTACCTGCGGCTTGGTGTGCATTCGCGTACAGCCGCTGTGGAAAAAGCCCGGGAGATGGGCCTCGTCACGCCGCGTCCACCTTCGTTTGCAGGCTAATCTCCGCAATTGATCTGTGCCTCAACTACGCTCCGCACGCCTAACAAATGTTTGGGCGTAAGCTACATCGCGTCTGTCAACAGGTCGGAGGAGCCCGAGTTGCGTAGCTCCTCGCTGATATAGATTTCCCCTTTCAAGATACTTTGAATACCGATCAGGATCCCGCCCGGGTTATCTTTGATCAAGTAGCCGCGTGCCCCCGCTTCCAGGGCGCGGCGGGCATGTTGCAGCGACAAGTGCCCGCTGAGAATCGCACACGGCAGATCCGGGTGTTTTAGTCGGAGGGACTCAAGGAGGCTGATTCCGTTCTGGTCCGGTAGCGAATAGTCCACCAGCACCAAATCTACACGCGCATCCCGTAGATAGAGCAGTGCGGCTTCCGCGCTTTCCGCCACTGCGACAATCTGCAGGCTCGGGTTCTGAGTAAGCATGCTCAATAACGCCCTGGCGAAGCCTGCATGGTCTTCCACAAGAAGAATGGAGTATGTGTTCATATGCCTAAACCTGTGCGAATCAAGGTCCTTTATTCTACCTCTCTTAGTGCCTTACTTACATGCACCTTGCCCTGTAGCACACACTGAATCCCTTCCAGAATTTCCTTGTACCGATCCTTGCTCAGATAACCGCGCGGACCAGCTGCCTGCGAGCAGAATAAGCTGGAGCGCCTGGGCAAAAACCAGATGATCTTCCACCAAAACGAGTGACGTCATCACGCGCCCATTCGCCTATAGGGAACCTCCATGATGAGTTCAGTGCCTTTTCCGAGCTGAAAATGCTCGTCCACGCTGCAGCCCGCCAGCGGAAGCGACAATGCCTGCAAGCGTCCAGCTCCACTGTCGGTTCGAGGAGGGCGTTTGCTTCGGTTTTGCGGAGCTGTTTCTTCCGGGGCTCGGGGGATTGCTAAGTGTTTTGGGTAGTACGCTTATTTTCTTCAGAAGCCATCTCGGTCTCAGTCGTAATTTCTCTATGGAGAATGATTTGTATAGTTCATTATACACCTGATACTTCAGGGCAACAGGTGCACGTCTATCTTTGGGTCAGCCAGAAATTCCTAAAGGTCAATCGCCTCTGTCGCCAGGCTGCTAGCAAGTAGCAGGTCGGGGCTGTGTTATACTGACCGAACTATCACGGGGCTGGGTGCATCTCTTTCGAGATCGTCTCACGCCTGATTTATTAAGCGCCCGCTCCAGGCTGGCGCCGTGCTGAGGAGCAAAATGGAATCCAAGCTATATGTTGGAAATTTATCGTATTCCACTACAGAGGACGACTTGCGAACTCTTTTTACCCAGGCGGGCACTGTTGCCTCAGTGGCGTTGATCAAGGATCGCGATAGCGGCCAGTCCAAAGGCTTTGCGTTCGTAGAGATGGGCAACCAGTCCGAAGCTCAGAATGCAATTACAATGTTCAACGGCAAGAGTCTGGGTGACCGTGAGTTGCGGGTCAGCCTGGCTCGTCCACGCGAAGAACGCGGAGGGTTTCGAGATCGTGGCAGCGGGCATTCCCGGCGCCCCCCTCAACGCGGTGGCAATAAGCGTTATTAAGGCTAAACTCAATCCATAAATAAAGACTCCCCGGTCGTGAGATCAGGGAGTCTTTATTATATTGAAAAGTCACCCGCGTGCCAGACGCCTTTCTCCGGGGCATGCAAGGCAGGACCATACTCGCCGCCACCGTTGACTCGCTTCTCGAGCGATTCGACATGAGCAATCAGGGCAGTCAGTGTTTCGACGATGGTATCCGGCAGGCGGTCGTGCTCAAGGTCTGGTTTTTCCTCGGCTGTCGGCAGCTTTTGGTCGCGCACCACGATTTGCCCCGGCACCCCGACAACCACGGAATTCTGCGGCGCAGATTTCACAACGACGGCATTCGCGCCGATACGGCTGTGCGCGCCGATCGTGATGGCGCCCAACACCTTTGCGCCTGCACCGATGACAACATGATCTTCGATCGTAGGGTGGCGCTTGGTCTTTTCCAGACTGGTCCCACCCAACGTGACGTTGTGATAGAGAGTGACGCAATCGCCGACTTCCGCTGTTTCACCGATGACTACGCCCATGCCGTGGTCGATGAACAACTTACGTCCAATGGTCGCGCCTGGATGGATCTCGATGCCGGTAAACCCGCGCGTGATCTGTGAGAGCCAGCGTGCGAACAGCTTGATTCCGTGTCTCCACAGCCAGTTCGAGACCCGGTGCGCCCAGATGGCGTGCAAACCGGGGTAGCAAATCAGGATCTCTAACGTACTTCGCGCAGCCGGATCCCGGTCTACTACCGATTGAATATCTTCACGAATTGTATCGAACATTTTTTTGCCGATCCTCGCGCTGAGTGCTACGCAATCAACGCGCGTGTAGCCTGGGGCGCTAATGGATCTCTGGAGCCCGCGCTTCAACCGCGTGGTGCCCCTGCGCCGAGAGTTTTATGCCAGCGCCTTTTCTTCTGCGAGGTCGGCAAACAGAGGCGTAGAAAGATAGCGCTCGCCAAACGATGGGATGACGACCACGATGAGCTTACCTGCATACTCAGGGCGACTGGCAACCTGTAGCGCTGCCCACGTTGCCGCGCCGGAGGAGATTCCCACCAGCAAGCCTTCTTCACGTGCCATGCGGCGCGCCGTCTCGAAGGCGTCCTCATTTTTCACACGAATGACTTCATCGTAAATCTGGGTGTTGAGGATCGCCGGTACGAAGCCCGCGCCGATGCCCTGGATGGGGTGCGGTCCCTTCACGCCTCCCGAGAGCACGGGCGAGGCATCCGGCTCCACGGCGATCGCCCGGAATGCCGGCCTTCTGGCTTTGATGACCTCGCCCACGCCGGTGATCGTCCCGCCGGTGCCGATGCCTGCCACGAGCGCGTCCACTTTGCCGTCCGTGTCCCGCCAGATCTCCTCTGCGGTGGTGCGGCGATGGATCTCGGCGTTGGCGGGATTCCTGAACTGCTGCGGGATAAAATAGCGTCCCGGCTCGGAAGCAGCGATCTCTTCGGCTTTGCGGATGGCGCCGTTCATGCCGTCTGGTCCGGGTGTGAGCACCAGCTCGGCGCCGTAGGCGCGCAGCAGCATGCGGCGTTCCTTACTCATTGTCTCCGGCATGGTCAGGATCAAGCGGTAGCCGCGCGCCGCGGCGACCATTGCCAGCGCGATGCCGGTGTTGCCGCTGGTCGGTTCGACCAGGATCGTATCCTGGTTGATTTCGCCAGCCTGCTCGGCGGCGGCGATCATCGCCACGCCAATGCGGTCTTTGACTGAATGGGCGGGATTGAAAAACTCCAGCTTGGCAACAATCTCGGCTCCGACGCCGCGGGTCATACGATTGAGGCGAACGAGGGGCGTGTTGCCCACCAGTTCTGTTACATTACTAGCGATCTTCATTTGGTTCTTCCTTCGGACTTATTCTGAAATAAATAAAACGGCTGGCTGCCAGGGTGAGCTACTTGTTTCTCACGATGCAGACGGCGGGATCGTGCCCACCGTCTACGGCAGTCTGCCGTTTCTCTCGATGAAGAGGCGGTGGCTCTACAGACCCCGCCGACTACAGATGCAACTCAATACAGTGATCATCATGGTGTAGAATGCCTGTGTGTGAAATTCCTTACGGATGATTTTACTGTTATTTGTCCAGATAACACCAGTGACGAATGTAACGCTGTTCGAGATCATCTTGTTACCCGGCTTCTGCCTGCGAGTCTGTCGATTTCGCAAGCAGCAGCTAAGCGAATTCTCATAATCAAAGCCAAATGTGGCGGTTATAATGCCCCACTGGTATGGATTCAGATGTGGAGCGAAACTTTCAAAACGAAACGGGGTTTCGATGGTAAGCAGCAAGGAGTTAATCAAATGACAGTTGAGAACATCAAAGTATCTTTTTTCGACCGGCCCAATGTCGAGAAAGGAATGATCAATGTTGGGCAGGG
>DATHTH010000283.1:0-3636 GCA_035463495.1 Anaerolineales bacterium | reverse complement strand
GGGGGCTGAGCCTGCTCATCCAGGCTGCTTTCGAGTTCGTATTCCCTGGTTTCGCTTGAACAGATAAATTGTAACTGTGTTGGCATAAATCCACAGATGACAAAGCCATTACAGGATAGGATGAATGGCGTTTGTTGATCGATGGG
This sequence comes from Anaerolineales bacterium, assembly GCA_035463495.1. Lineage (GTDB taxonomy): Bacteria > Chloroflexota > Anaerolineae > Anaerolineales > Villigracilaceae > Defluviilinea. The sequence continues at coordinate 3,490 of DATHTH010000283.1, read as the reverse complement.
CACTAGTTGAGCAAAAACTGATGCTTGAGAAACCCGACATCCCCGACGAAAAAATCATCATGTGCCTGCAAAGGGAATATGGAGTCCCAATCACCCAGCTTGTTTTTTTACCGCTGGGCGGCGATCTGAGTACTGCCGTTTATCGAGCTGTGGCAGAAGATGAGATGCTCTACTTTTGCAAGCTCAAGCGTGATCTCTTCGATGAGATTTCCGTTGAGTTACCCAGGTTTCTGTACGATCAGGGCGTGAATCAGATGATTCCTCCACTTGTGACACAGGCAGGAGCGCTCTGGGCAACACTGGATGCGTTCCATTTGATCCTTTATCCGTTTCTGGTAGGTACAAGCGGCTTTGAGATTGAGCTCTCGGAGCGGCAATGGGCAGAGTTTGGCACGACGCTTCGACGGATTCACTCGACCCGTGTGCCCGCTTCACTCAGTCCTAAGATTCGAGAAGAAAGCTATTCACCCGAGTGGCGGGATAAGTGCCGGGTTATTCTCAGGCGGCTCGACGAAGAAGTTTTTGATGACCCCATTACCCTGAAGCTGGTAGAGTTTCTGCTTCCCAAACGCCAGATGATTCTAGATCTCGTCGGACGCGCCGAACGGTTCGCGGATGCCCTTGCCTTGCGCTCGATAGAGTCAGTGTTGTGCCATTCCGATATTCACCCAGGCAATCTCTTTATTGATACGCAGGGTGCAGTTTTTATTGTAGATTGGGACTACCCCATGCTGGCACCCAGGGAGCGTGACCTGATGTTCATTGGCGGAGGACAGGGATTTGTCAGCCGTACGGCGAAAGAAGAGGAAGCGCTATTTTATCGATATTATGGCGCAATAAAGATCGATCCTATCGCGCTGGCGTACTACCGCTGTGAACGGAACGTTACAGATATGGTTGTCGAATGTACGCGCATTCTTTCGTCTACGCTTGGCGATCAGGATCGCGCACAATCCCTCCAGATCCTGACGTGGTTATTCTTACCCGATAGTTCCATAGAGATTGCCCTGCGAACCGAGCAGACATTCTAGAGGTCCGCGTTCGCCTTCCGGGGACACGCGCAGTAAAATAAGCCAACACCGATTTCTTTAAAACAACAGGAGACAACATGCAATACCGCGAGCTTGGACGCACGGGGTGGAAGGTCTCGACGATCAGTTTTGGGGCATGGGCAATCGGAGGCACGTGGGGAGAAGTCCAGGATGAGGAGTCACTTTCGGCTTTACATCGTGCCCTCGACCTGGGCGTGAACTGCTTCGACACGGCGGATGTCTACGGCGATGGGCGTAGCGAGCAGTTGCTTGCCAGGCTCAGAAAGGAACGCAATGAACCGTTCCATGTCGCCACCAAAGCCGGTCGTCGGCTGAGTCCGCATATCGCAGCGGGGTACACCAAAGAGAATCTGACTGCGTTTGTTGAGCGCAGTCTAAAAAACCTGGACGTGGAAGCGCTCGATCTGCTGCAGCTCCATTGCCCGCCTACGGACGTGTACTATATGCCGGAGGTGTTCGATGCTCTCGATGGCCTGGCAGAGGCTGGTAAGCTGCGCTATTACGGCGTGAGCGTGGAGAAGGTGGAAGAGGCGCTAAAGGCGATCGAATATCCCAATGTGCAGACGGTGCAAATTATTTTCAACATGTTCCGCCAGCGGCCCATAGACCTGTTCTTCAAAGAAGCTGAGCGGCGTAAAGTGGGCATTCTGGCGCGGCTACCTCTTTCGTCAGGCATGCTGGCGGGTAAGATGACCCGGGATACGAGCTTTGAAGCAGATGACCATCGCAACGGCAACCGGCACGGCGAATGGTTCGATCGCGGCGAGACCTTCTCCGGGCTGGACTATGAGACCGGCCTGCAAGCCGTGGAAGAGCTGCGCACCCTGGTCCCGGCAGGGGTGACAATGTCCCAGCTGGCATTGCGCTGGATCCTGATGTTTCCTGCGGTCACGTGTGCCATCCCCGGCGCCAAGCGCGCTTCGCAGGTAGAAGAAAACGTCGCGGCAGCGGACCTGCCCCCTCTCTCCGAGGACGCCATGCTGCGGGTGCAGTCGATCTACGACCGGCTCGTCCGTCCGCAAGTGCATCATTACTGGTAATCGATAACTCCTCCAGAAAACCTCCTCCGGGAACCGGGCAGGAGGTTTTGTCGTTAATACCAAAATATCACTTGCAGTATTGCCGAAATTCCCGTGAAAGTTATTTCGGTTAAAATACCCTGCATGCCCCCGCGCATGACAACTCGTATTCCCCTTTCGATTCTCATCTTTCTTCTGGTTGCCTGTTCCCCCCAAGCGCCCACGGCTGCGATCTTCACCGCTACGCCGCCTCCGCCTGCGACAGAGACGGCTTCACCAGACTCTGTCCCCGCGGGACCCACGGAAACACCGACCGCGGTGCCAACTCTTCCGCCCGCCCTGGCGCGCCCGCAATATGCGATAGACCTTCAACTGAACTTTACAGCCAAAGCCGCATCCGTCAACCAGACCATTGTATATCCCAACTGGACCGGGGAGACGCTCAACAATCTTGTCCTCGCGGTGATCCCGAACCTGTGGAGCGGCGGGTTCAGTCTCAAGTCCCTCTCCGTTGATGGGCAGCCGGTCGCTAATTACACGATCGAAACCCAGCGGCTTGAGATCCCTTTGCCTCAACCTCTCCCGCCCAGCGGCACGATCACGCTGGTTATGGATTACGGTTTGATCCTACCGGCCATGCAAGCCTATCAGAATTCGGAAAACGACATTCGCCCGCAGATCTACGGGTACTCTGAGCGGCAGGTTAATTTTGTTGACTGGTATCCCTTTATCGTCCCCTATAACCCCGGGCAGGGCTGGATCCTGCACAATCCCTGGTTTTATGGCGAGCACCTGATGTATGATGCTGCCGACTTCGACGTCAGGATAACGTTTATAGACGGGGCGAATCCCAAGGTCGCGGCCTCCGGCGTAGAGGTTGAATCGCAGACGGATGTCCCTCCCGGGGAGCCTATAAGCCGCCGCTATAGCTTGCAGGTGGCGCGGACGTTTGCCCTCTCCATGAGCGATCATTACAAGGTTGCCCAGCAAACGGTAGGCGATGTCACTGTGTATAGTTATTACTTCGGCTTGTACGATGCTCCCGGGGAAGCGATGCTGCGAACGACCGTCGAAGCCACGCAGCTTTTCAGCGAGCGCTTTGGTCCTTATCGTCACAAGACCCTTTCCGCCGTGCAGGGCGATTTCAACGATGGCATGGAGTTTTCCGGTTTGTATTTCATCAGCCGGGATTTTTTCAACCTGTATGATGGCACCCCCAGGAATTATCTGGTCGCGATCGCGGCCCACGAGACGGCTCACCAGTGGTGGTTCGATGCGGTCGCAAACGACCAGGCGCTCGAGCCCTGGCTGGATGAAGCCCTGTGTACCTACAGCGAAGTCATCTATTATGAAGCGATCCATCCGGAGTCTGTCGATTGGTGGTGGAACTTCCGTTATTTCGAGTTCGAGCCGGGAGGG
>DATHTH010000282.1:0-5074 GCA_035463495.1 Anaerolineales bacterium | reverse complement strand
CGACAAGGTCCGCAAGAAGCTGCGCGTGACCAGAAACGAAGAAGCCCTATACGATTTGAAGCTCGAACTGGAAACAGTCTACCTTTTGCTAAGGGAGAAGACATTGAGCCTTGCTTACGAGCCGGAACACAGCAGACAGATCCGCTCTCCTGATTTCGCCGTCACGTTTACGAGCAGTCTGACGTTTATGGTCGAGGTGACGCGGCTTCGATCCGTCAAGGAGTCAGGTAACTCCCCGGTTGACCTCAGTGGCGCGGAGAGGCTCACAGAGGCCGTCTGCAGCAAACTGGGCCAACTTCTGCCCCAGCGCAGCAACATCCTGATCGTTGGCATGGAAAATCCAGTCCTGACACAACCTGAGCTTGATTCTACGATGCTTCGCCTTCGGCAGCGTGCGGAGCAGAATGACGCTGCTCTATTCAAACGATATCACTTTCGCGATAGAGCAGATTTCTTCAGACAATATGGGCGCTTAAGCGAGGTCATGGTGCGCGGAACGGAGTTACAACCGGACGAACCCGTGGCTAACTGGGTGAACACCCAAGCCAAACATCCCTTGCCAGGTAAGGTACGGACTGTGTTGTACCGAAGTCATTCTGTCGTCTAAACTTGAGCCGTTAGGCTTATAATCTGCCTGGATATTTTCTTATGCCAGACGATATTCAACTCCGTGATGTAATCGAGTCAGACCTCCCCATTTTCTTTGAGCAACAACTAGACCCCGAAGCCACGCAAATGGCATCCTTCCCCTCTCGTAACTGGGAGGGGTTCCTGGCGCACTGGTCGAAGGTCATGGCAGATGACTCAGTGGTGTTGAAAACCATCCTCTTCAATGGGAATGTGGCTGGCAATATGGCTTGCTTCGAACAACTGGGGGAACGGGAAGTCGGCTACTGGCTGGGCAAGGAATACTGGGGCAGAGGGATAGCTACCCGGGCTCTTGAGCAATTTCTGAACGAGATTGAAACGCGTCCTTTATACGCCCATGTTGCCAAACAGAATATTGCCTCCCGGCGAGTGTTGGAGAAATGTGGTTTTACCGTCTCCGGAGAAGACCGCTTCTTCTCCCAGATCCTGGGCAATGATATCGAAGAGTATATTCTGATCCTGCAAGCGAGCCCATCGGGCTGACCAGAGTCTGGTCGTTCGGAGGCGACAGACGCCTTCGCAAGACCTATATCAGGAGAGCACCATGAAATCCCTTCAACCCGGGGACACAGCTTCCAGCAGCACAACCATCACCGATGAAATGATCCGCTCCTTTGCAGCTCTCACCGGCGATATGAATCCCGTCCACCTGGACGATGACTACGCGGCAGGCACTCGCTTCAAGCGCCGTATCGCCCACGGAATGATCGCCGCAGGCTTGATCTCGTCGGCGCTCGCCAACGACTTACCCGGTCCCGGGACCGTGTATTTGAGTCAGACACTTCTGTTCAAGGCTCCAGTTTTTCCCGGTGATACGATCATGACAACAGTTGAGGTAAAAGCTGTCCGTCCCGATAAGCCCATCGTCACGCTCAGCACGATCTGCCGAAATCAGGACGACGTCGTTGTGCTGGAAGGTGAAGCTGTCGTACTCGTGAGCTGATAGAGATTGAGCATACCCTTCGCTGCAACATTCCAGCCGATCTTCCATGCAGGCATCGACTAAGCACACTCGATAAGGAGCGCATCTTGGCGAAAAAGAAGAAGCAGCATACAGAACCACCACAGCCGCCGTCCATCGAGAGAAAGTTTAAGCTCTACCCGACACAGCTGATCGGCATCCCGCTGATGATCCTGGTGCCGCTTCTGGCACTGCTGGGAATCTTCGGAAAAACGCATCACGCAGTAACCGCCTCGAGCCCGCAGCTGGAGATGCGTGTAGAGTATCCCACCCGCTTCCGCTACAAGATGATCGACGCGGTCACCGTATCACTCACCAATATCTCGGCTCAGCCAATCACCGCGCTGGAAGCAAGCTTTGATCGGACCTATATTGAAGGGTTCTCCACCGTTATATTCACTCCGGCGATCGAACAGATCACGGAAACGGCTTATCTCATAGAGGTGACCGACCTTCAACCTGGAGAAACCCGCGTCGTTTCCGTAGCCATCCAGGCTGAAAGATATGGAATGCATCAGGGTGCCATCACCGTCACACCTGGGGCAGGGGAAGCGCTCTATGTGATGATCGAAACATTTACATTCCCATAGGCGGTGCAGAATGGAAACCGTAATCCGTATCACAATCATTTATCTGGTGATCCTGGGGTGCTTGCGCCTGCTGGGGAAACGCGAGCTGAGCCAGCTAACACCGCAGGAGCTGGTTACGCTGATGCTCATACCCGAAATTGTCTCTCAATCGATGGTCGGGGAGGATTTTTCAGTCACCAACGGGGTGATCGGCGTCACGACCATCCTTTCTCTCGTGTTCCTGACGTCGCTGCTCAAACAGAAGAGCCGCAGGATGGAGCAGCTGATCGAGGGCAAACCATCTCTCTTGGTGGAACGCGGCAGGTTTCTTGATGATACTCTGAATAAGGAACGCATCTCGCCGGATGAAGTATTTGGGGAAATGCACAAATCAGGGCTGGAACGCCTCGAGCAGGTAAAATGGGCGATCCTGGAAACGGACGGCAAGATCTCGATTGTGCCTGAGGATTCTGAAACTCACGCCAAAGGGAACCGGCCGGATGAAAAGAGCCCGGTCTAAGGGCTCTGCCCCTGCTTCGTTGAACGACCTGCGCCACCCCTTATGTTCTTGTTGACAACCGAGCGGTTATTTCTGCGGCACTTCCACATCCTCGACGCGGAACCGTTGATGGCGGTCTTCGGCGACCCGGAAGTGATGCGCTTCGGAGACGGCGTGCAGACCCGGGAATGGGTCAGGAGCTGGATCACGACCTGCCTCGAGCGCTATCATCAGAGCTGGGGCTTTGGTCCTTATGCTGTGGTGGAGAAACAAAATCAGGAGCTGCTTGGTTATTGCGGACTCTTCTACTTCCCGGACGTGGGCGGGCAGCCTGAAGTGGAGATCGGTTATCGTTTGAGGCGGTCCGCTTGGGGTCAGGGGTTCGCAACGGAGGCGGCGGGCGTCGTCCGCCGATACGCGTTCAACACCCTGGGAATAGAGCGCCTGATTGCTTTGATCGATCCGTCCAATACGGGCTCCATCCGGGTGGCGGAAAAAATTGGCATGGGCTACGAGAAGGATGTCATGCTTCCGGGCTATACCCATCCCGACCGGCTATACTCGATTTCACGCGACTGATCCCCGGACTCCTTGTTGGCTCCAACGGTTTTATTATTTTCCATTGATTTTCTTTTAACAAAAGGCGGGTATTTAATCAATAGATAAAATGGAAATGGAGAAATATCATGTCGAGAGCCTTTGATACCGTCCTTGCCAGCAGCGACTTGAGCCTGGATCGGGTGCTCAACGCGGGTTTGCCGGTGGCAATGGTATTCTATGAGAGGGAAATGCCACCCGACTTACGCCAGGAAATGGATAACATCGCTCGCCAGTATGCCGGCAAGGTTTTGATGGTCATGCTTGCGCGGGATGATGCTGCCCAGGCTGCCTCACGTTTCGGCGTGCGGCGCCTCCCAAGCCTGGTCACGACGCGCGAGGGGAAGACGGTCGCCATCCAGGAGGCTGTGCAGCCGGGCGATCTTAAGCCACATATCGCCCAGCTCCTCGGCGAGGGACCGCCTCCCGTGCCCCGTACGGCAGCCCAACCGAGTCCGACTCAGAAGCAAGCCGTCATGAACTCTCCTATTGCAGTCAACGAGGCAGCGTTTGAGCGCGAGGTGCTCCGGGCAGATCGTCCGGTGCTGGTGGATTTCTGGGCACCCTGGTGCGGTCCCTGTCGTATGGTCGCGCCGGCGCTGGAATCCCTGGCACGCGAACATGGGGACGCGCTAAAAGTGGTCAAGGTCAACGTGGACGAGAATCCCGGTCTGGCAGGCAAATACCGGGCAATGAGTATCCCGACTATGATCGTCGTCAAGGACGGTCTTGAAGTGGATCGCTGGGTCGGCGCGCTGCCAGAAAATGCAATTCGCTCCCGGGTCGCGCGCTGGATCCAGGCCGAGCGCCGGACCGCCTGACAGACTGGACACCGACAATTCACACCCAATGGACTCGACCAGACGCCCTTGAAGCCATAATTCAAGGGCGTCTTTATCGTTAATACAGGGTAGAAAGGAGTGCAGCAGCCATGCAAATCGACTTTGGATCTTCAGGAGGGGTTGCCAATATTGAATTAAGCTACCAGGCGGATACGAATACCCTGCCGCCTGAGCAGGCACAGGAACTGCAGAGGCTCGTGGAAAACTCGGGCGTTTTGGAGCTCAATCAGGCTGACGCCAATCCTAGTGTTGCAGTGGGCCGGGCAGATGTGATCACATACCGCCTTTCCGTGGGCGAAGGTGCCAGGCAGAAGACCCTGTGGCTCAACGACGTCACCGCGCCGGCGTCGGTACGTCCCCTGCTTGCAGAGCTGCGCAGGCTGGCGATGGAAGGGAAAAGGAAGCCTGAATAAGGCGTCTCCTTAGCGCGCGAGCATGGATTCCAATCGCTTCTTCACCTCGGGCCATTCGGTATCCAATATGCTGTAGTATACCGAGTGACGGTAGCGCCCATCTGGCAGGATCATATGGTTCCGTAAGACACCCTCTTTGACGGCCCCGATGCGCTCGATGGCTTTCTGCGAACGCTCGTTACGCAGATCCGTTTTCAACTGTACACGGATGCAGCCCAATGTTTCAAACGCATGGCGCAAGAGCAAATACTTGCACTCTGTATTAACGGGAGTTCTTTGAAACTCTGCCCCGTACCATGTGCCCCCGATTTCCAAACCACGATCATGCGGCATAATGTTCAAATAGCGGGTTGCGCCTGCCACGCGGCCGGATGCCAGATGGATTACGGTAAAAGGCAGGTCTTTCCCTTTTTCAGCGCGAGCGAGGATATCCCGCACCCAACTCCGCATATCGTCCACTGTATTGATGTTGCCGTAGAGCATGAAGTCCCAGAATGTTTGTCCGACCCCGATCTCAGCCAGGCCGGGCACATGGTCTTCGGTCA
>DATHTH010000281.1:0-7915 GCA_035463495.1 Anaerolineales bacterium | reverse complement strand
GAAGACATGTACGATCGAACGCGCCGGCGCTCGATGATTGCGTGTGAGCGCACCCCTGAGGTATTCCGCTATGAGCTGCTCGGCCGGAGTCAAAGCAACAATTGCGGGATCAGCTGCATCATCGAAAACCAGGCTGGCGAGTCGGTAGGTTTCTTTACCCAACCCGGTTACCTATACGGCACCAGCCTCCTGGCTGCCCGGTACGAGGTAGCACCCGGCAATTCATGGCTAGAAGTCACGCCGAGCCTTGTGCGGTACCTCTGGACGAAAGGGCAGGAATACGCAAAACGAGACGGCGGGAAGTTTGATTCCTTCGGCTTCTCGCTTGGCGCCTCACATCCTGCCTACGATGCGCTCGGAAACCGCCTGCCTACCATTCGTGATCCGTATGCCTGGTATTTGCGCATGCCGGATTTGCGCGGGTTCCTCGAGCATATCAAGCCTGTCTTGGAAAAGCGGCTGGCGGAGTCGCTGGCTGCCAATCATTCGGGTGAGATGCTCATCAGCCTGTACCGCACCGGCTTGCGCCTTGTGATCGAACGCGGAACGCTGACAGCCATCGAGTCGTGGAAGCCTTCACCAAAACAGGAAGGCGACGCGGCATTCCCGGATCTGACCTTTCTGCAATTATTGTTCGGTTACAGAAGTTACGCCGAGCTGGAATATGCCTTGGCCGACTGTTGGTGCTTCTCAGAGGATGTGCGGGTTCTGCTCAACATACTGTTCCCGAAAAAGTTATCGAGCGTTTATCCGATTGCCTGAAGGTATCCCAGACCATTAAAGAAGTTCGGGTTTTCGGCCCGTCATCCCAGGATTTGTCACCTCGCAAAGCGTGACCCGCAGCAATACAGAGTCTCCAGTGCAATGCTAAATCCACGGTTCGTATTTCTGTTCATTCAATTCGGCGCCTCTGCCTTTTTCGCAATGATCTTCGTCACCGCTTCGCTCTATGAAGCGACCGTGGCTGGCTTGACGCCTGTCCAGCTCATCCTCGTCGGTACGGCTCTGGAAGTCTCGGCGTTTGCTTTCGAGGTGCCCACCGGCATCGTCGCGGATGTCTACTCGCGCCGGCTGTCTATCATTATCGGCTACATCCTGATGGGCGTGGGCTTTCTCATCGAAGGATTGTTCCCGGCCTTTCTGCCGATCCTGCTGGCGCAGGTGGTCTGGGGCCTGGGCTTTACGTTCACTTCCGGAGCAACCCAGGCATGGATCTCCGACGAGGTCGGCGAAGAGGATGCCAACAGACTGTTCCTGCGCGGGACACAGGTGGGCCTGTTCGCTTCTCTGCTCGGGATGGGAGGCGCGATGCTGGTCGGCGCGGACAATGCTGCACTGCCCATCCAGTTCGGCGCCATCGGGCTGATTCTGATGGGTGGCACCTTGATGTTCATCATGCCTGAAAGGGGTTTCCATCCGACACCGCGTGAAGACCGAAATACCTGGCAGCATATGTGGCATACCTTCCACCTGGGCATGAGAGCCGTCAGCTCGCGGCCTCGATTGATGAGTATCGTGTTCATCGGCTTGTTCTATGGACTCTACAGTGAAGGGTTCGACCGTCTGTGGGTGAAGCACCTCCTCGACAACTTTGAGCTGCCGGTCCTGTTCGGCAGCAACCAGGTGGCATTCTTCGCGATGTTACGTATTGTCGGAGCGATCCTGACCATTCTCGCTGTTCGCTTCGTAGAGAAGAAGGTCGATTCGACAAGACCGATTTCCATTGGACGGGCAGTGATGCTGGTGACCGGGATGATTTCGATCGCGTTGATCGGTTTCGCCCTTTCACCTTTTCTATTTCTCAGCCTGAGTCTATATCTCACTGTGAGCGTCCTGCGCAATGTCCACGGTCCCCTGCAAACCGCGTGGATCAACCAGAAGCTGGATTCGCAGGTGCGGGCAACCGTCCATTCCATGTTCGGACAGGTGGATGCCATCGGACAGATGCTCGGTGGACCGATCGTCGCGGTCATTGCTTCGGTCAGCTCGGCCGTGGCTTCACTTGTGACATCGGGGATCCTCCTCACCCCGGCGCTGTTCTTCATCGGACGCGCGAACGCCCAGTCGAGAGAGGAGATGGATGCGGATCCAAATTCGGCTCCAGCCGATTAGGTTTTGAAAAAACGTGCCTCCTGCCAGAAACAGGAGGCACGTTGCCAATCACCAATTCCTACTTCACCACGGCAGCGGGTCGCTCATGATCTCGCGCTCCCATAACTGGTACATGGATTGCACGACCTCGGGGCTGAGCTGTTTGTCAGCTGCCGCGAAATTATCCAGTGCCTGTTCAACGGTCTTCGCGCCGGGGATGACCGTCGAGACTTGCGGGTGAGCCAGGACAAATTGCAGGGCTGCATGCGCCATCGACGTTCCTTCGGGGACCAGTCGGGCGAACTGCTCTACCAGCTCACTGCGCCGCGCGACGACGTCCGGGGGCCAGCGCTTGCGGATATCGTCGAAGTTATGACCTTTGCGGTAACGTCCCGAAAGCCAGCCTGAATCGAGCGGTACCTTGACAATGATCCCCACGCCGTTCTCGTAAGCTTTCTGGAAGGCAGGGAGCGGCTCCTGGTACAACGCATTAAAAAATACTTCCAGCGCCTGGCTCTTCGTCGTATCGACAACCAGATCCACTTCCTCGCGCCAGTCCAGCGAAACGCCATAAGCCCGGATCTTGCCTTCGGCTTTCAGCTTCTCAAATTCCTCATACTGGGAGGACACTCTGCCGTCCATCATCTCGCGGGGAGGGTTATGCATGAGGACGATGTCCAGGTAGTCTGTCTGTAATTTGCGCATACTGGCTTCGATGGACGGGCGGATCGCATGTGTGCCGAAATCCGTCGTGCCCTCAGCAGTATGACCGAATTTTGTGCAAATGATGATGTCCTTACGCACGGATTTCAGTCCCTCGCCGAGCAGCTCTTCACTTCTTCCGCCGCCATAGCCGGGCGCGGTGTCAAAAAAATTGCAGCCCGCCTCCAGCGACTTCTGGACGATATGTAATGCTTCGCTCCTGTCATTCACTCCCCAATCGGGATTGGCGAGCTGCCAGGCTCCGAGACCGATCTCAGAAACAAGCATCCCGGTACTGCCAAACGGACGAACTTTCATACTATGTTCTCCTGTGAATCCTTGCGAAGGTTACCGCCTCCGCCGCTCCGGCGTCTACGGGAACCTTTGCAAGGTCTATTCCCTATCTTCCTAACAGCCGTTCAATTTCCATCATCTGTTCCGCAGTGAGTGGGCCCAGTTCCATGGCTTTGGCATTCTCTTCCACCTGGGCAACGGTCTTGAAACCTGGGATGGGGATGGTTTTCTCGCTTCTTGCCCAGATCCAGGCGAGGGCGCCCTGCACCAGGGTGCGGCCGTTGCTGGTGAGGATCTCGCGGAGCGAGTCAAGCTGCGCAAGTGTGGGGGCAAAGAAATGATCGCGCGACCAGCTGTCGTTGCGCACATCGTTCTGAGGAAAGACCGAGTCTCTGGTGTATTTTCCGCTGAGCGCCCCGCGCGCCAGAGCACTGCGGTTGATACTGGCAAGATCCAATTCCTCGCAGGCTTTCAACATCTCCGGTGCATCCAGGATTACGTTCAGGTCATGCTGAATGGCAACACAATGTTTTCCCTGCGCGAAAAGACGCGCGCCTTCCACCGAGTCCGTGCTCCAGCCGTAGTAACGGATCTTTCCTTCGCTGACGAGCGACTCCAGCAGATCTACCATGGCAGGGACCTTCTCGAGCGGATAGTCCCACACGTGCAACTGATAGAGATCGATCACATCGGTGTTCAGGCGGCGCAGGCTGGCTTCACATTCCTCACGGACGTACAAAAGGTGATCGTCTGTGCGGAATGTCACGCGCCTGGTTTCTTCATCCACCTGGAAGCCAAACTTGGTCGCGATGACGGCCTCGTCGCGCCTTCCATCCAGCGCGCGTGCCAGGACACGTTCACTGTGACCGGTTCCGTAGTTCGCGGCGGTGTCGAAGAAGTTGATGCCGAGATCCAGCGCCGCGTGAATGGCGCGGATTGATTCACCGTCATCGATATCGCCCCAGCCGCCGGGCCCGTCCAGCCAGTACCAGGGGCCACCGATCGCCCAGCACCCCAGTCCCATAGCGCTAACATCCAGCCTCGATCTTCCCAGTTTCCGGTGAAATGTATGTGTTGTTGTGGTCATTGTTTTCCCTTTCGGTCGTTGTGTGTATCATGTGAGCCTTGCAAGCTCAGCTTAAGGTGATTTTCAACAACAGCGTTGCGTGCGGCAAAACGCGCTGTGTCAGCTCTGTCTTGAAATCGGCGCTATCTTCCTGGAGCCACAGGTTGCGGACCAGCTTGGGTGCATCGAGCATGCCTATGTCGCGGGCGCGCAGGCTGACGTTCTCGGGGCGCGAGCCGCGATTGATCACGCCGACCGCTATGGAGGAGTCCGCCAGGCGTTTGGTCCAGACATCGCACGAACCGATCTGTTTGACGCGCTTCGCAGGGATCCCGAGCGGATCCTGGTTCACTTCCAGGACTTCCCGGTTCATCAATAGAGCCGCGGTATCCGGGTCCATGCGGCGGACGTCGCAGCCGATCATCAATGGTGAGCAAGCCATGCACCACAGGGACATGTGGGTCTGGTATTCGGCGAATGAGAGGCCCGTGCCTGCAATCTGTCCCTTGCCTTTGAGTCCCACAATGAGCATATCCAGGTCGTTCCAGCCGCCGGGACCCCCGTACTCGTGAACCTCGTGTGCGAGGTCAATGGCAACATCCACGCCAATGGCATCCCAGCCCTTCATCCCAACATTGACCCAGCTGTCATAGACATCTCCCGAGACGCGCCACATATGTCCGCCGACCTTCCGTCCCCAGAGGTGCGGCGCCCGCCCGCCCCACTCGCACAGGGAATAGAGGAACTCGCGACCCGTTTTGCGGAGCGCTTCCCCCATACGCGTGTAACGCTCGATCGCAGTCTCCTGGTCTTGCGGCGCGTGACAGTAATCGTATTTGAGAAAATCGACATCCCAGGATGCCCAGAGCTGCGCATCCTGCTCCTCGAAGCCAAGGCTGCCCGGGAAACCGGCGCAGGTCTGCTCTGCCGCATCGGAATAGATGCCAAACTTAAAGCCTTTTCCGTGCACGTAATCTGCCAGCGCTTTCATGCCGTTCGGAAATTTCTCGGGGTCCGGGATGAGATCGCCGTTGCCATCACGCCGGTCTTTAATAGACCAGCAGTCGTCGATGACGATATAGTTGTAACCGTGATCTTTGAGCCCCGAGGAGACAAGCGCATCCGCCGTTTCCCGGACGACTGTCTCGTTGATGTTGTGTCCAAACGTGTTCCATGAGTTCCAGCCCATCGGAGGGGTGGAGGCGAGGGAGGATGTCATATGATTTCCTTTTATCTGGCTTGAGTCTGGTGCCGGGGGCAGTATAGTCTTGAATCTTTTGGAAAGCAACTGGCTATTAACTTTGGAGAGTTATATACTTTCTTCTCGGTTTGATCCCTGCCATGCCTTCAAACACAGCCTTGATGCTTTGCATGTCAGCTTCCATATCCCCGGTGGGATGAAAGACCTGACCGATGCGAACAGTCTTGTGCCGGCCATCCACGATTGCCATGACGATGGGGATGCCGGCGCTTTTCGCGATGTGATAAAAGCCGCGCTTCCATTCGGTCACCTGATGGCGCGTTCCCTCCGGTGCGATGGTCAGGACAAATTGCTCCGATTCGTTGCAGACCTTCACCATCTGCTCCACCAGTCCCGTGGACTTTTTTCGGTCCACAGGCACCCCGCCGCAAAAACGGAAGAACCAGCCGATTGGAAAGCGGAACAGTTCGGCCTTGCCCATGAAGCGGACGTTTGCGCGCAGGCTGAAGATCACGCCGAGGAACAGGAGGAAATCCCAGTTGGAGGTATGCGGCGCACCGATCAAGACGAACTTGGGCAGGTCTGGAAGTTTGCCTTCGATCTGCCAGCCGAGCAGCCGCATGAGGAGCCTGGCAAGATAGTGATAGAACGTGCTGAGAAAAGGGGTAGTGAAAATTGTTCTTTGCATTCGTAGCTACGAGATAAGGTCTATGTCTTCCAATGCGAAGTTGTGGTTAAATACGATCATGCCGTTGAAGTCAACGCTCCGAAGCACAGTCTATCACATCGAGAAGTGGGTACAGCGCTTGCGTTTCCCATCCCAGTCAGGGAACCTGCCGGTCCTGCTCGGCATCTCATTTCCCAAGAGCGGCACGCACCTGCTGGATCAAATTCTGCTTGGTTTTTCAAAGGTCACGCCGTATGCAAAGCGGCTGCATTCCTTCTACGCGGAATACGAGGGGGAGAGTGGTCGCAAGCGCTCGCCGGAGCAAGCACTACAATGGCTCGATACGTTGCGACAGGGCGATGTCGCCTCGGCGCATCTGTTTGCGCGTAGCGAAGCCGTGGAACGGATTTGCCGGCCGGCATTCATCCCTTTTTTCATCTTTCGTGACCCGCGCGATGTTGTGGTCTCGCACGTTTTTTACGTGACAGACATGGAGGCGCGCCATGTCCATCATGCTTACTATCGGTCCCTGCCTGATTTTAACGCCCGTCTCAACGTGAGTATATTGGGAAGGCCGGATACAAATATCGAATTCCCAAACATCTCTGAACGCTTTGCGCCCTATATGGGATGGTTGGATGAGCCATCCGTGCTGAAGATCCATTTCGAGGACTTGGTCCATGACCGTGACGGGAGGTTGAATCGCATCATCGATCATTTCCTCCTCCGCGTCCCGCTTCAGAATCCCCGGGAGCAGATTCTCCAAGCCCTGGAATCTTCCATCAATCCCAATCGTTCTCCCACCTTCCGCTCCGGGAAGACCGGTGAGTGGAAGAAGCATTTCACCGAGAAGCACAAAACGATCTTCAAAGATGTGGCAGGAGATTTGCTGGTGAAGCTTGGGTATGAAAAGGATCATGATTGGTAAAGCGGGGAAAGCCAGCCTGATTCGGTATAATCCATCCTCATGAACCTCGTCGCTCTCCTTCCCATGCGCCATCACAGCCAGCGCGTGCCGGGTAAGAATTATCGCTTGCTTGCCGGAAAACCCCTGTTTCACCACGTCCTGGAGACCCTGTTAGCCGTCCCACAGATTACAGAAGTGGTTGTGGATACCGATTCCACAACAGTTATGGATGGCTTGCGCGATTACTTTCCCCGGGTCACCATCATCCCGCGTCCCGAGTATCTGCGGGGAGACGATGTCCCCATGAACGACATCCTGATCTATGATACGGCTCTGGTCCCGGCGGATTTTTACCTGCAAACCCACAGCACGAATCCCCTCCTTAAGCCTGAAACCGTTTCACAAGCCATTCAATTACTGACTACCAAATACCCCGACTACGACTCCCTCTTTTCGGTCACGCGCCTGCAGACCCGCCTCTATGACCAGGATGGGCAGGCGATCAATCACGATCCGGCGGTCCTGATCCAGACGCAGGACCTGCCGCCGGTTTACGAGGAGAACTCGTGCCTGTACCTCTTTACGCGCGAGAACCTGATAAAGCGCCACCACCGGATCGGTGGAAAACCGCTGATGTTCGAGATGGATGCAGATGAAGCCTGGGATATCGACGAAGAGCTCGATTTCGCAATCACAGATTTCCTGCTGAGGAGAAGGAACCAGATTGCGCCGACTTAAAGGTGCCCGGGAAAGACTGGGCAGGTGGTTTTCGATTCCCTGGTACCCGCTTGCGATCGCCGGGTACCCTGTCCTCGCTTTGCTGGCGACCAATATCGGCGAAGTGGGGCTGGACGCCGCCGTCCGCCCGCTCCTGGTCTCTGTTCTGTTCGGGGGATTGTTATTCCTGCTCATCTGGTTTTTCCTTCGTCAGGCACATAAGGCTGCTTTCCTGTCTGCCTGCTGGCTGGCATTGTTCTTCTCCTACGG
>DATHTH010000280.1:0-16747 GCA_035463495.1 Anaerolineales bacterium | reverse complement strand
CCGATCGCCAGCTGGATCCGTTTCCTTCTGGACCTCCTGCCGGTGCCCGCCTGGATCTATTCCCTGGTCATCGATGGGATCGTCGCCGGGGTCGGAGGCGTGCTGGTCTTCATTCCCGGACTCTTGATCCTGTATTTCTTCCTTGCCCTGCTCGAGGACTCGGGCTATATGTCCCGCGCTGCCTTTGTAATGGACCGCTTCATGCGGGTGGTCGGGCTGCACGGTAAATCGTTCATTCCGATGATCCTGGGCTTTGGGTGCGCGGTCCCCGCCGTCTACGCCACGCGGACCATCGCCAGCCGCCGGGACCGCGTCCTGACGGCATTGCTTGTCCCGTTGATGTCATGCTCGGCTCGCCTGCCGGTGTATGTGGTCTTTGGTCTGGCGTTTTTCGGGGCGCGTGCCGGGACGGTCATCTGGGCGATGTATGCGCTCGGCATCGTCGTTGCCATGCTGGCGGGACTGGTCTTTACGAAAACCATCCTGAAGCCCGATGCGACCTCTGCATTTGTGCTCGAGCTGCCTCCTTACCGCCAGCCCGCCATGAAAAGTGTGCTGATCCACATGTGGGAGAATACCCGTGAGTTCGTCCGCAAGGCGGGGACAACTATTCTCTACGCATCCCTGATCATGTGGCTGCTGCTCAATTTCCCCTGGGGAGTCACAGATCAGAAGGAGTCTTACTTTGGAAGAGTGAGCAGCGCTATTTCGCCGGTCTTTGCCCCGCTTGGCTTCGGCAACTGGGAAACAGGCGGCGCACTGGTCTCCGGTTTCATGGCGAAGGAGATCGTGGTCAGCACCATGAGCCAGATCTATCTTGGCGGCCAAGAAGCAGAAGCCGCAGAGCCAACCACATTTGGCGAGGACCTGGTTGGCATCGGGCAGGGATTCGTGGACGCGACTATGAGCTCAGGAAGGATCCTGCTAAGCATCCTGCCGGGTGTGGATATGGTCGGGGAAGCAGAGGCAGAAGATACGGTGCTCAGTCTCGCCCTGCGCGAACACTTCACGACCTTGAGCGCGTTTGCCCTGCTGGTCTTCGTCCTGCTATACGTACCCTGTGTGGCAACCCTGGGCGCGATCAGGCACGAGTTCGGAAGGTCGTGGGCAGTGACATCCGCCATCTATCAGACCGGTGTTGCCTGGATCGCCGCCTTCCTCGTCTACCAGGTTGGGCGTCTGCTTGGACTGGGATAAAGATGCTCACTCAACTCGTCAATCTTCTTCAACGTCAGGAAAGCGGGCTGAGCCTCTCCGAGATCAGCCGCCATATGAACGCCCAGCCGACCGCGGTCATGCCGATGATCCAGTTATTAGTACAAAAGGGAAGGCTGCTTGAGATCGGGCCAGATGGGAAAAACTGTACCAGTTGTGGCATCCAGTCTCAGTGCAATCTTCTGGCAGCGCGTGGGAAACGGTATGTTGCCGCTTCCTGCAGGCGGGCGTCCCACTGATCTACGAGTTTGATATAATTCGATTGCGGAAAATTTCACAATGCGAAGAAAGGTGTCCCATGTACGAAAAAAGCATCGAACTACTCAATAAAGCCGTTGCCGATGAAATGTCTGCTGTCCATCAATATATGTACTTCCACTTCCACTGCGAAGACCAGGGCTATGAGCTCCTTTCACGCCTTTTTATGAAGACGGCCATAGAGGAGATGGGGCATGTCGAGCGTTGCGCCGAGCGCATCCTGTTCCTGGGCGGCGATGTCGAAATGGTTGCGTCTGAGAGCGTTCGGAAGATTCGTGACGCCAGAGGCATGCTGGAGCTGGCACGCAGCATGGAAGAAGGCAGCATCCGCGATTACAACCACTGGGCAAATGAATGTTCTGCCAGCGCAGACGCAGGCTCGAAGAAAGTATTCGAAGCCTTGGTCGACGATGAAGAGCGTCATTTCAGCCAGTACGACCTCGAAACGAAAAAGATCGAGAAGTTCGGCGAGCAATTCCTGGCACTGCAATCTATTGAGAACAGCAAGGCTTTTCCTGGCGAGCCCGTCGAAGGATAACAAAGCTAGATAATAAGATTGCCCAGTTCAGTTGATCGGGCAGTCATGTTTTAACCCTTATTTGGCGCCTTGATCATCTGCCTCGCCACCTGCATTAGCTCATGGGCGGAGCGGAGGGTCCCTTCACCTACTTCACCGAGCATCTGGGAAAGCTCGAGCAGCCGCGGCTCCCCATCCAGGCGCTCAACGTGCGTTAAGGTGCGGTTGCCCTCGATCAGCTTTTGCACCTGATAGTGCTCATCGCCGAATGCGGCGAGCTGAGGGAGATGTGTCACGCAGAAGACCTGATGCATGCGTGAGAGATTCCAAAGCTTTTGTCCCACGGTCATACCGACCCGCCCGCCAATGCCCTGGTCGATCTCGTCGAAGATCAGGGAGGGGACCTCGTCGGCGCGGGCGAGCACGTTCTTCAAGCCCAGCATCAGGCGCGAGGTCTCGCCGCCGGAGGCGATCTTTGCCAGCGGTTTGAGTCCCTCGCCGGGGTTGGGGGCGATCAGGAATTCGACCCTATCGAACCCGTTTTGGTCGAAAGCGATGCGCGTGCCGTTTTCGACCGGCGCGCCATTCGGATCCGGCCGGGTCTGGAAGTCCACCCCGAATTTTGCAGCCTGCATACGAAGGTCATCCAGCTCCGCTTCGATGCCGTTGCCCAGCTCCATGGCAGCCGCCCTGCGTTTTTCGCTCAACAGGTTGCCCTGTCTGGCGAGCTTCTCGAGCAGCTTCGCTTCCTGTCTTTCCAGCTCCTCGATTCGCTCTCCGGCAGTAGTGATGGTTTCGAGCTGCCTGCGAGCCTCTGCCCCGTAGGCAATCACAGCCGGAATGCTGCCGCCGTATTTACGCGACAGCGAGTGGATCAGGTCAAGCCGCTCCTCCACCGCGTCCAGGCGTTTCGGGTTGAACTCGATCTCTTCGAGATAATCGCGCAGGCTGTGAATGAGATCAGCCATGGTGTCGAGCAGAAGCTCTGCCTGGTTCGCCAGCTCATGCTGCGCCGAGTCGATTTTCGCCAGTGCGGTCAGCGCCTGGGTAGCTTGCCCGATGAGGTCTGTGGCGGCAGGAGTCTCCGGGGAGCCCTCCTCGAGGACAGCCAGCGCCTCCTGGGCGTTGCGCGAGAGTGATTCGGCGTTTGCCAGCCGGTCACGCTCCTTGCGCAGCTCTTCATCCTCGCCAGGTTTCAGGCGCGCGGCTTCAATCTCCTCGACCTGATAGGTAAGCATGTCCACGCGGCGTTCGACATCTGCCTGCGCTTTACGCAGCTCATTCAGCTCGCGGCGCAGATTGAGAAGCGCATGATAGCTCTGGCGGTAATCGCTGAGGGGCCGCGCCACTTCCGCATACCGGTCGAGCAAGCCCAGATGGGCGCGCGGGTCGAGCAGGGATAGATGTTCTGCCTGCCCGTGGATATCAATCAACAAGGCTCCCAGCTCTTTTAGCAGCGAAACATTGACGGAGCGCCCGTTGACCCGCGCCACGCTGCGGCCTTCCTTGCGGATCTCGCGCATGAGCACCACATAATTGGGATCGTCCATTAACTCTTCGCGCTGCAAGATCGAATGCACAGCCTCTTTTTCAGGTCCCCTAAGATGGAACACCCCTTCGACGAAGGCTGCCTCGGCATCGGTGCGCACAAATGTCGTATCAGCCTTTCCGCCAATCAACATCACCACGGCATCCAGGATAATGGATTTGCCGGCGCCGGTCTCACCGGTCAGAATAATCAGTCCCGGCCCAAAACGCAGCTCGAGCTGATCGATGATCGCAAAATTATGTATTCGAAGTTCTGTAAGCATAGGTCCTTTTAGATTGAGTACAGGTTATCTGAACAATTGAATTCCAGATAGTCGGGAGTAGACAACAGGAACGGCAATCACAAGATAGATCACTTGAAAAAGAAGATCAAAGAGATTTCCGGCGACGAATAGCTGAAAGAGAATAACCGGCAATGCACCCAGCACAACACCCGCGGCAACCGTCATGAACAAAGGGCGAGAGCGACGGCGGCGCGTCGCCATGCGTACACCTTCTGCGATCACGACAGCAGCCGTAGGCGAGCCCGCCAGGATGATGAACCAGCCAAAGAATCCAATGCCGCCGATCAGGGTCACCAGGAATGACATGATCGCAGACAGGATTGACGCCACGGTAAAGCCAGAGATATAGTCATACCATTCCGAGGTGTTAAAAACCTTTTGCTGGCCGCGCACACATTCCCGGCAGCGATAGCCTGTGGGTGTGCGCACGGCACACGCGGCACAAATGGGGCGGTTGCAGTTGTTGCAGCGTAAAGCAGTCTCACGGTCGGGGTGGACGTAGCAATATAGCGTTGTCGTTGTTGATTCGGTCATCGTGGCAATCCTAAAGTTTCTCACCACCAGGGTCACAAAGGTACACAAAAGGCGGATTTACGAGATCTCAAGTCTCTTAACGAGGCAGTCCTAAAGAATTCTCGTTCATGTGCGCCGTCAGGTTGCGATAAAAATAGCCCGGGTCGCCAAAGCGGACAAATTGGGCGGTCACTTCGGCAGCCTGCACGTCGACGTAGTCATCTTCCATCAGTGCAATGGAGGCCTGACCATCGATACTTAACAGCGCATTTTCTCCATTGATATGGAGCCTGACCGTCGAGCCTTCCGCCAGGACCACGGCGCGGTCGACGGAGAGATGCGGAGCGATGGGGACAAGCAGGATGTTGCGCAGCTCCGGCGGCAGGATGGGACCGCCAGCGGCCAGGGCATAGGCAGTCGACCCGGTGGCTGTCGAAGCGATCAGTCCATCGGCAACGTAGCTGGTCAGATGGCGTCCATCCACCGACGCAGACAGGCGGATGGGCCGGAGATGCTGCCCGCGCCCGACCACCACTTCGTTCAGCGCCTCCCAGGATCCCAGCAACTCGCCCGAGCGCATGTGCTCAGCGTGTAGCATCATGCGATTTTCGATCCAGGCTTCGCCGTTCAATAATTTGTCAAAGTGCTCGCGCCATTCCTCTTTTTCGACCTGGATCAGGAAACCGAGCCTGCCCAGGTTCACGCCCAGGATGGGCGTGTTACTTGAGGCACACAGATTTCCAGCCCGCAGCACACTTCCATCTCCGCCGACCATGATGAGCAGGTCGAACTCTCCGCCTCGGACACGCTTCCGCAGAGTCTCATCATAGAGAGAGCCAAACGGGGCCGTGATGCCCTTTTCTTGGAGGTAGTCAGACATTGCCTGTGCCTCAGAAAAAGCCTCGGGCATCTTTGGATAAGCCGCGATGACAGGTCGCTCCGGGATGTAGGCGTCGGACATATGAAATGAATTATACCTTTGTAGGGATGCTGCAAAGCTAAAAAGTTGTCGAGCCAGAGTCGTCAATGCGTACCCTATGCCAGCGATTGATCGCAATTTTTGCGAAAGCCGCAGCGCGCACACCGGGCCGCCTGCTCGTGAGAGCGGGCTACATCTTTCTTGTTCTCATCCCGCTTCATATCTGCCAGCAGGTCGAGCAGTGAGGCTTCCAGCTCCCGAGTATAGTCGATGGCAAAGTCACGGTTGCTGTAATGGATGATCCCGTAGGGCGGTCGTTTGCCGTATGTTTTTTCCACCAGCAGACAGTAGGAAGCCAGCTGATAAATGTGCGAATCATACGGAGCTTCGGGCGCCCGGCCGGATTTGACCTCCACCGGGATGATCTGCCCGTCCTGCTGAATGAGATAGTCCGGCTTGCCGGTCAGACCCAGTGCCTGGTAAAAGAGCGGCTTCTCCAGTTTCCCCCAGCCGCGCGTGTCGGTATAGATGACGCGTCCACCTGGAAGACCGGCGTCTTTCCACTGGCGATTAGACTGCCAGAAAAAAAGAATGGCAAGGAGTAACAGGGCAAGAGCGATGTATAACATAGTAGGGACTCAACGCCCGGCTTCGAAGCCAAACGCATATACCTGCTCGTCCCCCAGGCTCCCCCACAGCGCCGGATGGATCTCAATCCGGCCGTTGGTCGTCAGCCGGTAACCCTGCGGAACATCCACATAGATTTGAAAGACCGTCTCTTCACAGCCCGGGATGGAAGCGAACAACTGGGCATCCCCATCTCGATTTGTGGATGCCGGCCAGCTTACATCCTGGATCTGGTTTCCAACATCGTCTACATGGATTTTCACAGCCTGCAACGGCGGTTCACCGGGATCGCTCAACCCGTCGCCGTCCGCGTCGAGCCATGCCTGTACAGAACCGCGCCAGAGGCAGTCGGCAATCACCCCGCCTTGCAGGATATGGTGGAGTGCAAAGAAGAACATGGAAGCAACGGTGAACACAGTAATTAATAATGAACCCAGAAGGAATTCAAGCAATTTGAACATGGGAACCGTTACAGTTTATATGATTTGCGCCGTGCAATACGCCACCAGCAGGATGAGCGCCGCGAACAGGAAAATGATCCCCAGGGTACGGTTCAGGCTAGAGGCAAGAACCTTCCGCCCATGCTGGCGGTGGAGCCGCGAGCCCGCTGCAAGCTCAGCTTGATTCTCGGACTCGAAACCCCGCTTTTTGTACCACCAGGCGCGGCGGCAGTAGAGATAATTTCCGATGTCAGAAGAGCGGATTACTGGCATATTGCACCACGTTCGTCAGAGGGGCAAGTATAGCACAAATATTCTATTTTCGACCATCAGCGGCGTGTTGAGGGTAGCTCCTCACTGCTCTTTAGCATGCATGCTTAAGAATATTAACGTAGCTCGAGAGAAAAAATATGTGAACTATTTCTCAGCTCCCTTGCGAAAACTTTCCTTGAATTGAAATCCAGGACGAGGATAATAAGAGTGAAAATTGAGCTGATATGACTGAGATGCTATGGAGGTGTGGAATGGCTGGTGAGATGAGAGTGAAGTTCTGGGGTGTGCGCGGGAGTTATCCGACACCCGGCGCCGGGACAGTGAAGTACGGGGGCAATACAGCCTGCGTGGAGATTCAAGTTGGCGAACGGACAATCATCCTGGATGCGGGGACAGGGATCATCCCCCTCGGTCGGGAGATGGCACGGCGGCGCGCAACCGAAACTCTCTTGCTGTTCAGTCATCTGCATCACGATCATACGCAGGGTTTCCCGTTTTTCATGCCAGCCTATTTACCTAACATCCGTCTGCATATCTTCGGTCCGGGAGGCACGCCAGAGACGGTGCGCAGGGTGCTGGAGTCCAACCAGTCGGCGGAAACATTTCCACTGAGTCTGCACGATATGGCTTCGTCGAAAAAGATCCAATCCGCGCGCGAGGCGCAGATCATTGTCTGGGACGAGATGGGCGTCCGTTTGACGGAATCCATTGCCGATCTAGGTGATGATGCGATCATGATTCGTATCCACAAATCTTACGCCCACCCGGGCAGTGTTTATGTTTACCGGGTTACCTGGCGCGGCAAGTCCGTTGTATACGCAACCGACACGGAAGGCTATGTCGGTACGGATCGCAGGCTCGTTCAGTTTGCGAGGGATGCGGATGTCTTGATCCACGACGCGCAGTATTCGGAGGATCATTATCGCGGAGCACGGGCAGGATTTCCATCCACGCAGGGATTCGGGCACTCGACCGTGACGATGGCATGTGAGGTCGCTGCAGCTGCGCGTGTCGGGCAGCTTGTCCTGTTCCATCACGACCCTTCCTATTCTGACTCGATGGTTGCGGACATGGAGGCATTCGCCAAAGAACAATTCTGCATGGCGCAGGCGGCGTATGAGGGCTTGATAATCGTACTACCCGATACAAGCAAGATAGCAAAGAGATTTCAAACCGCCTCACCACTGTCCCTCTCTCCTATAGAGAGGGATTAATGGAAGTAAAATATACTGACCATGACTGACGCGTCAAGGCAAAAAGACGACACGCGCAACCTGCTTGCTGACATAAAGCTGTTTGCCGGCCTGACGCCAACTCAATTGGACTGGGTGGCGCAGCATGCGCATCGCCGCGTGTTCGAGTCCGGACGCAATGTTATGATCATCGATCAGCCGGGGGAGGCAGTCTATATTATCCTGCATGGCACAGTGAAAATTCAGATCGAGCAGGCGGAAAGAGATGTGATCCTCTCGATTCTGGGTGCAGGCGATCTGCTCGGAGAGATGAGCCTCATTGATAGCGTCGGCCGTTCCGCCAGCGCCATAACACTCGAGGACAGCCTGATGTTATGGATGGACAAGGTCACTTTTAATTACATGCTCGATAATTTCGCAACGTTTGCTCGCAACCTCGTCAGGATTCTAACGGCGCGCGTGCGGCTCTCCGACCAGCTCATCCAGGCACTGGCAACTCTGGATGTGAACGGGCGGGTGGCGCGCCAGCTGCTTGCCTTCGCCGAAAAGTATGGCCATGAGAAAGACGGCACGATCCAGATCCGGATTGCGCTCCGGCAGGGCGATATCGCCGACCTGGTCGGCGCCTCACGCAGGCGTGTCAATCAGACCATGGTGAGGTTTAAGGAGTGGGGGTTGATCGTCACCGATGCCGAGGGGAGAATTGCGATTAAGGACAGCCAGGGGCTGGCGAGGTTTTGTCGCTAGGTGAAATGACGAGGTGCGACTCAGCCGGCTCATAATTTCCCGGGAGATTGCCAGTCGCCTTCTGCGGCTCGCAAGGATATCCTCAACGGTATAATCGCTCCATGAGCGGTTTTCGTTTTTATCATCCCATCGAGGTTCGTTACGGAGATCTGGATCCGCAGGGACACGTCAACAACGCTAAGCACCTAACGTATTTTGAACAGGCACGAGTGGCATACATGATCGAACTAGGGTTGTTTACTCGCGATCAATCGTTCATGGAAATTGGCGTGATCCTGGCAGACGTACATATTACCTACTTCGCGCCCATTTACTTTGGACAGGGTATCAAAGTGGGAGTCCATCCTGCGAGATTGGGGAATAAGTCTATGGTGTGGGAACAGAATATTGTGGATGCCGGTTCGGCTAAAGAGCTGGCAACAGGTGAAGTGGTGGTCGTTACCTACGATTACAGGACAGCCAAGACAATTCCTGTTCCGGAGGAGTGGAGAAAAAAGATTATCGAGTTCGAAGGTCTAAAGGTCCAGGCTTGAATCCCTTCAACCTGCTAATCTCGAACCTTTAACCGAGAGGCACAACATGCCATTACCCGCCATCGATCAGGACTATCTAATAGACTTTCTGGTCAGTCTCCTAAATATCCCCTCCCCTACGGGCTTTGCGGAGCCTGCCATTGATTTTGTGGAAAAGGAGCTCTCACAGTTTAGCCAGCTGCAGCTAACCCGTACGCGCAAAGGGGCGCTAGTGGCGAAATGGGAGGTCGCAGCTGACCAGCCGCCGGTTGCCTTGACCGCGCACGTAGATACACTGGGCGCAGTGGTGAAAGAGTTCAAGTCCAATGGACGGCTTAAGCTCAGCCGCATTGGCGGGGTGGAGTGGCCAACCGTCGAGGGGGAAGGGGTGTGGATATTTGCTTCCAATGGGGAGAAAATCCGTGGCTCGATACTGGTGGAGACCGCTTCGGGGCATATTTTTGGCCAGGACATGAAAAAGACCCCGCGTGACGACGATCACATGGAGGTCAGGCTGGACGCGCGCACCCTGTCCGAGCAGGAGACGCGTGCGCTGGGGATTCGGGTCGGTGATTGCGTGGCGTTCGACCCACGCGTAGAAGTGACCAATGGCTTCGTCCGCTCACGGTTCCTCGATGACAAAGCATGTGTAGCGAACATCGTTTCCGCGATCAAGTCCCTGGCCGATGCGAGGCAGCATCCGACTCGAACGGTGTACTTCCATATTAGCAATTATGAGGAAGTCGGTCACGGCGCCTCGTCAGGAATATCATCAGAGGTGGCAGAGCTTGTCACCGTGGATATGGCGGTGGTCGGCGAGGGGCAGGAGTCCGATGAGTTCAGCGTGACGCTCTGCATCAAGGATGCCGGTGGTGTTTACCACGAGGGGCTGAATAAAAAACTGCGTGCCATAGCGGAGCAGTATGGCATTCCCTACAAGACGGATGTTTATCGTTACTACGCGTCCGATGGCGAAGCATTCTGGCGCGCGGGCGGCGACCTGGCGGTGGCATTGATCGGTCCCGGCATCGACGCCTCACACAACTACGAACGCACGCACACCGAGGGTCTGGTTGCCACGACGAATTGGATTCTGGCATATCTACTCGATGATTAAACTCAAAGGACACGAAGATCACTAAGGCTTTCTCTCTGGATACTTTGAGTCCCTCGTGCCCTCTGTCTTAAGAAGAGATTCATGAAACTCGATGCCACCCTTCCTCCCGTCCCACTGAAAGAGGTCCCTGCGATCGCGAAAGCCGCGGAGGAAATCGGGTTCGACGCGCTCTGGACCCAGGAGACACAGCACGACCCTTTCTTGCCGTGCACATTAATTGCCGAGCACACCACGCGGCTCAAGGTCGGGACCGCAATTGCTGTGTCCTTTGCTCGGTCGCCGGCGAACCTGGCATACACAGCCTGGGATCTGGCCGCGCAGTCCAATGGTCGTTTCAAGCTAGGACTGGGCACGCAGGTCAAGGCGCATATCGAGCGACGTTTCGGGCAGCCGTGGCCCGAATCGGTGACCGGCAAATTGCGCGAGCAGATCGAGGTGATCCGCCTCTTCTGGGACTGCTGGCAAAATGGGAAGAAACTTAATTACCGGGGCGAGTATTATAAAATTACACTGATGTCTCCATTTTTCAATGCCGGGCCCATCGAACATCCAAACATCCCGATTTACATTGCTGGTGTAAATCCCGGGCTGGCAAAACTCGCGGGGGAGTTGTGCGATGGCTTCCATGTACATCCGTTGCACAGTGTGCGATATTTGCGTGAGGTTTTCCTTCCAGCCATAGAGGCGGGAACAGCCAAAGAAAGACGACAGAGAAAAGATGTGTCGGTTTCCATCACCGCGTTCGTGGCGACTACACCGGAAGAGATGAACTTTGCCCGGGCACAGATCGCGTTCTATGCCTCCACGCCCTCCTACCGCTCCGTAATGGATTTACACGGATGGGCAGGCGTAGCAGAAAAATTATCCACACATGCGGCACGCGGCGAATGGAGCGACATGCCCATGCTCGTCAGTGATGAAATCCTGAGTGAGTTTTGTCTTCTGACCGAAGAAACCAACTTGGCTGATGAATTGAAAAGCCGTTACGATGGCATCGCCGACCGGCTGACGTTGTACACTGCCTTCACGCCCGGGGAACAGGATGAATGGTGGAGGCAACTTGTGAACAGTTTCAAGAGCCAACCAGATGCCTGAACGTTAAGAGGATACTCATGCCGTCTGTACGCATGGATCTTTTACTAGAGAGGCCCGCCGAGATGTGGCACAAGACAGGACGATTAATTAAACTATATCGAGAGCGGAATTGCGCCGTACGCTGAACAATAAATTATGGACTTTACAACCTATCAAACCAAATCACGCAAGACAGCCGGTTACCCCGCCATTGGACATCCGGTGATTTATCCGGCCCTCGGATTGGTCAATGAAGCCGGGGAGGTCGCGGGTAAGATCAAAAAAGTATTCCGGGATAAGGGCGGCGAGATCAGTGAAGAGACACGCCAGGCGCTCAAAGCTGAACTGGGCGATGTGTTATGGTATCTCGCCCAGGTCGCCACTGAATTGGACTTGTCCCTGGACGAGATAGCAGAGCACAATATCGCCAAGCTCTATGACAGGTTGGACCGGGGGATGATCCGGGGTGATGGCGATAACCGGTGATGATCATCTTTGAGATCCAACAGAAAGCCGCTCTTTTTGTCAGCTGAGATTGCTTCCTGCCGTTGCCTGTGACATCACATTGATCCCGTAATCGCATAATTTGACAACCGGGCACTTCTCGCAATAGGGCCGGCGCGCCGTGCAGATCTCGCGCCCCAGCCGGATAATGTTCAAGTGGGCAGCATAGTACGTGTCTGGCGGAAAGAGCTTTTCAAAATGCGGGTGCGCCTGCTCGACAGTCATCCGCTCGGGGCGCAGGCCGATGCGACCGGTGACGCGATAGATATGTGTGTCCACGGGAAATGCGGGCTTCCCCAGTGAAAAGCACAACACAATCGCAGCCGTTTTTGGTCCCACCCCGTTGAAGCGGGTTAGCCATGCCCGCGCATCTTCCACCGGTAGATCAGCCAGAAATGACAGATCCAGGCTGCCGCGCTCTTCCGTGATCGAGCGCAGCACTTGCTGGATGCGCGGTCCCTTTTGATTGGCAAGCCCCGCCGGACGGATCGCATCAATGACATCCTCTGCAGGCGCGTCACGAACTTGTTCCCAGGTGGGGAATTTTGCACGCAGGGCATTGAAACCGCGATCCCGGTTGATATCATTCGTATTCTGTGAAAGGATCGTTGAGATCAGCTCATCGATCGCCGGCAATGGATTGCGCCAGACCGGCTCGCCGTAGACCTCGAGCAAACGCTCGTGGATTTCGAGGGCGCGCTTTGCGAGCGGAGCGAGTAGATTCATGAATACCCGGCCCCCTCGGCCAGCTTTAGAGTTCTATTGACGACATCTCGATGCTTCGCCGGAATCAACTCCGCAAACATTTCTGCACTCAGGCGATACAGCCGAAGCCCCGCGGCGCCTCTGGCTTGATACTGGGAATGGCCCGGCTCAAGCCCCCAGGCGGTACGGAACGCACGCGTCCACTGCGATTCCCGTCCTACGGAATCTTGGATCAAATCAAAATAACGGTTCTCACTGACGATCAGGGTGCCTCTCTGCACGGCGACCGCCTCGAGCATATTCTTCACCAGCCCCCAGGTGGCATACAGCACCGTGGACTCGTGTTCTTTTGCCAGCCCATTCAGAATCTTGTGCACCTCTTCTGCATTGCCCATCACTTGCTCTGCTGCAAACTCATTTGCCGCCGGTTGCAATGAATGCCAATCGAACTCCTGAGCGGCTTGCTGCAGCCTGGTCATTGAGCCATCTTTATCGAGCACGATCTTCATGCCCCGCAGGCCGGGAACCGCCCAGATCGCGCGCCGGGGGTCTGTGAGCGCAAGACGTTCGTCCTCGAGTAATGCATATTTCAAACTGAGCAGCCTGTCGTCCCGGTATCGGAGCGTATACCGGTCATACGGGTTTTCGGGAAGCTTGCGGGTGAATATGTCAAGATCTACGTCACTGTATCGGCTTGCCTGCCCGCGAGCGTAGCTGCCCACGATGCCAACGCCGATGACCTCGGGGGAATCGATCTCCTGGAGAGCAGATTGGAGAAATGATTCGGTCAATCTCATACGTTCATTCCACGCTGGTGGTGTGGACCCTTCACGTCTTTTCGACTCGTCCGTTTTCGACTTGCCACACCTGAGCCTTCTCCGTGAATTCGGATGTAAAAGCCTGCAGGTCGGCGGTAGTAAACAGTACCTGTTCGGTCTCACTGACATATTTCATCAGATCGGCGCGACGCTGAGAATCGAGCTCCGCCATGACCTCATCGAGCAGGATCACCGGCCATTCGCCCGTACGGTCCTTCATCCAGTTCACCTCGGCAAGCTTTAGCGACAACAACGCCGTACGCACCTGGCCGCGCGAGCCATAGTAACCAAGATCTATGTCGTTCGAAAGGAAGCGGATCTCGTCGCGGTGCGGCCCGATGGTGGTGACCCCACGGGCGATCTCCGTGCTTCGCAGCGCGCTCAGGCTGGCGCGAAAGCCATCTCGAATTTCATTCAACTCCAGACGTGAGCGATCAACGATCATGTCCATCTTTAACCCCAGCTGCCCGTTGGGCTTCGGCAACGGATCGAAGGCAGGTTCGTACGAGAGGCGCAGGATCTCGGATCCACGCGTCAGCTCGTGATGGACGCGCGATGCGAGCCGCTCGATCTGCTGGATGGCTTCGATGCGCCACAGGATGATTTGCGCGCCGAGGCGTGCAAGCGCCTCATCCCAGACTTCTAGCTGGTCCACGGGACTGCTTCGCTTGTCATTGTTCCCCCCGCGTTCACCCAGCATTTTGAGGAGGGCGTTGCGCTGCGTAAGAGCCTGGTTATATTCGCTCAGGATGCGAGCATACGCAGGTGTGGACTGTGCAAGAGCAAGGTTGAGATAGCGGCGGCGGTCTTCGGGGGCGCCCTCCACAATCTGCGACATCTGCGGCACGAAGATCACGGCATTGAAATGACCGATGGCTTCGTTCGCCGGTCTCTTCACCCCATCGAGCAGGATCTCTTTGCGCAGGCGCTGGTTATTCAGGACACCCACCGGTTCGAGGATAAGGCGTACCTCCAGCCGGTGCTTGCTCTTGCTGCGCTGATATTCCGCAATTAATCGAGTGACCGTCAGGGAGCCGTTCTTCGCCTCGTCAAAGTTGACGATTTGGCGATCGGCATGCGTCTGAAAGGATGTAAAGGCTGCCAGGAAATAGATGGCTTCCAGCACGCTGGTCTTGCCCTGCGCGTTGGCTCCCACCAACAGAACAACCCGCCGGGGGATATCGACATCCAGGCGGGTGAATTTACGAAAGTTGGTGAGGGAAAGGCGTTTGAGATACATCCCAAGCTCACTACACCGCGCCTTTGAGCGTGCGGCGCAGGGATTCCCGTGTTATCCACCGCCCGAGATGGCGGCTGGAGCATTAGCGCTCAACTACCACTACACTTCCTGTTCGGGCTCCACGTCGTCCTGCGGCTTCCACACTCGCGTGGCGCGGTCGGTAAAGAGCACGCCGTTGAGGTGGTCGATCTCATGCTGGAAGATACGCGCCAGCCAGCCCTCCGCCTTGATCTTCACCGGCTGGCCATGCCGGTTCAAGCCGCGAACCTGCACAGAAGCATGACGTTCCACCTCCCCCACCAGTCCCGGGATAGAGAGACAGCCCTCCACACCCATCAGCATTTCATCAGAGGTTTTCACGATCTCGGGATTAACAAGCGCCCAGACTCTTTTGGGAGCATCCTCTTTTTCCTCGTCCTGCTCCCGCTCGTAGTACTCGATCACGATAATACGCTCGGAGAGTCCGATCTGCGGCGCCGCCAGGCCGACCCCTGGCGCCTCACGCATGGTTTCGATCATGTCATCTATCAATGCCTGCAAATTTTTGTCGACCGTTGTGACAGCACGCGCCTTCCGGCGCAGCACCGTCTCAGGGAGAGTTACGATTTTACGGAGAGCCATTCGTTGATTTACCTCTGTCCGTACGCGATGAGATATTGTCCATAAGCAGGTTCCGATTTTATCCCGGTTTTGGCTTCTTCTGCTCTTCTTCTCTTTTCAGTTGTTCAGCATTGAGATGATATGTAGCGAGCCATTCAGCCATGCGCTCACGTTCCGCAGCGACTTTGGCTGCCGCCTGCCGCGACTGGCGCGCTTCCCGGCGGCGGTCGATATCCGACTGGACGCTGGCAGGATCAATCACATCCTCGAAAGCCAGCTTGGAGCCGCCCACTGTGATGTAGACCGTGCCGTAGTTGAAAATCTCACCCAGGATCCCGATGCGCTGGTATTCCGTCCCCAGGATGCTATCCAGCTGAGCGGCGTTGCGGGTCTGTGTGCCAAATGGCTTTTTGTCCAGGTCGATGATCTGTTCCGGCGTCACCTGGAACTGGTCATTGCTCCAATCCATGATCTCATAAACCAGCCACAACGTCAGGGGAATGAGTGTGATGAGTACCGCTACCGAGAAGGGATCCACGATCAACGTCCCATTCACGTATCGAACTAACGCTTCGTCAGGAGATTGAAACAGCCCGATCTGCCGCCAGAAAAACACGAAGATCGCGGCGACAATCCCGAATAGGGATATCCACGCCTGTTTGATCAGCACAAACCAATGCTTTCGATAGTAGACGCTATCACCCGTCTCATAACGTAGTTTTAACGTACTGGCCCCAAGTAAGCTTAGCAGGCGGATGAGCCCTCCTCTCGGCTGCGGCTCAGGCGGAGGCGGAACCGGTACCACAAGCTCGGTTTTCGGTTGTGGCGGGACCGGGATGCCCAGCTGTTTGCGAAGCGCATTCTTCATCGCCTCTTTTTCCATACCGACCGCCTGCTCTTTTGTCCGCTCCCAATATTCCTCGATCATGTCCTGCGCCTGCTCGGGATGGCTCACATCGTCAAACGGAATCCGCCCCACCCAGGTACGCACGGTAACATCTCCATAGTCAAGGATGCGCCCCAGCTGAGATGTCCCCACAGCGACGGAAAGAATCGTATGAAGAGGCGATTCCTGCCGGCTCTCGTAGATGCCAATCACCTTCTCTAACCAGACGACGCGCTGGTTCGTAACGATGTAATAATCGTTCTCCCAGTCGATGTAATACCAGAGCGCCCACAGTGCCACGGCGACGAGAGAGACCACGGCTGCGACTGCGACGATCGTAAAGGGGGCAATGGCAAACCAGGCATACGTAAAAAAGAACGGTAGCGCCAGGCCAAACAGGGGACCAAGCAATCTCTTGTAAAGCACAATGGGGTGTTTGCGCGCCAGAAAATAGATCACTTCATCGGGCCGCAACCATTTGAACTGCAGTTGGCGCGCCAGCGTCCGGCTGCGAATCGAAAGATCGAAATTAAGACGTAGCTGAGGAAGGTTCTTGTAAAACCGCTCGAAGTCCTCACGCGCCATGACGAACAGGGCAACATCCGTCAGTGCGACCGCCGTCCCGGAGTGCAGGCGTCTTTGAATCAAGCCCATCTCGCCGAAGTAATCATCCTTGACCAGTCGTGCCAGCTGCACTTCCTTGCGGTCCTGCCGGCGCGTGATGCGGACGGTCCCTTCATAGATCAAATAAAAACTC
>DATHTH010000279.1:0-3694 GCA_035463495.1 Anaerolineales bacterium | reverse complement strand
ACGATTTCTCGCAATCCCTGGGCAATTACGTGGATCCACTTGAGAACAATGATATTGTGTGCATCAGTGCCTGGCCTAGTGACGATCCAGGTTTCCCCTACTGTCAAAGCAGTGAATCTGATTTTGAGGAAAATACCATCCCGGTCGGGTATCGCAAGGTCAGTCTGTCGGCTCCGCAGGGGCTTATCGGCGATGAGATATGGTTTTCGCGGTGGGATGGCCGTGTCACACTGAGCACATTCGATACCGACACCGCCATTCTGAACCTGCAGTATGGAAGTGAGGGGCAGCCTCTCAACTTGAACCTGGCCTCCAAGGGGAGCCAGTTCGAGGTGGAGATCTTCAGCTATGACCTGGATGTTTCCCTGCCTCTCAGCCTCCGTGTGACCGATGGGAATGGAAATAGTGCTTCCGCCTCGACCGACTTTTCCGGCATCGGGATCTACACCATTTCCTTCTCTGCGTTTGCCGGTGTGAACTTCGCTGATATCGACCAGATTCTCATGACATTCACCGATGGAGATGTCTTTGGAGTGGATTTCGGTTTTGATAATTTCCTGGTGAGCGGAGAGCCTCTCCAGGTCTCGGGCTATGTCTTTTCCGGTTTTTATTCCCCGGTGGATAACGGTCTGGTCAATACCGCCAAAGCCGGACAGGCGATCCCCGTAAAGTGGCGCCTCACCGACTCATTCGGCGCACCGGTGAGTGATCCCTCCAGTTTTTCGAAGCTAGTCTCCCTTCCAGTTAACTGCTCCACCCTCACGAGCCTACAAATGGATGCCGTCGAAGAGTACGCGGCTGGCAGCTCCGGGCTTCAATATAACGGCGATGGATACTGGCAGTTCAACTGGAAGACTCTGAAAACATACGCCGGGACCTGTCGAGCCATGAATGTACAGTTTTCCGATGGCACGACCTCGCCCGTTGTGGTCTTCCAATTCAAGAAATAGCGCCTTTTCGACGACATTCACATTTGTAGTCCAGACGGAGGAAGGATCATTCCGTCTGGACTACTGTTTTGTAAGCTAATGAATCACCGGGGCTTGAGCCAGTAGGCGAAGGCGATCCTGTAGGTGGATCGGTGAGTGCTGGCTGTCAAATCGGCGTAGGCAGGCTGGGTGTTCGCTGAAATAGCGGCCGTCGAAATCGGCGGGGATTGAAAGATGGAAGATTTCCCTACTTTAAATCATCCTGTGAACATTTTATACTTTATCTGAAAAACCAATTCTGGCGCTCATCGCTAAACCCGGGGAATGACGACAGGTCACTTCAAAATTGAGCAGCAAGCCAACCTTAATATGTGGAGTATTGATGATCACTGTGCTTCTCGTGGACGACCATGCCTATATACGCAGAGGTATCCGTTCTCTGCTGGAAACAACCGGGGATATTGAGGTTGTCGCGACGGCAGCCAATGGAATCGACGCCATTATGAAAGCGCGTTCCCTGCGGCCCGACATCGTCATCATAGACATTTCCATGCCGTTTATCGACGGTGTGGAAGCAACCAAGCAAATCCGCATGGACTGCCCGGACGCCCGGATCCTGACGCTCTCTCTCTATGACAATCCCGAATATGTGAGGCAGTCTTTGGAAGCCGGGGCGCAGGGTTATGTGCTGAAGGAAAAAGCTGCCAGTGAGCTGCCGGATGCGATCCGCTCGCTTTACAATGGAAATCACTATTTTAGTGAGAAGATCGCGCGTATGGTCAAACCGCATTCTTCGGAAGGGGATGACGATAGCTGGGCGGCGTAGATTTCATGAGGGTACGCGCAGCGCCAGACGCTGGCACTTCCGCATCTCGATAGTGGAGCCAACCTTATGAGAAAAGTAATCGTTCTATCGTTTGTCACGCTGGATGGCGTGATGCAGGCGCCCGGAGGACCGAATGAAGATACCAGCGGCGGTTTCCGGCATGGCGGCTGGTCCGTCCCATACTTTGACGAGTTCCTGGGGAATGTGATGGCGGAGCAGATGAGTGGACCATCTGATCTGCTGCTGGGGCGAAAGACGTTCCAGATTTTCGCCTCATACTGGCCGCAGCACGAGGCGGAATGGCCAGGCATCAATGATGTAACAAAGTATGTCGTTTCCCTGACAATGACATCTCACGAGTGGCAAGGCTCGGTCTTTTTGAGCGGCGACGTAGTGAACGAGATCCGAAGGCTCAAGGAGGGCGAGGGACCGGACTTGCAGGTGCACGGCAGCGGGGAGCTCATCCAGACGCTGTTGCAATATGACCTGGTGGATGAATTCTGGCTCAAGATTTTCCCGTTGACGCTTGGAGAGGGAAAACGCCTGTTCGAAAAAGGGACGATACCGGCGGCGTATACCCTGGTGGATTCAAAGACATCGCCCAGCGGGGTGATTGTCGCGACCCTCCAGCGGGCGGGAGGCATTAAAACCGGATCGTTCTAAAGATGCTTCTGCGCTCACCAGCCGTCGTGGGGAAGGGGACGTTTGTCCCTCCGGTCGGTCACAGCGCCAGGCATACCACGCCGGCAGAACGACCTGCACTGTTTCCAGCGAGGAAGCAGTCAGGAGCCGCTGAAGCCAGCTAACCGCTTAATCTTTAAGTACACTGGCTCTGCCCGGGATGGGCAGAGCCAGTGTGCAAGTTTATCGTTCAGGCCGGCACCATATCTTTTTTCTCGCGTGACCAGTGCCGGTGCTGCGCGATCGCCTCTATGAACTGCCCGGCAGCCGGGGCAAGGTCCGCCGAGCTGTCTCCTGAAGAGACAAAAGCTGTTACGACTCCGCTGTCGCTGACGACACGCTCCCGGTCCTCTTCTCCTGCCAGCTGCACACCGGCGATACCGGAGGCTTGTAGCAGGGCGATGCCTTCGTCCAGCGCTGCGATCGGCTTGCAGTGCTTGAACGTTTCATTGATCCAGTGCACGGCGTGGCCCTGTGTTTTCAGTGCCTCAACGCTTTGGGGACCTCCGGGTACGAAGACCGCGTCGAATACCACCGATGCCGTCGTGACGAAGAGTTCGTCCACCTCAAGCGCCTGCCCGTCTGCGCCCGTCACCATGCCGCCATTCTGGGAGACGATCTTTGCCGTGGCTCCAGCCTCCTTCAGGGCAGCCTTCATCTGCATCACTGCGTTATGATCGAAGCCATCCGCGATCAGAATGGCTACCTTTCGCGTTTTAGCGCTCTTTGGATTGTCGGGATTCTCCATGCTCAACGCTGTCGACACACCCGGCCGGGCAGCGCCCCGGCGCTCGTTCGGTTTTGGCGCCGGAGACTCTGCCAGATATCCGAGGTCGCCGGTGATGTCCATCACGCCGATGCCCCGGGCGGCGCGTTCCGCCAGCTCTGTGTCCACATTGGCAAACAACTGGACCATGCGCTCGCGAATGTGCATGTGCTTGACCTTGCCCAGCTCGAAATGGATCGCTTCCACCAGGTGTGTCTTTTCCACTTCCGACAGGCTCTTCCAGAACAGGGTAGCCTGGGTGAAATGATCGCCAAAGCTCTCGCTGCGCTCGCGGAC
Organism: Anaerolineales bacterium; assembly: GCA_035463495.1. GTDB lineage: Bacteria > Chloroflexota > Anaerolineae > Anaerolineales > Villigracilaceae > Defluviilinea. The sequence goes on along the minus strand of DATHTH010000279.1, from coordinate 195 downwards.
CTTTTGTCCCCCGGTTGCTTCGGGATAGCTGACGAAGCCGTGCTCCTGCACGGTTGCCTGACGCGGGTGCCCCTGGTTGAGCGAGTTCGGCTCGTAATTGACACGCCGCTGGAACCCGGTATGGCGCATGAAGCCGTCCTGGTTGTTGTTGAATACCGGGCAACGCGGCTGGTTGATCGGGATTTCGGCAAAGTT
>DATHTH010000278.1:0-15878 GCA_035463495.1 Anaerolineales bacterium | reverse complement strand
TTCGAAGACCACGATCATCACAAAGCCCCCCCGGGGAGATCTTTATTATCCCCTGGTGAGCCGCCGCCCGGTCTGGGTTCGGATGGATAGACTGGAAGCCTTTCCCATCCTGCCCATGGAGATCACGATCGAAACCGATGTATATCTCCACCCGGAACCCGGTCCGAGGATCGAGGAGACCGGGGTTAAGTTATCAGCCGGAGATTCGGCGCGCCTGATTGCCTATCAGCCTTCCGGCTCCAACGTGTGGGGCAGGCTGCAGCGTGGAGGCTGGATTCCACTTCTCCTGTTTTCGCAATACACAACATCCTGGCGTATGGAGACAATTCCTCCACCGTAGCCCAACATGGAGGCGGCAGTCGCCATTCAGCCAAATGAAACGAGGAACTCATGATACGAAAACTGGCTCATCTCAATTTTGTCACCAATGACCTGGACAGCATCATCGATTTCTATGTGAACAAACTGGGCATGGACATCCGGTTCACACTGAACAACAAAGCTGGCGAGCCGTTCGGATATTACTTTGCCTGCGGCGATACGACCTTTCTCGAGTTTTTCGATCAAGCTATGGCCTCTGAAGTCTGGGGCGGCGATGTAGTAGAGCTCAACATTGGGACACGCTATAAACACTTCTGCCTGGAAATCACCGGGTTGGATGAGTTTTGCAGCCTGTTGAAAAGCAAGGGAGTGGAGGTCTCGGAGATATCCCTGGGCATGGACAATTCCCGCCAGGCATGGATCGCCGATCCGGATGGAAATACGATTGAGCTGATGGAATATGGACCCTCAAGCCTGCAGCTCACAGGATCGGTATCCCGTGTATAAGCCGAACCCGGCGTCAGCATATCGCGTGAAGTTCGATTTCCGGGTGGACTTTACAGACGGCGGCTTTAGCGTAAGCGGGTGAAGTAAAGCTTTTCAGCAAACAGATCGTACGGCCTGGCGATCACGACTATACATATCAGCCGGATTGATTATCATCATATACAACAACAGGCAGACGTCATGTCTGCCTGTTGTTGTATATCAATCTGCAGTGGGCTATCTCTGATAGAGCCAGTCGCCCCAGCTCATGATCCTGCCGTTGCCTTTCTCCGGCTGCGGATAAGATGTCCCATAGCGGTCATTTGCCAGCCAGGGAACGAATGTGATGAATTCCCAGCCCGACCGTTGCATAAAGTCGATGGCTCGTTTGAGCGCCTGGTTCGACCAGGTGTAGGGATTGCCATAGCGACCGGTGCGGTAGAGCAGCTCTGCAGAGAAGAAGAAACCCTGCAGTGACTCCTTGGAATACATCATGCCGTCACCCTGGAGCACGCAACAGCTGCCGCCGCGCGAGGCATCTTCTACCAGCGCGCCGTCGATATTGATGCCATTCTTCACACAGGATGGGTTAATGGCGATCCAGTTGGCATCATCACATGCCCAGGAGGCGTCATAGCTGGAAGCATGCGCAAAGTAGCCATCCCTGCCCGGAGCATTCGACGGGTAGGCGCTTCGCTCACCGAAGGCGGCGCGCATGATGTTGGCTGCGCGATCCACATCGGCGGTGTCCCCAAGGTAGATACTGGCGGCAATGCGGCTTGCACAGGCAAAGGCGCTCCAGTTTGCGGCTGCATTTTCACATGTGAATGTTAATGTCCTCCAGCGGCCGTGGGTTCCAATCTCAGTCGTGCGGATGGCAGACAGCCAGCTCCGGAATTCATTGTCCGCGGCGGAGTCGAACCGCTTGAGATCGATGAGGTCGGCGGCGATAACATAGGCGCCGAGCTGTCGTCCCGTCGCCAGGACGCCATTATCTGTTTGCCATTCGCTGCTTTGATCCAGCGAGCGCTTCGCAGCCAGAACTCCATCCCTGACCTTGCTGCGCAAGGCGGGGTCACCGGTTCGGGCATAGGCGAACGCGCCCGCGAGGACATTGAGATCATGCTTGTTATCCTGGTTGGTAAGATCAGCCGTGCCCCAGCTTCCATAGGCAGCAGTCTTCACTCGATCCCAGGCCGCTCCCGAGGTGGGAAGCGCCATGATTTCACTGCTCGTGATCCACATGCCGGTGCCCGTCGAAGGAGGAGCTGAGATTGTCGGTTGGGTCGTTGCCGTAGCCGTCGGCGGAACTCGGGTCGGCGCCTGCGTGGGTGCAAGTGTAGGAAGCACGGATGTCGGCGTGATGGTGGGCGCAGTGACCGTATTGGTTGGCTGGATGGATGTGGGGACCGGGCTTGACGTAGCCTGCGAGGTCGCCGGGGGTAGCGTGCTGGTAGGTTGGACGACAGGAGATGTCGGGCTTGCCGCTGTCGGGGAGGTTGCCGGGGGCAAAGTGTTCGTCGGTAGAATGGTGGGGGATGTTGGGCTGGCTGTGGCTGTTGCCTGCGGAGCGGGAGCCCCTCCGCCCGTGCCAAACTGGATCGCGCCGATATCAAAGCTTGGACCTCGCTGCCTGGCAAAGTAGTCGCTGGTCACGCCAATGTCCACAGCTGCCCCGGCTGCGAGCGATGAAGCGGCGGGTAGGTAGCTTTCGGCTGTAAATCCGGGAGCGCCTGAAAAACCGGGCTCACCGATTTTGTCTGCCGCGTTTTGCAGCGCGGCCGGAGGCTGGGCGTTCCATAGATTATTCTGGAAGCTTAAGCCGGCAGGATTCTTGATCGCGTCGAACTTATTCTGCCCTTGCCAGACAAGGTTGTTGGCGATGACGGAGCCGCTCTGGCCGTCTTCATAGGCAATGTTAAAGACCGCGTCGGTGCTGCCATACAGGGTGTTGAAAGCGATGGTTGCATTTTTTAGTCCACCACCGGTCAGGCGGTCATCGGCCCCCTTATAGCGAAAGCCGTGTTTGCAGAAGGCAACGATGTTATTGAGCACTTTTGCGTTTTTAAGTCGCGCACCCCAGCCTTCCACATATTCTTCTCCCATGCCGATGCCAGCCGCCGGTGCGCCCTGAAATTCATAGCCGCTATTGGTCGTGCAGTAGACCAGGTTTCTCTCGACCAGTGCATTCTCTGAATTGTTCGCGTAAATGTTATAGGCATAATTGTCGTACAGCGTGTTGGCGCGGACCGTGATATTCGTGCCGCGCATGACTATGCCTTCGCCGTAGTTGTTGTAGATGATATTGCCCTGGACAAGGACATTATCACTCCGGATGCGGATCGCGCTGCCCCATCCACTGGTCGTGCTGCGCGCCGCATTGGACAAGACCGTGCGATAGACGCGGCTGTTCAGGATCTTGGCATTGGCAGAGCTCGTCGCCTGGATGCCCTGGTTCGCACAGTCGTGGACGACCAGCCCATTGAGGGTGATGTTCCCACCCGTCAGGCTGACACAGGCATTTTTAGAATTCATGATCTCCAGCCCTGTGACGGTGACATAAGAGGCGCGTATGTCCATGCCGATCGTGGTCGTGTTCTGCATATCGATGACCACTGCCCCTCCGATAGGCTGGATGGTGATGCCCGCGCTGCCGGTGCCGCTCTTCGAGATTTTCAGCTGCTGGTTGTAGACTCCTGCGTAGATGTGTAACGTGCTCCCCGCGGTCAGCATTGAGTTTGCCTTGGCAAACGTCTTGAAGGGGGCGGCGGCGGTTCCGGGATTTGTGTCGCTTCCGGTGGGAGACACGTAATACGCGTTTCCTGCCGCCCTGGTATGAATTATGTTCCCCAGGATCATGGCAAGTGCCACGATCACGCTTGCAATTCGGTAGATTGTTTTGTTCATCGTTTTCTCCTTTGAGAAGTAGTTGCCTGTTCCACAACGACTCCATGTTGGTAAAGAATGATGGTTGATGGCGCTTCGAACTCAACGAGAACGAAAACAATGATTGGATGAACAGTGTCCATCTTATGCAGATTGAAATAAAACTAAATGGGAGCACAGTACCAAAACCGTTGTCACTTCTGTAAACGCATTACTGAGGTCATGCCTTAAATAAATCCTTGATGAAAAAATTTCGGTAGTGTTGCAAACGAATAACAAAATCTGTCTAAACGATACAGCGATCGACGCTTTGTTCTTTCCAGATTCACTGTGCTATACTCGCGAGCAATTCACATGGACCAGCTTTCATACATCGTCTTTCCGCTCGTTGGCTATCTCTTTGGGTCACTTCCCTTTTCGGTCTGGGTGACGCGCTATGTGAGAGGCGTAGATGTACGCGCAGCAGGCTCCGGTCATGCCACCACAACCAACACCATCCGGCAGGCAGGTTTTGGCTGGGGCGCGCTCGTGGCAATTCTGGATGTTGCAAAGGGATTTATCGCCACGTGGCTCGCAGCTCGATATTCAGATGAAATCTGGGTTGTGGCTCTGACTGCGGCGTTTGCTGTAGCAGGTCACTGCTGGCCCCTCTTTGCCCAGTTCCGCGGCGGCATGGGGCTTGCACCCTTTGGCGGTGCCCTTTTTACAGTCAACTGGTTTTCAGCATTCATTGGATTGGGATTATTGCTTGCGCTCCTGCTCCTTCTCCGTCATGGCGCGCGTGCAGGTGTGTTGACAGGGCTTCTAGTGGCGCCGCTGTTCTGGCTGCTCAACTTTCGGGGACCTGAGCTGTGGATCGCCCTCGCCTGTGGTCTGGTGATCGCCTACCGTTTTCTCATCGACTGGAATCGCAAATACCGCGAGCTCTGGCTGGACCGCGAGAAGTCTGCCTCATGACCGTCGGCATTGTCACCGACTCCACCTGTGATATCCCGCCGTCACTGATGGAGCCCTACGAGCTGGAGGTAGTTCCCTGTGTACTGGTGTTGGATGGCAAGGAGTATGTGGATGGCAGAGACATCACACGAGAAGAGTTTTATAAACGGTTGCCCTCATTGCACACTCAGCCGACGACTGCCGCGCCTTCGATCGGAGATTTCTCCAGCCGGTACGATTCTCTCCTCAGCCGCGGCTGTGACCATATTCTCTCTATCCATGCCGCCGAAGCGCTGACCTCGATCCTCAATGTCGCCCGCCAGGCATCCGGCGACTTCCCCGGACGTGTGACGTGCGTAGACAGCACGTCCCTTTCCCTGGGGCTCGGCTTTCAGGTGCTGGCAGCGGCGGAGGCTGCCGAGCTGGGTCTTGAAACGGCTCTCGCTGCGGTCGATTCGACTCGCAGACGCCTGCACGTGGCTGCCGCCCTGGACACCATGGAATACCTCAAGCGCAGCGGGCGAGTCCCGGCTGCGGTCGCCATGCTCGGGGGACTGTTGAACATCAAGCCGCTGATCGAATTGACAAACGCCGAGGTGAAAGCCGTTGGCGCGGTCCGAACGACAACCCAGGCGAACCAGAGACTGTCAAAATTCCTCTTAGAAGGGGGCTCATTTGAGAAACTGGCGATCCTGCACACGGGTGCTGAGTCACGCGCCAGGGAATTCCTGAACGAGCTGATGCAGCGCGCCAGCCAGTCTGTCCCGCGCGATATCATGATGGTCAATGTGACCACGGTGATCGGCACGCATGTGGGTCCGAACGGGTTAGGGTTTGCGGCGGTGAGGGGGTGATCCATGCTAATTCGTGTAATCTTTGACATCTGTGACACTGGTGCCCGCATGATAAAATACCTGTCATGCAGCCATCTTTAGAAAAGTTACGCAAATTCTTCCGTCTCGAGCACGAGAACGGATACAGCAACAGCGCGATTATCGGTGGGCTGGCAAAAATGCTCGATTACTGGGAAGGCGAAGCCCGGGCAGACAGTATTCAGGAAGAGGTCATTCAAGCCGTCGTACAGAGGCTCCGTTCCTATGAAGGATTGACTCCCCAGTCTCGCGCGGACGCGTTGAAGGGCTTATGGAAGCGTATTGGCGAAGCCTATCCCGAGGCGCAGCAGAAGCCGCGCGGCATGCCCCAGCGCCGGCCAGAGCCAGTCCAGGCACGGGCGGAACCAGCAGGTCATGCTCCCCACCCGACTCCGCCTCCTACAGAGTATGTCCAGCCAGAGTCTCGCCGTCAGGAACGCCAGCCGCGTCCCGCGCCGCCACCGCGCTCCGAGACGACGCCCGGTGCGAAGACCTCCGCCACACCTGCCGCGCTCGAGGCGAAATTGACCGTCCTACAGGGGGTGGGTCCACGCCACGCCGAGACCCTCAGCAAGCTTGGCTTGCAGACTCTCGGCGACATGCTGTACTACTACCCGCGCCGTTACGAAGATTACTCCCAGCTCAAGCCCATCAAAGACCTGTTCTACGGCGAGCAGGTGACAGTGATCGGCACGATTCAGACGGTGCACTCCCGGCCTATCCGCGGCGGGAAGGCCACGATCATCGAGGTGATCATCAGCGATGGGACGGCCGGATTGCGCCTTTCCTTCTTTAACCAGCCCTGGCTGGCGAATCGCTTCAAGGCAGGCGATGCCATTTCCGTTTCCGGAAAAGTGGACCAGTATCTCGGTCGCCTCGTGATGAACGGTCCTGACTGGGAGTCGGTGGAAGTCGAGAGCCTGCACACCAACCGGATTGTGCCTGTGTACTCACTCACGGAGCGCATCAGCCAGAAGTGGCTGCGCAATGTGATGCGACAGGTAGTCGAATACTGGGCGCCGCGCGTGGTCGATGCGCTGCCGGAAAGCACCCGCACATCGGCGCAGCTGATGACCTTGCCGCAGGCATTGATGCAGGTCCACTTCCCGGACTCGCAGGAGAAGCTCAAAGCGGCGCGCGAACGGCTCGCCTTCGACGAGATTTTTTATCTGCAAATGGGCGTGCTGCGTCAGAAGATCGATTGGAAGTCGGTGGATGCAAGACGGTTCCCGGTGTCGGATGAATGGCTGGAAACGCGCTTAAAGAGCCTGCCCTTCACCCTGACCGGCGCCCAGCAGAACGCATTGAAAGACATCCGTCTCGACCTGGACTCGGGTAAGCCGATGAACCGCCTCCTGCAGGGCGACGTGGGTTCCGGGAAGACGGTTGTAGCAGCTTTAGCCGCTGCCATGATCGTTGAGAGCGGCGCACAAGCCGCCATCATGTCGCCCACTTCCATTCTCGCCGAGCAGCATTATCGGAACTTCGCCCACCTGCTCGCAGGGGAAAACGGGATGATGCCGGAGAGCCAGATCCGCCTGCTGGTGGGTGACACGCCAGAGCCCGAGAAAGAAGTGATTCGCACCGGCTTAGCGGAGGGTTCGATCAAGATCGTCATTGGCACCCACGCCATCATCGAAGAGCCGGTCGCGTTCCAGGATCTGCAGCTTGCAGTGATCGACGAGCAGCATCGCTTTGGCGTGGAGCAACGCTCGGCCCTGCGCACAAAGGGGACAAACCCGCACCTGCTGGTGATGACCGCGACGCCAATCCCGCGTTCCCTGGCTCTAACGCTATACGGCGATCTCGATCTGTCTATCATCAACGAAATGCCGGCGGGGCGCATGCCAGTCGATACCTATGTGCTCCGGCCGCAGGAACGAGAGCGCGCCTTCACTTTATTGCGCGGTCAGATTAAGGATGGCAAGCAGGCTTTCATTATTTATCCACTCATAGAAGAGAGCGACAAGATTGACGCCCGTGCGGCAGTGGACGATTACGAGACCCTCTCCAAGGAAGTCTTCCCCGATTTAGAGCTGGGCTTGCTCCACGGGCGCATGCGTCCTCACGAAAAGGACGAGACGATGGTCAAGTTCCGCGATCGGAAGTACAACATACTCGTCTCGACCACTGTAATCGAAGTTGGCGTGGATGTGCCGAACGCGACGGTGATGCTGATCGAGGGCGCGGACCGCTTTGGTCTGGCGCAGCTGCACCAGCTGCGCGGGCGCGTCGGGCGCGGCTCGGATCAGTCTTACTGTCTGTTGATCCCCACGCATGAGGATGCCGCAGAGAACGAGCGTCTGCGCGCCATGTCCGAATCCAACGATGGTTTTGTGCTCGCCGAGAAAGACCTGCAGCAGCGCGGGCCCGGCGAATTCCTGGGGACACGCCAGTCCGGTTATTCCAGCGGATTGCGCATGGCAAGCATCATGGATGTTAAGCTGATCGAAAAGGCACGCCTCCAGGCACAAAACTTGTTCGATCGGGATCCCTATTTGAGTCAGCCGGAACATGCTCTCCTGGCAGAAGCCTTCGGACGGTTCTGGGGCGATGGCAAAGGGGATGTGAGTTAATGGGCTGGTCGCCTGGCCACCCGTCTTCTGGTCAGGGATGACCGGGTAATAATGAGAGCGCCAAGATGGAAGACGATACGAGTGGCAGACAAAGGACTAGTGGACTAGCTATGGTCAGAGCATTATTCCCGGGGACATTCGATCCCATTCATTACGGTCATATCGATATTGCCTCGCGTGCCTCGCGGCTCTTCGATGAAGTGGTGATGGCTGTTTACGACAAGCCACTCAAATCATTGATGTTTTCGCCGGAGGAGCGTATGGATCTCGTCAGGCAGGCATTCGAAAGCAACCCCAAGATCAAAGTAACCGGTTATAGCGGGCTTACCGTGGAGTACGCGCGCCAGATCGATGCCCAGGTGATTGTGCGCGGCCTGCGCGTCTTCTCCGACTTTGAATTCGAGTTCCGCATGGGGCTGGCGAACCAGCGCCTCGCCAGCGATATTGAGACGGTCGCTTTTATCACGGCCGAGGAACATACCTTCCTCTCATCGAGCACCGTCAAGGAGATCGCTTCCCTGGCTGGCGACGTGTCCAGTATGGTGCCTGCGCATGTGGATGCCGCTTTGAAAAAAAAAGTCATGGCTCTGGGTGATGGTCAAGCCATGCCGAACGCGTTGCGCGATTAAAAATGAGATAGAATAAGAGTCATCCGCTTGACGGAGGCGTTTATGGATATCCTGCAACTGATCGACCGCCTGGAAGAGCTCTTCAATGAGAGTAAAGCCATCCCGCTGACTCGCAATGTGATGGTAGATGAAGACCGTATGCTCGATATCATTGACCAGATGCGCATTGCCATCCCGGAAGAGGTGAAGAAGGCGCAGCAGCTCCTCGGTCAGCGTGACCGGGTTCTGGCGCAGGCGCAGGAGGAAGCCAACCGGACCCTGGAGCTTGCCCGTCAAAAGGCAGAACAACTGGTCTCCAAGGATATGGTTGCTCAGGAGGCGCAGCGCCGAGCGGACCAGGTGCTGGCGCAGGTACATGCCCAGGCGGAAGGCATCCGCGCCGATGCAGATGACTATGTGATCGACAGCCTGACCCAGCTTCAGGCGGAGCTGGAACGCATCACCAATCAGGTCAACAACGGCATTCGTGCGGTCCGCGATGACCAAGCCCGGCGAGCGCCCGCCTCGTCCACGCTCTCGCAACCTGTCGATAAGGAATGAGACTGTAAGAAAATATCACCCCGCTATGCAGCGGGGTGATTGTGTTTATGGATCAGGGGGTTGCCGTCGGGATGTCGGTCGGCGCCTCTGGCGGGGCTTCGGTTGCCGTAGGAGGAACCGGCGTATTGGTAGGAATATCGGTTGGTGGAAACTGGGTCGCCGTAGGTGTGAGTGTTGGAGTTGGTGTCTGCGTACGGGTTGGTGTGGGGAGATTGAGTGTGATCGTGACGCGCCGCTCGGCATAGTTATCTTCACCGTTCATCGCATAGAGTCGGAACGTAATCCTGGTTTCCTGAATGCCTTCCAAATTCATGGTGTGGATCAGGGTAGGACTTCGAAGCGGGCCTGTACCCAGGTTAAGCACAGTCCATTCAGCAGGATCTTCACCCAGCCCATATTCAAGCCGCCAGCCTGTCAGCCCACCATTCTGCACATCGACCACACCCTGAACGGGAACGGTAAGATCTGTGATGACGGAGCTGTCGTTCAGGTTGCTGAACTCCAGCACCGGACGGGGATCGGAGGCGTTGCATTCCCGGTCGGGTGCGAAGAAGGGATTGCGCGGCAGGTCATGCGCTTCAAGCCAATCGCGTCCTGCGCCCGAGCGCAGCCACTGACGTCCCCATCTGTCCTGGACATTGAGCACCAGTTCTTCCTCTACGAATTCCTGGCAGGCCGCGCCGGCGATCAGCCCGGTCCAGGTGTCGATGGTAGTGCGGCGGAAAAGGTCCTGAGAGGCTGGCGGAGGCGGCTGGTCTGCTGCAAATAATTCCGTGTGCTGGCCGCCGCGGCACCACTGTGAGGGCTCAGTCCCGGAGATCGAACAAATCACCCGCTCCACGATACCGGGGGGTCTAGTGAAGGGCGTTGGTGCGCCGTTGGTCAGGATGGGCACAGCATATTGCATGAATGATGACCAGATCGGCGCTGCGCCCGTCAGACCCGTTGTGTTAACCATCGGCGTGTAGTCGGCATTCCCGACCCACACACCCGTGACCAGATCGGGGGTGTAACCGAGCGTCCAGTTGTCGCGGAAGTCGTTGGTCGTACCGGTCTTGGCAGCCACCTGGAATGGCAGGTTCAAGAGCGAATTGCGACCAAACATCATCGCCCGCGCCTCGTTATCCGACAGGATCGATGAGATCAGGAAGGCATGCTCCGGGCGCACCACCTGCTCGGGCTGGGGCGGCTGGTATTCGTAGATAATGTTGCCGCTGAAATCAACGATGCGCAGGATTGCCACGGGCGGCACTTTTCGTCCGCCATTGGCAAAGACCGAATATGCTGAAGTCAGCTCCAATAGGCTCACATCACCGCCGCCCAGGGTTAACGCCAGACCGTAATCGGGCCGGACGAACGTGGTAATACCGAGCCTCTCCGCCATCTCGATCATGCCGTCGCGCTGCGCGGTGTTGGGGTCATCGTAAATCCTGACGAAATCCAGCGTCTTGACCGCCGGGATGTTCAAGGAGTTGGCGAGGGCGGTGCGGACGGTGACCGGTCCGCGGAAGCCGCCATCGTAGTTCACAGGACGATATGGCTCGCGCGGATCGTTGGGGTCCCCGGAGGGCGGGAACTCACTGGGCACATCCCAGATGATGGTCGCAGGCGTCCATCCTTTTTCGAAGGCGGCGATGTAGTTGACCGGTTTGATGGCAGAGCCTGGCTGGCGGGTGGGGCTGTCTGCCATGTTGATCTGCCCGGCAATGGCTTCATTGTTGAAATCGGGTGAGCCAACCATGGCGAGGATCTCGCCTGTAGAGGGGCGCATAGCGACCAGCGCGCCGTTGTGGGCGTTCTTATCTGCCAGCAGGGCGACCTGTTCGGTGACCAGTCTCTGGGCCTCGTCTTGTAGTACCGGGTCGAGCGTGGTGTAAACGATAAACCCCGAACGATAGATTGTCTGGGCATCCCATTGCTCCTCCAACACCGAGCGCACATAGTTGACCCAGTGCGGATAACGCGCGTTCATGTTCGGCGGATTGAATGTATAGGCTTTGATCTCATTGGCGGCGTTGGCTGCCGCTACCTCGTCCACACAGACGGGCGCGTCGCTGTTGCTGACGTCGATGCAGCCTTCCACCTGGCTGAGGCTATACATCAAGACCAGGACCTGCTGCTGGCGAGCGAGGGTGCTATCGCGGTTGGTGTATACGTCATACACCGATGGCGATTGAGGCAGACCCGCCAGGAAAGAAGCCTCTGCCAGCGTGAGCTGGTTGGCAGTCTTGCCGAAGTAAGTCTCGGCGGCGGCTTCGATGCCGTAGGCAAGGTTGCCGTAGTAAATTTCATTGAGATACAGCTCGAGGATCTCGTCCTTGGAGTAGCGGCGTGTGATTTCTGCCGCCAGGATGATTTCGCGTGCCTTGCGCGAATAACTGCGCTCGGCGCGCTCCTCGGGGGATAGCAGCAGGGCACGCGCCAGCTGCTGGGTAATGGTTGAGGCGCCACCACCCTGTCCATCGGTGCGGTAGTTCTCCCACAGGGCGCGCGTAATCGCCCAGACATCAAAGCCCGGATGATTGTAAAAATCCTTGTCTTCCGTCGCGATCGTCGCAGCCAACAGTACCGGCGAGATCCGGTCCAGGGTCACGTAGGTCCGCCGGCCGGCTGTCGGGTCGAGGATTTCGTAGAGCGGATTTCCGTTACGGTCCAGGATTCGCGTTGTCTCGAACTGGGAAGCGCGGTTTTTCAGATCTGCCACACTCGGCAGCGTGCGGGCAATGGAATAGTAGGAATACAATGCTACCGAGCCACCCATGATCAACAGCAGGACGATACCGAACAGGGCAACCAGAAACCCGCGCACGAGACAGCCTCCCCAATTGCTTTGCCGATCAGCTGCAACCGTGCCTCCGACAATCGGCGGTTGGGTGGGCGGCGCCGTGATCGGTCGCGCCACGCGCGTCTGCGCCTGCCTCGAGCGGCTCGACGACTCGTAAGCGGTCGGCGAGACGCGCGTGCCTTCCAGGTCAAGCTCGTCGACGCGGCGCGGCAGCGGCAGGTTGTTCTCGTCCAGTGTGATGCGGGTCGGAGGGGGGGTACGGTGGTAGGCTGGACTTGCTCTCGTGGTCGCGTTCGGATCGACGCCCCCATCTTCTTTCGGCTCCGCCGGGATATCCGTTCGCGTCTCTTCTTCGGACTCGATCAGTCGCTTTAGAAATTGTCTGTTTTCTTCTTCTCTTCTCTTCTCTTCTTCACTATCCATAAGGTTTCACCAAATCTGTTCACAAACCCTAAAGGTCTTTTTCGTAAGACGGCGGTGAGTAGTCATAGGCATGATGCTCCAATTGTGTCGTCCACTCTCTGGCAAGAGAGACCTTTAGGGTTTTGATTTACGATTACTTCGGCTTACTCATCATCAACACGGTCCACAGACCACGATGACAAACCTCGCTGTCTTGCTTTTTCACTTCCAGTGTGATCGTGACGGAGCCGCCGCCGATGCGAGGCAGCGCTTTCGTCTCTTTGACCACCATCTCCACGTAGATGGTGTCTCCGATAAACACCGGTTTGACGAACTTCCACTCATTGACCTCGCGGAAGGCAATCACAGTTCCGTCCAGGATGCCCGTTTTCCATGCCAACCCCGAAGCCACAGCTAATCCGAGGAGACCGTGCGCCACCTGTTTGCCAAACATCGTGGTCTTGCTGAACTCCGGGTCGGTATGGATGCGATTATTGTCGCCGGATAATTCGGCAAACGTCATGATATCGCTTTCGGTGATGGTCCGTTTCTCGGTAACCACTTTTTGCCCGAGGCTGAAATCTTCGAAGTAGAGGCCCATGGGGTTTTTGTCTCCTCGTCTGCTTGTCTCTGGTCTTCTTTCTCTGTCACTAGTAGACGAACCGACCAGAAGACCAGGGGACTAAATTATACCCTTTGACCTCTTGACAGTCTGCCTATACAATACAACTATGCGTGATTGGTCACTCGCTCCAGGGGACCCGCTCTGCCTCACCCTTGCAGCAGATGCTCGGCTCTCCATTCCTGATTATCTCAACGACCATATCTGGGAACTCAGCCTTGGCGGAGGGGAACCCCCCGCGCTTGCACTCCAGACTACCTACGGACTGCGGGCAAAAACCATGCGCATTTTCCTGCGTTTCAGCGAAAATGGGAAAAGCGTCAGCGACCCGTCCGCTTTTGCGTCACCGCCAACCGTCCGCCGGTTTTACCCGAATTTTCTCACTCTCGACTACTCTCCTCTCAAGAATATAGACGTCAGAAACGAGTACTGGGTTCCACAATCCCATGCGGTTAGCGGGCGTGTGAGTGTTGCCAACAAAACCAGCGCCGCTCGCTCGATCCGGATGGATGTGTGCGCCATCCTTGCGGCCATCAACGGTCAGACCATGACTGCTACACAGCTGCAGATGGTGAACGTGCTTGCCGGGCAGACCGGCGGCCTCGTCCCTGTGCTGTTTCTCACCGGAGGACCCGCGCCCGGATCGGGCCCCTATTCATCGCTCTATCTGGACCTTGACCTGGGACCCGGGGCGACGCGAACGCTGACCTGGGTGCAAGCCGCCACGGATGACCTGCAGACCTCGTTTGACCTGGCGCGGCAGACCTCCGCTCGCCTCTGGGAAGCAGAACGGACCCGGCTGGAATTATTGAATGCGAGCCAGACCATTAATATCCGCACAGGCGACCGGGACTGGGACGCAGCCTTTGCTCTGAGCCAGAAGGTGGGGTTCAGCCTGTTCTTTGCGCCGGATACACAATTGCCATGCTCTTCGGCTGTGGCGGTGCGTGGACCCGATAACGGCAATTCCCCCAGAGGCGATGGCAGCGATTACCCCGCCTCTTGGAACGGGCAAACTGCCTTCGATGCCTATTACCTGTCCAGTGTGCTGCCTGCCTCGGATGGCGCCAGGGATATGCTGGAGAACTTCATGTCGATTCAGAACGACGAGGGCTTCATCGACGGCAAGCCTGGGATCGCCGGCCAGCGTGGACGTTACCTCGCCGCGCCGCTTCTCGCCGGCCTGGCATGGAAGCTCCTCGAAAGGTCTGAGGATGAGAAGTTCCTCAGTGATGTCTTTCCAAAGCTCCATAAATTCTTCTGGTCATGGTTCTCGCCAGAATATGATGAAGATAGAGATGGCTTGCCGCAATGGAGACATATCCTGCAGACCGGTTTCGACGACAATCCCCTGTTCGACTCGTGGCATGAGTGGGCGCTGGGAGGGGATATCACCCAGGTCCACAGCCCTGCGCTGGAAGCGATGTTGTATCACGAAGCTGCCTGTCTCATCAAAATGGCGGAGCGGCTCGAGCGGAAGGATGTGCTCCTTCTGCTGCACGAGCAGGCGGCAAAGCTGCGCGAATCGATTGAATCCACGTGGCAACCGCGCACCGGGCTGTACCACTATCGTGACCGGGCTACGGGGCTGAGCCTGGCGGGCAGAGTGCTGGTGAAGCAGCAGGGCCCTGGCATCGTTTCACCCAAATTGAAGTTCGATCAGCCGCTGCGTCTCCTGGTGGAAGTGCAGACCCAGGACCCCACGGCGAAGCGGCCGGAGATCCGCATCCATGAGTATGCCAGCAAGCGGGCGGATGAGGTGATCTCAAGTGGGGACTATCAATGGGGCAACCGCGGCTCGGTCTATACCACGCAGAAGGTGTACTCGAGGCTGGGCAAAGTATCTATTCGCGGTTTGAGTGACGAGGCCACCGTCATCGTCAGCACGCTCGATTTTACGACCGAAGACCACACGCTCTTCATGCCATTGTGGGCTGGAATTCCCGACGAGCCCCATGCCCAGACCATGGTCGGACGTGCCCTGCTGGATGCCAGCCGTTTCCAGCGTCCCTTTGGTGTGCCCGCCTGCCCGTCGCTCACTGTCCCTGAGGCAGAGGGGGTTTCACAGGCTGTTCACCTGCCATGGAACCTGTTTATCGCTGAAGGCTTGCTTAGATATGGATTCCGCTCGGATGCCGCCCGCCTGGTCGCTCATATCATGACAGGCATCATTCAAAATCTCAAGCACAACCGCGCTTTTCATGCACGGTATCACGCCGAAAAAGGGACAGGACTCGGCGAGCGCAATGCCCTCAGCGGGCTGGCGCCGGTCGGGCTGTTCCTGCGCATCCTGGGTGTGGAGATCCTCTCCGGTCCGCGAGTCAGGCTGGAGGACTCGAATCCATTTCCATGGGATGTTACTGTCGAATACAAAGGGCTGAAAGTGATCCGGGGACAGCAAAAGACGGAGATCGTCTTTGCCAATGGCAAATCTGTCACCGTGACGGATACAGAGCCGGTCGTGGTTTCCTTATCATCCTGAAAGAATTCAGTACAATACAGCTGTCGAAGGTTATCTAAAGCAGGGACGGGCGCTCACAGTGCTTGTCCCTGCTTTAGGGCTTCTCCTGTCGTCTAGGATGGAGCCAGTTCCTGTTCCGTCAAAACACCATCGGACATGCGCCAGACGCTGTCGGAACGCTCGGCAATGCTGGGGTCATGGGTAACGATAATGACACAATACCCCTGTTCATGCGCCAACTGTCTCAAGATTTCGATCAGCTTATCGCCATTGGCTTTATCCAGGTTTCCGGTGGGTTCATCGGCTAACAGGACATGTGCGCCGGTTGCGAGAGTTCGAGCGATGGCGACGCGCTGCTGCTC
>DATHTH010000277.1:0-9991 GCA_035463495.1 Anaerolineales bacterium | reverse complement strand
GAACAGGGCGTTCGAAGAGGTGTCAGATCCCGTAAGCGCCACCCCCAGCCACCCGATAAACGAGGCGAAGAACGGGAACAGAACGCCGGTCGCGGCGAACGCGAGGCCCAGGGTGTAGGTCACGCCCGAGTAGTTCAGGGGGTAGGCGAGCCCGAGGATCGAGGCTATCGTGAGGATCGCAGACCAGAGTTGTTTGAGCGTCTGGCCGTAGATCCTCAATGCCCGTCCAGGCCCGACCCTAAGGACGGCGAGGGCGATGAGATCGGCGATCAGGATGATCGTGCCCGCCGCCGAGAGCCAGTTGGTCGCGTAGGTGGCGGAGTAAGGGGCCGCTTCAGGTACTACCGGCGGTCGCTGTTCGACCTGCCCGTCGAGCCCGGGCCACGGCACGACAGGCAACCCGGTCGTCGGGTCCACCTCCGCCGAGGGGAAGTTTACGGCGGTCTGGATGCCGCTGACAGCGTCCTTGATGGGGGGCACCTGCACCAACAGGAACAGCGCGACGAGGATGATAAACGGAGACCACGCGTAGAGCGTGCGCCCCATGGGTGGCGTGTCGTAGCTCTCGCGCTCCTCCGCCGCAGGCTCGTTCTCGAAGTGCCACTCGCTCGAAGGGCGCCAGAACGAGAGCAACCCGACCCCCGCGACACCCGTGATCAAGGCCGCCAACAGGTCAGCGAGCTCGGGGCCCCAGACGTTGGAGACAACGAACTGCGTCCCCGCGAAGGCGATGCCGCTAACGGCGATCACAGGCCACACCTCCAGCATCCGCCGAATCCCTGACATCACCGTCACGAGCATAGCGGGGATGATGAGCGCCAAAAGCGGTGTCTGGCGCCCGACCATCTGCGAGAGCTCCATGGTGTCCAACCCCGCCACACTGGCCCCGGTCAGTATGGGTATGCCGAACCCGCCGAAAGCGACCGGCGCCGTGTTCGCGAGGAGCGCCAACGCCGCCGCGTAGAGGGCCTCGAAGCCGAGCCCGGCCATGAGGGAGGCTGTGATAGCAACCGGCGTCCCGAAGCCAGCCGTCGCCTCCAGGAGAGCCCCGAAGACGAAGGCGATAAGCACGACCTGTATCCGCCGGTCGTTGCTCACGCCAGCGAGCGAGTCGCGGATGGTATCGAAGAAGCCCGTGTCTACGATGACGTTGTAGATAAAGATGGCGTTGATGACGTTTCTCCATCACTAACGCAAAGGCCACCTCCGAACGTCCCGTTAACCTCTAGCGTTCCGCCCTTGTATGCCGACACCTTGAGCCGAAGCATCTTGTAGACGCGGTTGCGCTCTTCGGCCCCGAGGTTGCCGAGTGCTTCAGGGATCATACTTGCATAGGACTCGAGAAGAGTAGTTGCATCGTGCTCAAGGTCCTTAAGACGGTTGCGGCGGTCTTCGAGTGTCGCGAGTTCGCGTCGGGCAGTTTCACACGTTTCTTGGAGGGCGGCGAGCTTGGTGCGCAGCTCGTCGAAGGTGATGAGTCCTTCGGCAGCCATGTCTTGGAAACTGCTCCGCTTGCGTTCCGCATCCGCGAGCTTCTCTAGCCAAACTTTCGCCTCAAGGTCGGGATCCGCGCCTCATGGAGCCGGATCAAAGGCTGGTTTGGAGTCAAGCCCAAAGCTGACGACGAAGATGACGACTCTGAGCCAGGATAACGGAAAACTCTCCGCTTCCTTCCGAGATCCCAGCGGTTTCCTGTTCCACCGCGAGGGGACTCTGTACCGGCAGGTCAATCCCATCTATGAGCAGGAATATACACGGCTCATGGAATCCGGCCTGTATGAGAAGCTGGTCAGAGCCGGATTGCTCATCTCACATGTCGAAGTAGAGGGCGTTGCACCTGCAAGTGACGGGGTGCATAAAATTCTCCAGCCAGAACGCGTGCCGTTTATCTCTTACCCCTATGAGTGGTCATTCGGGCAATTGAAGGATGCAGCGCTGGTAACGTTGTCCATCCAGCGCCGTGCATTAAAAGCCGGGATGTCGCTGAAAGATGCCAGCGCGTATAACATCCAACTCTTGCGCGGCAAAGCGACTCTGATCGATACACTTTCGTTTGAAATCTACAAAGAAGGTCAGCCCTGGGTGGCATACCGCCAGTTCTGCCAGCACTTCCTGGCTCCGCTGGCCCTCATGGCTTTGAAGGACGTCCGGCTGAACCAACTCTTGCGTGTCTATATTGATGGGGTGCCGCTGGATCTTGCCAGCAGCCTGCTACCAGGGAAAACACGCCTGAACTTTGGGTTGCTGACACATATCCATTTGCACGCCAGCGCCCAGAAGCGATACGCCGGCGCCGAGATTAAGTCCCAGCGTGGGGTGATGAGCAAACAGGCGATGACCGGCCTGATCGATAGCCTTGAGTCCACGATCCGAAAGCTGGAGTGGAAACCGGGTGGCACGGAATGGGGAAACTATTACGATATTACGAATTATTCGGATGCGGCATTCGAGCATAAGAGACAGCTGGTTGAGGAATGGACTGCACGGGTCAAGCCGGATCTCGTCTGGGATCTGGGCGCCAACACCGGAGTCTTCAGCCGCGTGGCTGCCGGGAGCAACGCGTATGTGGTTTCCTCGGATATCGATCCGGCTGCAGTAGAACAGAATTATCGTCAGGTGAGAGCCGAAAAAACAGAGAACTTGCTCCCGCTCCTGCTGGACCTCACCAATCCGAGCCCGGCGCTTGGCTGGGCAAACCGGGAACGGGATGCCTTCCAGGCACGGGGTCCCGCCGATATGCTGCTGGCTCTTGCGCTGATACATCACCTTGCCATTTCGAATAATGTGCCGTTGCCTCGCGTCGCCGAGTACTTGCGTCACTTAGGAAAGTGGCTTGTGATTGAATTTGTCCCCAAGTCGGATAGCCAGGTACAAAAGCTGCTGATCTCGCGGGCAGATATCTTTCCAGACTATACCCGCGAGGGATTTGAGGCGGCATTCAGCCAGTGCTTCGTAACGCGAGAGTGCGTTCCGCTCAGAGAATCTGAGCGTGTGCTCTATTTGATGGAGGGACGCTAGCGTAACTTCGGTACGTTCGAGAGGTTGTATAGTTTATGGGATGGTATATAATTGCTGGAGACTCCTCACAAAAAAGGAAAAGACCATGGAAGCAGTAACTGCAATGGCAAGAAACTCCCTTCAAAACACAAGGGTGGCGCTCGTCTTAGGAGTGATCCTCGGTTTGCTCCTGGGCTTGATCATTGGCTGGGGCTTATGGCCGGTCCAATGGACGGACGCCACGCCGGAAGTCCTGCGCTCCGACCTCCAGGAAGATTATTTGCGCATGGCAATTGATTCGTACAGCCGCACCGGGGATGTCAATACCGCGGTCCGGCGCTGGGACGATCTCGGCACCGCCGCGGGACCCACTCTTCAGCGCGTACAGGTCAACCCGGGGAATGTCGATCCGAACGCCGTGCAGCAGTACACCAATGTGATCCAGGCGGCGAAGGGTCCGATCCAGGCAACCCCGGAAGAGCAGCCAGCTTCCTCCACGAGTCAACTTGTGGTGTATGCTTCCATTCTTGTTGTGCTTGCCCTGTTCGCCGCAGGCGCATTCTATGTGTTCCGGCTTTTGAGGAAAACCACCGGTCCGGTCACGCCGGTCATGCAGGGTGCGGAGATCAGTCGCCAGGTGGAAAAGACCGACTTCCAATCGCTGGGACTTGCGCCGCCCATTACACAGACGATGACGACCTACGTGTTGGGCGACGATCTTTATGATGAATCCTTCAGCATCGACACGGGCGGTGGGGAGTTCCTTGGCGAGTATGGCGTCGGCGTTTCGGAAACCATCGGAGTCGGTGAGCCGAAGAAGGTGGCGGCACTGGAAATCTGGCTCTTCGATAAGAACGATATCAAGACCGCTACGAAAGTCTTAATGTCGGAGCATGCGTACAACGACCCTAATATCCGCGCCCGCCTTGAGCCGAAAGGTGAGCTGGTCGTCGTCAAGCCGCAGGAGCAGGTTTTGCTGGAGACGGCAACCCTGCAGCTGCTGGCGACCGTCGTGGATATGGAATACGGCGCGGGCGCAATGCCGCAGCGAAGTCATTTCGAGCGTATTACCCTGGAACTGGCAGTCTGGCCACGCAGCGGACAGTAGATCTTCTCCAAATGACAAGAGACCGGCATTGCCGGTCTCTTCTATAAGGTGGTCAAGAAATCAAACACGAAGGGGAACTGTCTTGTCTTATCCTCTCCATCCATAGTGGGCTTCGTGTCCTTTGTATTTTGCAATCACTCGATCTTCAGAATCTTTAACTTGATCTTGCCCCCCGGGGTCTCAGCTTCGACCACATCGCCAACCTTATGATCCATGAGGGCGCTTCCGATAGGAGATTCGTTTGATATCTTGCCATTGCGCGGGTCTGCTTCCTTGGCTCCGACGACGGAAAAGACCTCGGGATCGAAGTCCTCTTCCTGAACCGTGACCTGTGAGCCTACAGTGACCACGTCGCTATCCGTTTTCTCGACAATCACTGCCGTTCGTAATACTGCCTCGATCTCCTGGATACGGCCTTCGAGGAAGGCTTGATCCTCTTTCGCCTTGTGGTAATCGGCGTTCTCCGAAAGGTCGCCCATCTGAATGGCAGACCGCAGACGCTGTGCCAGATCTTCCCGGCGCGGTCCGGTGAGCTCTGCCAGCTCAGCCTGCAGTCTGGCGGCGCCTTCGGGTGTTAAGTACATTGGCTGGTTCATCGGTCTCTCACTTTCTCTTATGGCTTCTCCAACGGATTAAACAGTCTTTGATGCTCCTCGATGGCATACCGGTCTGTCATCCCGGCGATATAGTCACAGATCGTGCGCTCCAGGCCGCGTTTCCCGATGTTTGCCTGGGTCGTCGTAGGCAGCATCATTGGCTCGTGGCAGTATAGATTGAAGATATCTGCAATGAGCCGTTCCGCTTTGACCTGCATCCGGGCAACGCGATAGTGCCGGTATAGATTCTTATACAGAAAATCTTTCAGCTCACGATGACGGCGCTGCATCTCTTCGCTGTATCCGATGACATTATGCTTCAGCTTTTGAAGATCGAGCGCTGACTTTGCCTTGCTTTCTCGCAGCCGCTTGTCGGTCGCTTCGATCATATCGGTGACCATGATGCCCACCAGCTGGCGGATCATCCGGTGGCGCTCGATATCGTCGAGATGAGGTCCACGCCATTTGTAGGTCTCGCGCAAGATCTCCCACAGGGCAATCCCATCCAGCATATGCGGCGTGATCATCCCTGAGCGCAGCCCGTCGTCCAGGTCGTGTGTGGTGTATGCCAGCTCGTCGGCGACATTCGCAATCTGAGTTTCCAGATTGCCGCGGATGTCCGGATTGAAATCTCTGGCATCCGAGATATCATACTCCGATTCGTGCTTGACGATGCCCTCGCGTACTTCCCAGCTTAAATTCAATCCGGGGAATTCCGGGTAGCGCTGCTCCAGCTCGGTGACGATGCGGTAGGACTGTTTATTATGGTCGAACCCACCGAAGTCTTTCATAAGGCGGGCAAGGGCTACCTCGCCCGAATGTCCAAACGGCGAGTGCCCCAGGTCGTGTGCCAGGCAGATTGTCTCCACCAGGTCCTCGTTCGCGCCGAGCGCCCGCGCCAGGGTCCGCCCGATCTGTGCGACCTCGAGAGTATGGGTGAGGCGGGTGCGGAAGTAATCGCCCTCGAAGTTGATGAAGACCTGGGTTTTGTACTCAAGCCGCCGGAAGGCTGTGGTGTGCAGAATGCGGTCCCGGTCGCGTTGGAACGTGGTCCGGTATTCCGGTTCACTATCCAGATAGGCGCGCCCCTTGGAATCCTTGCTGCGCATTCCGTAGGGAGCTAGACTCTTGTCTTCGATTTCTTCGAGCTGCTGTCGGGTGAAGTACATGGTCTGCCTCTCCTAAGCAAATGTCATTGCGAGAAGCGCAGCGACGAAGCAATCTCCGACGAGTGAAGATTGCCGCGCCGCACACGAACGGCGGCTCGCAATGACAATATGAAATGGGGCGAGAGGGGGTCGAACCCTCACGGTGTTGCCACCGATGGATTTTAAGTCCATTGCGTCTGCCGATTCCGCCATCGCCCCGGGCATGATGCTCATATATTCTACCTTAAATTGAAATGCTTTCCAATTAGCCGGCATCCCCTTACGGATCAGACAAATTCACTACACACATATGGTGCTTGATCGAGGATGGATGCACTCCTTTCAAAGTCGTAAGGTATTCGCAATGTACCTTTTCTGACACTTATTTGTCTTGTTAGCAGAAAATCTCCGAAAACAGAGCATCGAGCAAACATCGCTTGTTCCCAGGACGGATGCATCGATGCCCGGCATGGCTATATATTTCACTCACTAGGGAATCAATCGATGGATACACAACAACTCGAAAACAGGGACTCAAGCCGGCGTGCCGCAATACATTATATGAGGATCGAAGAGTCCCGGGATTATCTGGATACGTTCCTCTGCGCGTTTAGGGAGCTGAGCCAGGCACAACGACGGGCACTCTTTTCGGGAAGCCGCGCTGTCAGAATGAAGGCGTTTGAAGAGATCGCCGGGCTTATCCACGCCGCGGCGAAGAAGCAATTTCACCTTCGTTCGCTGGATGACATGCTCCTTACCGAGCTGGATGACAAACTCATGATGACTGTATGGGGGAAGACCGGCAGTATTGCCGATTCTGTGAACAAGCTGAGGACTCACTCGTCTTTGAGCAACGATCTCTTAGAGCAGATGTCGGAGCAACATCAAAATGCCATAGCCTTTATCAGAGGCATGCAGACACGGCTTGACCAGCTCGCCCGCACACTACCTTGAAAGAAATACTCCCCGGTCTGGGGAGTATTTGTTCCGGCAGGAGCCAATCCTCGCAGACTTACTTTATTCTTTGCTTCTTTTCCTGAAAAACTCGGCGACTCGAATGACCAGGAAGGCTGTCGGTATCGTCGCAAGAACCAGAAAGAATTCCCTGTCGTTTTTTGATCGGGCGAGGGCGGTCACGATTCCAAAAAGGCCGACAAGTAAGAAATACCATCCGAATTGTTTCATGTTGTTCTCCATTGCTTCCTTCGAAGTTATGCCGTGTACACTTAAGAAGACTACTTGGAAATACTCTCCAGCCGCGAGGCGCTATCCCGGTTCAACGAATACTGCGCTTGCAAATCCTTCGCTGCGAAAGGAAGGTAGAGGAGCAGCATCGTGACGATTCCGATTGCCTCCATGTAGAGAATGTAAACGGGCCACTCTGGCAGCAGGTCGAGCAGGCTGGGTGTTTCCGGCTTGTAATTGATCATCAGATAATTGCTGCCGAGGACCACATTTATGAAATAGACGACCCCCGCGTACAGGTTCATCCAGAGAAACACCCGCACCATGGACTTCCAGGTTGGGCGGAACCCTTTGACAACGGTCATGAAGATGGCGGAGGTGATAATGAGTCCGTGTGAGAGGAAATACTGGAAGAAGAGAAAATGCGGATAGTTATAGCTGCCAATGCCGGGAGTCGCCAGTGCCTGGATGGCTCCGCCGATCCCCATAAAGTACATAAATTCATAAATCGGGTAGCTCTTCGTCATGAGCATCAATGCCCCGGTCCACACCAGCAGGCTGCAGAGATGGAGAGGCAGCATCGTCTGAACCGTCCATTTGTCAACGCTATAGTTCCAGTAATGCCAGACAATCTCATTCCCTAGGAGGACCACTGCCAGCAGCCAGCGGATCCTGTCTTGGGCTGTACTGCTTGCATTTTTCAAGGCCATCAGGAGGAGATTGAGAAAGATCAGGGTCCCCAGGGCGGCAAAATGGGTTGTACCCAAGTACTCAAATGCAGGACCGTCAAAGCTGGCGGCGAAGAAATCGGTCATATCCGGTATTGTACAACGAGTCGTGAGCTTAAGTTCAACTGGCAAACTCTTGAAATGATTTTGTAAACCGGGGCTTACAAAACCTTTCTGCGTTCGCTATTAGATCCTCGCTACGGAAGCTCTGTTCCACATCCTGGAACCGTTCGACTGCCGCGATCAGGCTCGCCGGAGTCTGTTCAGAGAAGAAAATGCCTGTTACGCCGTCGATGACGGTCTCCAATGCACCTCCGCCACGATAGGCGATGACTGGACACCCGGCTGCCTGCGCCTCGACTACCGCGATCCCGAAGTCCTCTTCCGCTGCACAGACAAAACCGCGTGCGCTGCCCAGCAGCCGCGCAACGGTTTCCTCGGACTGAAAGCCCAGAAACTCAATGTGTGATGTGGCTTGTTTCTGTAACCTCTGCCTCTCGGGTCCTTCACCAATAATCTTAAGTGGCAACTGGAGACATGAAAACGCCTTGACGATCAGATCGATCCGCTTGTGTGGGACAAGCCTGGTGAGCGTGACGAAAAAATCACCTCGTTCCCCGGTCGCTGAGAAGCGATGAGTCTCCACGGGCGGGTAAATGACTCGCGCTTCTCGCCCGTACGCATACCAGATCCGCTCTGCGATCCCGTGCGAGATGGCGGCAATCTCGTGGACGTGCGAGGCGGCGGCCTGGTCCCAGTTGCGAAAATGCTGCATCATCCAGTTGAGAAGCGCGCTCTTGCGCACATGGGTGCCATCCAGGTTGATATCACTCCAGGCATAGCGCATGGGTGTGTAGGTATAGGAGAGATGACGCGCTCGTTCATTGACACGCACCCCATGTGCAACTGCATAGCTAAACGAGACGACCAGGTCGTACCTGCGCAGGTCAAAGCGTTCGATTGCGGACGGCATCAGCGGTAGAAGTAAACGGTGCCGAGTGTGTGCAAGCGGGAGACGGTCCAGGTAGGAAGTGATAACAGTTTTCCTTGCGATCGGAGTATCTCGGAAAGCATCCTTATTGTAGACCAGCGCAAAGATATCCGCCTGCGGATACACCTCCAGAGCGGCAAATAGGGTCTTTTCTCCGCCTCCGATAGAAGGCAATGCATCAACCACGAAGGCAACACGCGGGCTAGATCTCATGAAGTTCTTTCCAGACGAGCTCGGCTGTGCGTCCCCATGAGAACTGACTGGCGCGCTTGAGCCCTTTTTCCTGTAATAAAAACCGCGTACTGGCATCGTCCAGGCATTCGCTCATCGCCTTGCTTAACGCGTCGCGGTCAGCCGGGCAGAAGATCATCGCTGCCTGCCCAACCACTTCTGGCAAGGCACCGCCATCTGAAACAAGTACCGGCGCGCCGCACGCCATGGCTTCCAGTGCCGGCAAGCCAAATCCCTCATCAAATGATGGCAGGACAAACAGGGTGGCATGCGCGTACAGACCCGCCAGAGTTTGATCGTCGACATAACCGAGAAAACGGACGCGTTCCACATCCTGCGGAAAGCGCACCTTCTTAAACACGTTCCCATTGACGCCAACAATCACCAGCCACGTGTCCCTGAACTGCTCGTTGATTTGACCCCAGGCGCGCAGTAGACCCTCCAAATTCTTGCGTGGCTCCAGCGTGCCGACAAAAAGAATGTAGCGAGCAGGCAGGTCACAGGCAGTTTGCAGCGCATCGGGGCAAAAGATAAAGTGATTCACTCCGTTTGGTGTGATGGTCACATTCTCAATTTTAAAGCGCCTGCTCACTTTTTTCTTCACATACGCAGATGGTACAAAGACCCTCTGGACTTGTTTTACTACCAGGGGCAAGAACAACCGGTACCATGCTGCAAAGCCCGGCAGGAACCACTCAGGATGCTCGAGCGGGCTAAGGTCATGGATGGTAAGCGCCTGGTTGCGAACCAGCAACGGACCGGTATTAGCCGGTGACCACAGGACGTGATT
Organism: Anaerolineales bacterium; assembly: GCA_035463495.1. Classification (GTDB taxonomy): domain Bacteria; phylum Chloroflexota; class Anaerolineae; order Anaerolineales; family Villigracilaceae; genus Defluviilinea. The sequence goes on along the minus strand of DATHTH010000277.1, from coordinate 217 downwards.
TTCACCCAGCCTGCGCGGAAGGATCAATTGTTCCCACATATGCCCGCTCCACCCTTGTCTGCAAGTCAATTCCACTCGGCAGCTGTGCCTGAAGAACCGCAGCACCTCGCCTGCGTGACGCTCTACGCCGGTGAGGCGGCGCGTCAGGAAGCGCCCGTTGACTACAATATTACGTGTCATGACTCGCATCCTGTCCGAGGAACATACCGATGACGAG
>DATHTH010000276.1:0-3563 GCA_035463495.1 Anaerolineales bacterium | reverse complement strand
CTGGCAGGCGCTCGGAAAGGATCAGGCTCAGGAGGCTTCTATCGATTTGTCGCCGGGTTTCCATTCGTGGTCTCTCTCGCGCTGGTTGTGCAGGGCGACCGCCAGAACGGCGATATAGCGCAGGCCGCGCCGGATGAGCTCATCCATCTCCGCGGCTACCTCTGAAACTTCCTGTTCCGACCCGAACGTATCGGGGATATCGTATGAGTTGCGTTCCACGACATACGAGAACAGATAGACGTAATCTTCCACAAACGGGAATTCAGCCAGCAGCGCCTCTTTCTGGCTGGCCTGCATCACCAGGATCAGATCGTATTCAGAAAGCAGCTGCGCATCGACTCTTGTTGCACTGTGATCTCTCAGGTCCAGGCCGAACGTGTCAGCCACCTGGACCACCTCCGGGAGCGCCGGCCGCCCCGGCGTGGCCCAGGTCCCCGCGCTGCTCACTCTCCATGCGCCGGCCCTGCGAATCGCGCTCACGATGTCGCTGTCCTTCTCCTGCTCCAGAGCCCTTGAGAACATGGCAGCAGCCAGGGGGGAGCGAAAGCGGTTGGCTGTACAGACGAACAGGACGGATGGCACTTTGCGCCCCTTTACCGATCAGTCACTGGGAGCCGTCGTTTTGAGCGGGGCAGCATTGGGCGCCACATCCAGATCTTCAAACAGATGGTGCACCGAGGGCGCTTCCAGAAACGATTCGTCTGCATAGTCTTCTTCCGGTTCTGCGGCGGCTCGGCTGGCAGAGGGTTGGGTATGGGGTTCCCGCTTCCCTGCCGGCAACTCCGTTTGTGACTGGATCAGTTTTTGCAAAGGGCCTGCTGCCGCTTCCTGAGCGGGCACTGGCGCAGGCTCTTGTCCTGGCTGCTCGGCTTTGTCTGATGAGTAATAGCCCTGGTTGCGCCGCGAGGCATAATATTGATAGCCCCCGTAGTAGTAGCTGCGGTTGAGCGGGATGCGGTTCATCACCACGCCCACGATGCGTGCCCCCGAGCGGCGCAAGGTTTCCAGGCAGGCTCTGGCGGCTCCGGCTTGCGTCTTGCCGGGTTGGATCACCAGCAGCACAGCATCCACCTTGCCGGCCAGGATCTGCGCATCTGCCACCAGGGAGGGAGGCGTATCGATAATCACGACTTCGACATGCTGGCGAAGCTGGCTCAGGATCTGGTCCATCCTGGCAGAGCCCAGCAGCTCAGCCGGGTTGGGGGGCTGGCCGCCGCTGGTGACCACCAGCAAATTGGGCAGATCTGGCCGGCCGCGACCGAGGCTCTCTCTCTGCTCATATCCTAAAAACAGATTACTGAGCCCACTGCGGTTGGACATCCCCAGCATCTGGTGGATCCGTGGACGGCGCATATCGGCGTCCAGTAATAGCACCCGCTTTTTCGCCTGGCTGTAGATCGCTGCCAGATTGGCGGCCACGGTGGTCTTGCCTTCGGAGGGGCCGGGACTCGTGACCAGAATGGTGCAAATCGGTTTTTCCACGGCGGCAAATTCGAGGTTGGTCCGCAGTGTGCGGAAGGCTTCGCTGACCGGCGCACGCGGCTGCCGGGCAACTATAATCTCCTCCGCCGCCCCTTTTTTGGAGGGCAGCTGGGCGACAAAACCCAGCACCGGCAGCCCCAGCACGCGCTCCACATCTTCCGGCGTCTTCAACGTGTCATCCAGGTATTCGAACAGGAACGCGATCCCCGCTGCCAGCATGAGCCCGATGGCACCCCCCAGCGCCGTGTTCTGCATCGGCCGCGGACGGATGGGGCCCCGGGGCACCGAGGCTGGTTCGATCTGCACGATGTTCGGCGTATTCTGCAGGCGCGCCAGGCGGACGGTCTCGAGGCTGCTCAGCAGGCTCGTGTACAGGCTTTGATAGAGATCGAGCGTGGCTTGCAGCCGGGTCATTCGGGAATCGCCATTCGAACCCGATTCCACCGGCTTGCCCAGCACTACCAGGTTGGAATAGATCTCCTGGTACAGGCTGAGCAGCGGCTGGATCTGGTCGATGCGGGCCTGCTTCTCGGCGACCTGGGTTTTGTTCGCCTGGACCAGGGCTGCGTCCGGGACGCGTTTGGCCTGCTCGGAGGAGGCAGCCGCTTCCAGGGCGGCGATCTCCTGCTGCAGCGTGGAGACCTCCGCCTCGAGCGGCTTGATCTGGGTTTCCACCTGCGTTAGCTGACTCTGCAGGCTCTGCGTCGAAAGACTATCCACCTGGGCCTCCAGGCTTTCGATCTGGCTTTCCACCTGGGTGATCTGCGCCTGGATGCTTTCTTCGGTGGTGGCAAAACGGGTCTTCTGTAAGAGCTCATTTTGTTCTACCATGACCGCCAGCAGCACATTGGCAATATCCGCGGCGCGTTGTGGGGACGCGTCTTCGACGGTCACCACCAGCACATGCGTATCTCCGGTCTGTGCGATTTTGATCTGGCCTTTGCTCACCGGGTACCCCAGGCGCGCCGCAGTGGCATCCAGGACCGGCTGCGTGGTGAGAAGCTGGATATAGGTCTGCACCAGCTGCAGGTCGCTGTAGTAGGTCATATCGGAGGATTGTTCCAGCGGCGGGCGCATCACCAGGGCGCGGGTAGAGGCCTGGTAGACCGGCGTCTGATAGTTGCTTCCGAAAAAGCCCGCGGCGACACCCCAGGTGAGCCCCACGACCAATAACCAGGCCCAGCGACGAAAAATGGAAAAGTATTGTTTTAGTTCCATACAGATATCTCCTGCTTTTTATCACAATCCGCAACGATAATTGCTTCTAGTATCATTTCAAGATTGCGTGTGTTGAATACGTGATCTGTCACCCTGAGGGAGCGTTCTTCGCGACCGAAGGGTCTCCCAGAGTGTTGAGCCTGGCGGCTCAACACTCTGGGGATTCTTCGCCGCTACGCGGCTCAGAATGACATAAGGTTCGCTCCGCTCACACCGCCCCGGCGCCCCTCCGGGGGAATGACATAAAGAAGGTTCCTCATCACTTCATCTCCGCCAGCGTCTGGCGGGCGGCCTGCACCACGTACTCCACCTGCTGCTCCTGCATGGTGGCGTAGAGCGGGAGGGTCACTTCGCGGGCCGCGGCTTCTTCGGTGATGGGGAGCGCCTCTCCCTGCCCGGCCCCGTTCTGCCGGTAGATCTGAAATCGATGGACCGGCGGGTAATGGATGCGGGTCTGCACACCCTGCGCCTTCATCCCTTCCATAAATGCGACACGGTCCGTCCCCGCCGGGAGCAGCACCGGCAGGATGTGATAACACGAGGTGCCGCGCGCTTCCTGGAATGGCACCTGCACCTCCGGGGCGATCTCGGCCAGCAGCTCCCGGTACAACGCGGTCAGCTGTTTCCGGCGCGCATTGCCGGCGGGCAGCTTCTTCAGCTGGAGCCGCCCCAGGGCTGCGCGGATTTCGTCGATCCGGTAGTTGAAGCCAAGGTCCACCACATCGTAACTGAAAGCATGCCCCTGGTGGCGGTCCCAGCTCAGGGACGTCATGCCGTGCGAGCGCAGGATGCGCAGGCGTTCTGCCAGGGCATCGTCATCTGTGGCAAGCATGCCGCCTTCACCGGTCGTCATGTTCTTGTTC
>DATHTH010000275.1:0-6889 GCA_035463495.1 Anaerolineales bacterium | reverse complement strand
GAGGTCAAGGCGGGTGAGCCGATCGGCTATCCCTCCTGCGAGGGTGGGCGTGTGACCGGAACCCATGTGCATGTCGCCCGTAAATATAACGGCGAGTGGATCCTCGCCGATGGTCCCCTGGCGTTCAACCTGGAAGGCTGGGTCGCGCATAATGGCTCACAGCCCTACCGGGGCACACTGACTCGCGGCGCCGCGACGATCACTGCCTGTGAGTGCTCCGACTACAAGAGTCAGGTAATCTCAGGGATCAATTATCAATCCCCCGAGTAACAGGGTTATTCGGTAGATAGACCCTGCCAACTACCCGCGAAGGTCAGATGGCGCTCTGTGTCCTCCCCTGCTTCATAAATCTCATAATGTAATTCCATAGGAAACGCCTGTGCAAGCATGAATTGCGCCGGGCAGTACTTCGTTGCAGTCAGCTCAATCGAACGTAAGACGGCAGCTTCCTGTATACTTTTTCCGGTCACAATGTAGGTAATGCGGGCACTCGTGAAAACCTTGGGGTACTCGCGCGAGCGCGGCGCGTCCAGCTTCACATCGAACTGCGTAACCTGCTGGCGCTTTTTCTGCAGGATCGAAAGCACATCCATCGCTGAGCAGCCGGCCAGTCCCAGCGCGATCATCTCCATCGGACGGACGCCGCTGTTCGTTCCGCCAAAGCCAACATCGGAGTCCATCTGTACCGTGAAGCCGGAGTCAGGGGTTCCCACAAATGTCATATTCTCTTTCCACTGGACGGCTGCTTTCATGAATGCTCCATTCAAAACGAAGTGCCTTGCGTAGATGCTTTCACCGGCACGAAGGCTGTAGCGGATTCACCCTCACAAGGCTCAGGAATTGAGTATTGATATGGGATGATTACTGCTGCGTGATCAGGGGAGTGACATGTTGTTCCAACATGCTGGAACTGATCCGACCGACCCATGCCAGTTGAATCGTTCCCTCTCTGTCGATCACGAAGGACGCCGGAAGATTGAGGGTATGAAATGCCTCTTCGGTGGCGATATAGGTGGGGTCCAGCCAGACAGGAAATGTAAGCTCATAATCTTTGACGAAGGCACGCACATCCGCTGCCGGGTCGCCATCGTTTATGGCAATGACCACAAACCCCCGGTCCACATACTCTTCATAAAAAGTTTGCAGGACGGGCATTTCCTCTTTACAGGGTACACACCAGGTTGCCCATATATTGACCAGTACAACCTGTCCGTGATAATCGGCGAGAGAGCGTGAGACCCCCTGGACATCGGTCAGGGTAAGCTCGGGCGCGGGGAAATTCACCTTTGCAGGAATCACAGAGAGATCCGTCTGAGGCGAAGGTCCGCGCAGAATAATAAAGTAGGCCGAGACCGCAATCAGGATCAGGCCTAGTCCAAAAAGGAGAAAGGGAAGCAGTTTTCGTGACACGAGAAAAGACCCGGGGTGCGAAGCGGAAAGCATCGCCAATAAGTATACTCGCACTGCTGCCCGGTTTTTTAAATCAGGACAAATGTCATTCGATTCATGATATTTGCCACTGGAAACTGACTTCTCTGGCGGGTAACATGTCGCAAAGATTTAACCTATGCACCGAGTTGCTATTTTTAAGGAATTGAGTCAGAACCAGCTAGATTTGCTAAGACCCCTGTTCGAGCTGTTTGCCTGCGGGGCTGGCACCGTCATCCTTGAGCAGGGTGCCCCTGCAGAACACCTGTATTTGCTGATCAGCGGCACCGCCGAAATGTCTTTTAAACCCTATGATGGGCATCCATTCACATTATCGTATGTGGAAAAAGGAGGCTTGTTTGGCTGGTCGGCTGTGGTAGGGAGCAAAAAGTACTCGTCCTCCGCCATTGCGGTCACGAATGTGGAGGCATTCCGGGTGCGCGGCGCTGCTCTGCGTCAATTTTGCCGTGAACACCCCGAAGCCGGCATCGACATTTTGGAGCGGCTGGCAGACGGAGTTTCCTTCCGCTGGAAGGATGCACATCGGCAGATCAAATCGTTGATCGTGCAGGGAATGACGAAGAAATCGATCGTTTATTGAGATTCCGGGTGAGGGCAGGTAAGACGGAAACGGGAGCATTTGGATGCTCCCGTTTCTGCATTCGAGGGCTGGCGCACCTACCTACTCGGGCGACGAGCGGTTCAGAAAAAATCGCAGCACGAAATAACCGCCCAGCAGAATCAATACAGCGGGCCACAGGTACTCGGTCAATCCGCTATAGGGTGTCCCCAGCAAGGCGCCAAACAACAGGAGAACAACACCAGGAATCAAAGCCCAGGACCGACCGCCGCTGCCTGGCAGCACCGCCACGAGCACGAAGGTCAGCCCGAGCCCGAGGAAGAAGAGCCCGCCAGTTTCCATACCCGTGACGTCGTCTACTGCTGAGACGATGCCCAGTGTGAGCAAGACTCCGGCAGGGATAATCGCCCACCAGCGGTCTCTCCCGGTGAAATACACCCACCAGAACCCGAGACTTATCCCCGCAAAAAAGACCAGACCCTCAAACGCTTCTAGGGAGTCGGGCAGGAATGACGAGAATGCCAGCCCGAGCAGCGTAAAAGCAGGAAAGGCTGCCCACCAGTTCTCCCGGTTGTTGATCAGCATGGAAAGAAAGATCAGCCCGCCGGCGGCGAAGAGCAATCCCCAGAAGATGCCGCCGCCGTCGGAGATGACGCCCATGGCATCAAGGAGCGAAAGCAGGCCGCCCAGCACGAGCAGGGCGCCAAGGATAAGTCGAGGATCGTACCGTCGCATGTCCATTCTCCTTGTCACTTCACAGAGATAGAGCCAAGACCCGATTCGACATGGATCTCAGTCCGATTGAGCGCCGTTTCAAAATCAGAAGATTGATAGATGCCGGAGTCCAGGCGCGGGAACCGAGCCGTATCTACGCTCACCGAGTTCACGCCTTCCTTTACACGGATCCGAGCCGCGGTGGCCCCAGGAACCCGCACGTTGACAGACGCGACACCTGCTTCCACCTCGAGGAAAGAGACACCACGCTCGGGCATCGTCACATTCGAACTGCTGGCACCGGTCTTTAGCGCAACACTTGTGGCAAGCACATCTTTCAGGTCGAGATCCAGTGAGCTGGCGCCCGATTCCACAACCAGGCTCAACGGGACTTCCTGCGTAAGCCGGAATCGCCAGACCCCTTGTGAGGGACCGATAAAAGGAACAAAGGAAGGTCCCGCCTCCACTCGTACGTCGAGCTTCTCACCTTCCATTCGGTTCTTCTGGTTCATCCCGGCTGCCAAGGGACCGACGAGCGCCTGACCGGCCGGAGCGCCCCCCCTGATCTCGATCTGACCTGCGCCATGCGAGAACCGGAACCGTGCACTCTGAGCGCTTCCCAATGGCACGGAAAACGTTTCGACCGCAGAGTCAGAAGGCGGCCAGTAAACATTCAAAATCAGCCAGCCGCCGACGAGAATAAGCGCCAGGGGCCACAGGTACGTGAAGACGTTATTAATCATTCCCTGTGTCTGCAGATACAATAGAAGCCCGGCGATGATGAGAGCGGTCCCCCAGAAGATATTATCGCGTTTCATTGGGTCCTCGGTTTCCACTCCGGTTGGCGCCCTGCAGGAAGCCGCGGAGCAACACAAATACACCCAGCACAATCAGAATGACGGCAACACCATAATCTCCCAGAATATCGAGCCCACCAAAGAATGTCCCGAAGACCAGGAACAGCACCGCGCTGATGACGAGCAAGTTTGCACCTTGCCCCAGGTTCTGACGAGTGTGGTCGCCAAGCAATCCTGCCAGTATCGTGCCGATACCAACAAAGCCGGGGATCAACGTCCACATGTACGCCCAGGAGCCATAGTCATCGGTCGCGTTCTGATAATACAGAATGCCGCCAATTCCGGCGATGATCGAGGCTGGCACAGCCATTCCGGGTGCGCCGGTGATCAAGCCGATGAGCAGCACAATCAGCCCGGCGCCAATCACCCACATCGGCCAGGTGAACTCGTCCATCCAGTTCTGCAAAGCAGGGACCTGCCGGGTAAGCACCAGCCAGCCCCCGATCAGAATCAAGAGGATTCCGAGAAAGAGATTGGTACGGTTTTGTCGCATGGGATTCTCCTTGGAAGTGGAATGAAGAAGTATGAATCCAATCTCATTATACGAGAAATCAAGGCGGAGGTTTCAGCCAGCTAGGGACCAATCCGAGCGCAGGATTGTCGCAAAATCTCTGCTTGCCTTGGGGGTCCAAAACATTCCCATTCGGATACTAGAATATCTGCCCTTTCAAACGGGACCTGGTTGAACCATTGCTTCCAGATCATCAAATCGTAGAAAGCATAGCGATAAAGCAACTTGACATTGATTCTCACATTCCCGTCATCGGGCATAGCGAAGGAATACGCACTGACATCAGTTGCCCGTGGACGCAGCCGGGTGTCGGACGTGGTTCCATTTGAGGAATCCCCTACGGCGTATTTCGTCTCGTTCCAATATGCCATCCCGGGTGAAAGGTTCGTCTCCTCCTCCACCAGAAGATTGGCAAAGACTTTCCCCGGCTTACCGCTGTAATTTAGGACTCCCCGCTCAGTAAGCCTGTTTTCATAATCTGTAGAAGTTCCCGGCCCCGGCCCCGCCCAATTGGGGATTTGGGGACCCTCGACCTGTATGAGAGATGTCCCCACCCTGTCTTTGGCTTCGATGACCAAGATAAGATGCCGGAGCGGGGAGTCAGTTGGGAAATTATGCCCGGCCCTCGTGTTGGTAACGTCAACGCGAACATCCAGTGCATTCGATCCGGTGGGGCCAGAATCAAAACTGAGTGCCATCGTGGCGGCGTTTTGTACCATAAGAGGAATTTCTTTGCCGGTATTGTCAAGCCCTACTTTCATCATATTGTGGTTAAAGTCTTGATAACGCGGATCGCTCGCCGAGCACGCCTGCCGTTCGGAGGACAGCGAGTTCGTGTCATCTACATTCATGCGAGACATATGGCAATCCTGGCAGGTTCGGTAATTTAGAGCTTTAGGATCAGCTGCATATGGACTGGCTTTCCACTCCCCATAGGAGTTGTAGATAACCATATCACCAAATTTGCCGTAATGACACGGAGCACAAAACTCACTCTGGCTGAAAATAGGTGAGCAAGTCGAGCGATGGTTGGCAGGCATGCCCAATCCGGCCCTGATAATGTTCGCAAAGGGTCCTGTCATGAACACGCCACTATGTGGCCTCAAAGATTGAAACGACTGTATCCCTGGTCGATTAGGGAAAGGAAATCCCCGATCATCCAAGACTACAGAAAAAACTTTATGACAGACATCGCAGGTGACACCTTCTTCGGCCACACCTATGGGACCTGGATCATCCAGATGCACACCCTCTTTAGAGCCGCGTATGGCCGCAGGTGCATGACAAAAGGCACAATTTCCCGGTTGCTGCGGGAAGTCCAGCTTATAACCGGGGCCGTGATAATCCGAGTTCTTCTCAGGGGGAACAGGGACCCAGGCATTTTCTATGATAACCGGCGTTGCAGGTTGACCCAGCTTTCCATCGAGCGTTGTGCCTTTATACATGGAATCAAAATAACTGCGTTGAAAAGTTCTAGCGTGTCCGGACTGGCTCCATTCAAGTACTTCATTGTAGGATGCCGTGGTGATTGGATTCGTGATTGAAGCCCGTCCATGACAGTTCATACAATCACTCCAGGCAGATGACCAGACATAGTTTGTGTTATCAACGGCTTGCAACTGGTTCAGGGAGATATTGTAGTGTGAGCTTTGCCCATCGCAAGGCAAGAAATTCGTTTCATATCCGGAAGCCCAGGCGTAAATGAACTGACCCGAATTGCATGAATCAACCTTTAATTGACCGTCTTTCCCTGCATCTACGTTATCCGAGTCACTCACCCGAACAACTACATTCTCCAGGGGCGCAATAAAAACGCCTTGTACATTCAGCACGTTGACAGAGATGTCAACTGCACCTGGTAGTGTAGGAACAATGGTCACAGGATTCCCGGATGGTATGGGGACGAAAGGAGATGGTGTGAAGCTGGGCACTGGTGTAGGACGTGGCGCTCCTGACACCCAGGGCATCAATGCAGCGCAAAGAACAAGCAGGATACCCCAAAAAACAACCTGCCACAGTCGAGTCGATTTCTCCCCTTCAGCACGTTCCGGCACCTGAATATCCTCCTCTTGCTTCGTAGTACTTTGTTATTATCGGCTACATTTGGATATTTGACAACCGAAATATTAAGAGGGGAGAATGCCCCTGGCAAGCGCTTCCAGACCTTCCAGATCGTCCAGGTCCAGCCATTGCAGCATGATGCGCTGCAAGCCGGCGCGTTCCAGCTCAGCCAGCTGTTCTTTTACGGTCGCAGCATCTCCAGCCACGGTGCCATGCTCATGCAATTGCTCCAGGCTGCGCTTTCGGGCATTCAATTTCTGCTGCAGGGCTGATCCATCTTTGCCAAACACACATCCTGTCATCATCGAGCGGCGCACCGAGGCAGGGTCCCTGCCAGCCCTTGCCAGCATCTCATCGAGTCGGCTATTCAGCCGGGCAAAATTCTCGCCTTTCAACGCGACACAGTTCCATTCGTCTGCATAGCGCACCACATACGACAGCGTGCGCTTGACGCCGTTGCCGCCCACCAGAATCCGCGGACCACCCGGTCGCTGCGGGCGCGGGAGTAGGGTTGCTCCCCGCAACTGGTAATAGTGACCATCAAACGTTACGGGATCATCGCTCTGCAAGAGGCGAGTCACGACTTCCATTCCCTCTTTAAAACGGTTAAAACGGGAGTCGAGTTCGAGAAGATCAAACCCAAAAAGCTCGTGCTCGCGTTCCTGCCAGCCGGCGCCCAGTCCCAGCACCAGCCGTCCGCCCGAGAGATCATCGACCGCCGATGCCATGCGCGCCGTG
>DATHTH010000274.1:0-3168 GCA_035463495.1 Anaerolineales bacterium | reverse complement strand
CTCCAATCGAAGACAAGATGCGCAAGGCGTTCGAGGCGCACGAGCTGCGCTACCAGCCGCAGGTTCGCCTGGGTCGCCAGGTAGTGGATTTCCTGGTAGAGGTGCAGGACCGGAAGGTCGTGGTCGAGTGTGAGAGCAAAGGCTATCACGAGACGTACAAAGAGGGAGAACGAGAAAAATCCCTTACGTTGGCAGGCTACCCGGTCTGCCGGTTCTCCGGCTCGGAGATCGAAGCCGACGTGGAGAGATGTATCCGCCTGATACGGGAGGCAGCTCATTACCGGACGCTGCCCGCCTATAGGATCGACGATGACCTGGATGCCAGCCAGGGAGCAGCTGCGTCGACGGTCACGGGACCGATTCGGGTGCTGGCGCCGGCGGGCTCAGGCAAGACGAAGACGCTAGTCAACCGCATCCTGAACCTGCTCAACCAGGGCATCGCCCCCGACCGCATCCTGGCGCTGGCGTTCAACAAGAAAGCCCGCGACGAGATGCAGGACCGGCTCGAGCGTCGCGGCGCGCAGGGTGTGGAAGTCCGCACCTTTCACTCGTTTGGGTATGAGGTTGTCCGGGAGGGGTCGGGCTGGACGTTCGGCGGCTCAACGCAGAAGAAGACAGCCAGGGCACTGATGAGATCCGCGATCCAGGAGCATACTCAGCTGCCCGCCCTGCGCAACCAGGACCCCGTGGACGCGTTCCTGGCAGGCTTGCGCAAGGCGAAGATGGAATTGCCGGCTCTCTCTACCGTCACCGTCGAATACGGGGATAAGGTCTACCCGCTCGAGCCCATCTTTCAATCGTATGTGAAGAAGCAGCTCAGCGCCAGCTTCGTGGACTTCGACGACATGATCTACATGGCGGTCCGGCAACTGCTGGAGAATAAGACGCTGCGCCGCACGTATCAGTCCAGGTTCGAGTTCGTGCTGGTGGACGAGTTCCAGGACTTGAACGAAGCCCAGCTGCTCCTGCTGCAGATCATCGGCTTGCCGGAGAACAACATCTTCGCAGTCGGCGACGACGACCAGATGATCTACGGCTTTCGAGGCGCGGACGTGAAGCACATCGTCCAGTTCGACAAGCGCTTCCCGGTGGCGGTCACGCACGTGCTCAACACGAATTACCGCTCGAGCCGTATGATCATCCGGCATGCGGACTGGCTAATCCGCCACAACCGCGACCGCGCTCCCAAGGATATCCAGCCAAGGCGGGATGCACAGCCCGGCAGGTTCGAGGTGGCGGGATATCCGTCGCTGCTCGAGCAGGCGAAGCACGCCGCGAACTGGCTGGCAGAGCACAAGAAACAGAACAACTTGAACTGGCGGGACTATGCCGTCCTGTACCGCTACAATGCCTACCAGTTCCCGGTGGCGGTGATGCTGGAGGCGATGGGCATCCCTCACACGCCGGTGGATACGCGGCAATTGTTTCAATCCGCGGTGGGATCGGATGTGTACTCGTATCTGCAGGTGATCCTGTTCCCGAAGGAAGCCAGGGCAGCGGATTTCGAGCGCATTCTAAAGCGCCCGAACAAGTTCCTCACCAACCAGCTGATCGGCCAGGCGACGGAGTGGGTCTCGTTCCTGCGCCTGCCTCATCTGGCGACCCTGCGGGACTGGGAGCGCCAGAAGCTGGTGGAGTTCATCACCCGCATGGAGAGCTTCTCGCAGACCGCGCGCCTTGGCGAGATGACCGCAGCCGCCTGTATGCAGGCGCTGAAGACAGACTTCGGCCTGGCAGAGTTCTACCGGGAGCAATCCAGCCTCACCGAGGATCTAGACCAGGCGACCGACGAAGGACTCTTGGATGTGATGGCTGCAATGGCGGGCAACTACAAGACCCCGCTGGAGTTCTACCAGTTCCTCTGCAAGTCTATCGGCGACCAGGAAAACAGCTCCGGAAAAAATGGCGAGGATGCGCCTCCCGAACGGGATGCGCCAAACAGCAACGAGGTCTATCTCAGCACGATCCACCGCGCCAAGGGCAAAGAGTTCCGCAACGTGGTCTATTTCAACCTGAGCCAGATCGTCGCGGACCCGAACACTGCGAACTCGCAGCGAGCCTTCTTTAGCGAGGAGGAACGGCGCGTGGCATATGTCGGCGCGACCCGACCGAAGGACGATCTATTGATCACGTTTGCGTCCACCAAGCCATCCGAGTTCCTGCGCGAGATCGCCCTCAACCCGAAATATAAAGAAGTGGAAGACGAGGATTTGAAGCGCGGCGTTACCTCTGCCGCACTTCGCCTGGAACGGGCGAAGGTCGTGTTAAAGCACCTGGAAGCGAAGAAGCAAAGGCAGATCGCGTTCTTCCGCGAGCTGACAAAGACGCAAACGGCGAAACGAGCCGCGTGGATCCAGTGGCTGCTTAACAAGATCCAGCTCTGGCGGATAGATAGAGCGCTGAAGAGGATCGAGGGCACTGACGCGCAGATCAAGGCGCACAGGGAAGAGACGATCGGCGCGCTGGAGCGGGAGATCCAGGCGATGGAGGAGGAAGGGAAAATGAGAAAGGCGCTGACCCCGGCCCCCACCCCGCCTCCTCCAAGTACGACGACCAGAGACCAGGTAGTTAGTTAAGATTTCGACACCGTATTTGGGGAGATGCCCAAAAAGGCGCTGGGGTTCACCGGAAAGGCGCGCTGAGACTGATCCACATGAGGCCCCCACTCGGGTTCTGGCTACCATCCATGAGATCCGGTGTATATCTCGCGGCGACTTGGTTACATTTCCTGTGCCGGGCACATCGTGCAATGCTATAATTTCGACGAGTATGGCGTATGGGGGCTTGCAACTCATTTCCCAGGGAGATGAAGCCGCTGGCGCCTATCCATTTGCAGCACTATTTCAATGCCATGGAGGAATCATTATGCCCGTCAGACGAGTCACTGTCAATTTGATCGTCCTTGCTGCGCTCGTGCTCTCGGCTGTTATGTTGCCCACGTCTGCGCAGGCAAAACCGCCGGCTCCGGGCGGCAGTCAAGCCAGCAGCGCAGCCAGCATCACCTGTAACCTGCCGGAGTCGAATGCTGAGGCGCTCGAAATCTTGAGCAACTATTACCCCGGCTACTGGTGGGATCATGCTCACCTGACCATTGCCGTGCAGGCAGCGCCGAACGTGAGCGCGCGGCAGCTCCAGGCGATCCACACAGCCATCGATACCTGGAGCCGG
>DATHTH010000273.1:0-25466 GCA_035463495.1 Anaerolineales bacterium | reverse complement strand
CGGAGGAGGTCGCCTGGACCATCGATGCATCGGCGCCCAACACCACCATCATCACCGGACCTGCTGCCACAACCACGAATACGAATGCCACGTTCACGTTCTCCTCAAATGAGGCTGGCTCCACATTCGAATGCGCCCTGGATGGGGTCTGGTTTGTAAACCCGCAAACGGGTGAGGCCATCGAATGCCTCTCGCCCTTCGGCGTAGCCAATCTCTCTGTTGGCTCACATACTTTCGAAGTCCGCGCCATCGACGATGCCGGCAATGTCGACCCCACGCCTGCCAGCTACACCTGGACCGTCGCGAATACGCCGGTCGGCAGCAACGTTACCGTGGAAGTTGCCATGCCCGGATCCGGGCTGGAGCCGGCAAGCATCACATTCAGCCAGGTGGCTACAGCCGGTGTTACGACAGTGGATGTTCTAAACAGTCCGCCGCCGCTGCCCGACGGTTATCTGCACGCTGGCTCGCTCTACTACGATGTCAACACGACAGCCACTTTCAGCGGAAACCTCATCGTGTGCCTCGCCTACGACCCGGCAACAACCGTCCAGCCTGTACAACTGCTCCACTACGACGGCAGCACATGGGTCGACGTCACCTCCTCCATTGACTCGGTCAACGGACAGATCTGTGGCGACCTCAACAGCCTGTCGCCATTTGCAATCGCTCAGGTTGCACCGCCTCCGGATACGACTGCGCCGAACACCTCAATTGATTCTGCTCCAGAGCTGACCACTAACGAAACGAGCGCGACGTTCACATTCTCCGCCGATGAGCCCGGTTCGACCTTCGAGTGCTCGCTGGACGGCGCGGTGTATGCGGCTTGCAGCTCCCCGGTTAGTTTGATTGACCTGAGCCTGGGTGAGCACACGTTCTCAGTCCGCGCTAAAGATGGAGCCGGCAACACCGATGCAACATCGGCGAGTTACACGTGGATCATTGAGGCGCTACCCACTCCGACACCAGAACCGACAGCCACGCCCACCGCCGAGCCGACTGCTACGAGCACGCCGGAGCCCACGGAAACCAGCACACCCGTGCCCACCGACACACCGGAGCCCACGGCAACCAATACAGCGGAACCCACCGCCACCGACACGCCGGAACCGACCGCTACCTCTGTTCCGCCAACTGCGACCGCTACAGATACTCCGGAGCCCACAGCAACCAATACACCAGAGCCAACCGCCGTGCCTCCCACCGACACACCCGTTCCACCGACCGCGACCCTGGAGCCGCCTACTGCCACAAACACACCAGAACCTACCCACACGCCTGTCCCGCCCACCGCGACGGCTGTGCCTCCGACAACCACGAATACGCCGGAACCGACTGCAACGGACACGCCTGAGCCCACGGCAACCAATACACCAGAGCCTACCGCCGTACCTGCCACTGACACGCCCGTTCCACCGACGGCGACGGCAATACCGCCCACGGCTACCCATACGCCTGTTCCGCCTACGTTTACACCGGTACCCCCGACTGCGACAGCCGCGCCGCCAACCTCAACCCACACCCTGGTGCCGACAGCGACCTTCACCGCAACACCCATCCCGGTGTCCTGTACCACTGTGACCCTCTCCGCCAATGCCGATGCCTGGATCGACTCGGGCAGCCCGTCCAGCAACAAGGGTACGGACTCGATCCTCAAAGTCATGGCAAAGTCCGGCGGCAACAACCGGGCGCTGCTCCGCTTCGACCTGCCTCCCGCCCCTCAGGGCTGCGCCATCCAATCCGCCACGCTGCGTCTCTATGCCGCATCCTTCCGAAACGGGCGCACACTGCAAGCCTTGCTCGTGACGGCGCCCTGGACCGAGACGGGCGTCACCTGGAGCAACCAGCCGGCGACCAATGGAACGGCTGCGACCACTAGCTCGGGCAGCGGCTATCGCCAGTGGACCGTGACCTCGCACGTCCAGTCCATGTACGCTGGCGCCAACCATGGCTTCCTCATCCGGGATGCAAGTGAAAACGGAAACGGATTCGAGCAACAGTTCCACAGCCGTGAGAAGGGCCAGAACGTGCCGCAGCTCGTGATCGCCTTCGTTCCCGCCTCGCCCACAGCCACCCCAGTGCCTCCGACAGCCACGCCTGTGCCGCCCTCCGCGACGCCCACTGCCGTGATCGAGCCAACCGCGACACCCGAAGCGCCTACGGCTGAAGCCACGCCGACTCCGGCTGTGGTGGAACCGACAGCCACAACTGCCCCGCCGACCGCAACTCTGCCGCCTGCTACTGCTACACCGACCGCGGCAGCCGCCTGCACCGCAGCTCCCGTGACCCTGTCTGCCAGTGCGGATGCCTGGATCGATCAGAATAGCGCCTCCAATAACTACGGCAGCGACTCGATCCTCAAGGTCCAGGCGAAGGGCGGCAACAACTTCCGTGCCCTGGTGCAGTTCGCCATGCCGAACCTGCCTGCGGGCTGCGTGGTTCAATCTGCCACTCTGCGGATGTATGCAACCTCTTCGGCCAATGGACGCACCCTGCAGGCGCTGCAAATCGCCGGCGCCTGGACGGAAGGCGGCGTGAGCTGGAGCAACCAGCCCTCCACCACAGGGACGCCTGCCACCACCGACTCGGGCAACGGCTATCGTGAATGGAATGTCACCAGCCTCGTGCAGGGAATGTACTCCGGCGCCAACAATGGCTTCCTCATCCGGGATGCCAGTGAAAATGGAGGTGGCTCCGAACAGCAGTTCCACAGCCGTGAGAAAGGCGAAAGTATGCCCCAACTGGTTATCACCTTTGGTGCGGCTCCATGACAACAGTACGCTGACCCTATCTCTGGTTGGCGGACCTCAAGGGGTCCGCCAACCAGCTTTTCGTGGCAATAGCAATCTTGACCACGCAGTATTGTAATTAAGAAGCGGAGTATGTATCCATATAACCCTTTGCAACTGGAGGTGACCAAATTACGACCAACGGAAGCAATTTTGTGACCGGGATGCGACCAAATGTGTGTTAAGATGAAAAGCACCGAAGGTCGTAATTATCCTTTTTACTATCATGGCAGCTTTCATCATTGGTGGACGCGTTCTCCGATCCCACGGGTACCTCCCAATAAACTTAATACTCTGGCGTTCCCATCATCCTCAACTGGGGAGGTATGTTCCGGCGTTGAGTGAAACGGCGCATCGACGGTATTTTTCTGGAGGCAAGAGTTTGCCTTCAGCCTATTTTTAATTTTCTTGCCTTTGGAGAAATGAACAATGAAGAAGAACTTTATTCTCGCCTTATTGCTATTCGTCACGGTGCTCTCAACACAGGCACTGAATTCCAAACTCAATGTAGAGGCAGCGCCCCTCCTGGCTGCCCCAACCTCCGCTCCGTTATACACGAACAGCTTTATGGACTGCGTTACCGGTAATAACCAGTTCAAGAACACGGCTGACGGCAAGATCTATTGGTATGTGAACCAGGCAGTTGCGTCCGATGGGTCAAGTGGGATCCTGAAATGCGATACGTACCAGAACGATCAGTATGAGCGACCAACCGACCAATCTTATCTCTTTAAGACTATCAACGAAAAACCACCTGCCAGTCCAACGCCTTACCTGTCCGGGCTGAACGCTGACACGGAGTTCGCGGTGGGGTCGTCCGTGTTTGCTGCCAACAAATACTATGAATACGTCGATATCACCCGGGCTCAGGCGGGATTTGATAACCAGTTCCTCTATTTCCAGATTGAGCTCTTTGGGAATTCGGAAGTATCCGATAGCGGCTCCCGTTCCGCGAAACTCCCGGATGGTACCTATTATTCCGTTCGACTGGCGACCAACACAAATGTAAATAAGGCCAACAACGGCATTCTTTTTCGTAGTCAGTTCGGGACCCTTCCAACCACATTTTCTTCCAATTCGAGCGAAGCGAAGATCTTCGTGGACACCAACGGTGATGTCAGCGGCACGAATGGGGTCAATTTTACAAAGGACAACGGAGATGTTATTGGCTCGAATGACGGGTACGACGTAGATCGACTAAATAGCAATTTTCTTTACATCCGCCTGATCAACGTTACCTTTAACGGACCTGGTGGAACAGTCAGTCGCCCGGCCGTTGAGTTTGCCTTCGACTATGTAGCTTATAACGCCGCCCATAATCCTGATATTACTCCGGCCACGATCGGGTATATGGAATTCGATGCCACCCGCGGTCTGAAAGATAACCAAAACTATCTTTGGAATGATGAATATACGTTCAACGAGGCCGGCTCGCCGAACCCGGGCTCCGGGGGATTGAGCGAGGCGGGCACACAAGGCCTCGGCAACATCTATCAGCTGGATACCTTGCGGGGTTCCGGTGGGTTCAATATTCGAACACCTACGCCGACGGCGACAAACACCTTAACTCCGACGAGCACGGGAACAGCTACGAATACGGCCACCGCCACCAATACATCGACGCCCACGGACACAGCTACCCCTACGAATACACCTACGGATACAGCGACCAACACATCGACGCCCACGGACACCGCTACTCCTACGAATACACCTACGGAGACACCAACACCTTCCAACACACCGACCAATACTCCCACGAATACACCTACAAACACTCCGACTAACACCGCGACAAATACCCCAACCGATACTCCTACCAATACACCAACGAATACACCTACAAACACGCCGACTAGCACCGCCACCAACACGCCAACGAATACACCTACCAATACTCCAACGAATACCGCGACAAATACACCGACAGACATTCCCACAGACACACCTACTAACACGGCTACAAATACACCGACCGATGTGCCAACAGACACCCCGACGAATACCGCGACCAACACGCCAACCAAGACTCCAACAAATACACCGACCAATACGCCAACCAAGACATCGACACCGACAAACACTCCGACGTTCACCCCAACCGCTACTAACACACTTACACCTACACCCAGCATAGGAGCTTTCACACCGGGCTACTGGAAAAACCATTTAGCGAACTCAAACTCGCGCGGTCAATTCTTTGATCCAAATTGCAACAAGCTGCCCAAGGGCACTAGTTGTAGCAGTAGCGGTCCGTGGGCAAAGCAGTATCTGCCACAGACGCTGGGTAATTTCCCGGTGGGCGACATCACGATAGCCGCAAAAGTCTTCGCGGCAATGAACTGTAGTAGTACCAAGGCTCAAGACAGCGTTGGATGCCTCGCCGGGCACCTGTTGGCGGCGGAGCTTAATGTGGCGAACGGTGCTCTGAGCTGCATTGACCCGGTTATCTCGCAGGCAGATACGTTCTTGAGTGGCATTAATTACACAGGACCCAGTGGAAAATATACTTTGACCGCGGTACAACGCGCCACTGCTATCGACCTCAAGAATAAGCTCGACGACTTTAACAACAATATCAGCTGTCCTTGACCACGAATCCCAAATACAAAGAGATCAAATGAGAAAGAGAAGGAGAGACCGCAAATCTACGGTCTCTCCTTCTCTTTAGAGGCAAAAATAACATCGTCATTGAAAAGCCTTCTAGATTCTGGAATGTAGGGAGCGTTTCCACCATAACGGCTCGCCTGGGTTCAATTGCTTCCCTTCATCCTGTAGATCCGTTTCAGAAAGAAAAATAGGGTCGGAGGATTTTGTCACCACAGCCCCACGCAGTGGCTTCGGTTTCTTGTGCACTCCCCCATATCCGGCGTGAGCTGGAGCAACCAGCCCTCTACCACAGGGGCGCCTGCCACCGCCGGTTCGGGCAATGCCGACCGCGAATGGAATGTCACGAGCGTCGTCCAGGGAATGTACGCCGATGCCAATAATGGCTTCCTGATCCGGGATCCCAGCGAAAATAGAGGTGGTTTCGAACAGCAGTTCCACAGCCGCGAGAAAGGCGAAAGTATGCCTTAGCTCGTCATCATATTCGGCTCGGCTCCGTAAGCAGATCGATCCGATACCACTTTGGCTGGCGGTCCTTTCAGGGGCCGCCAGCCCACTATTAGTAGCAGCCAGGCAATTGTCCCTGACTGCGAGAAGCGCACGAAGAAGCCAGCCGGGTTCATTCCGTCTGGCTTCTTAAGTCTGACGACCCGATGTGGATCGCGCCCACGAATGTATTTTTCGTGTTCAGGAGCGCTCTGTCAGAAGGGCAGCGAGCCCGTCGCATTGATCGTTTCGAGAGAGACCGTCCAGGGTAGGACGGTCTCTCCCATTTATAGGAAAGTACCCATGCAGGGAAGGTACTCATAGCAGAAAGTACCCATCGGTGGGAAGTACGGGAGGCACAAATTGGTTGTATTTTCATGGCGATGTGTATCGCCTCTCAGTATGTGCTCTCTGTTAGACAGGCGAACCATAATCTTCATTTCAGTTGACTTGGCTAAGTGGCCCTTATTTATGATCACGTGCCGGCAGGCGACTGTGACAGCAGACCGACAGGAGTGACACATGGATGCAAGACGTACCTGGCTCAGAGTAGCCATGATCTTATTCTTGGTCTTTTCCTCGCCTGCTGCCCCCGTGAGAATGGTCAATGCGGAGTCCTCTCGCCAGGAGCATGCCAGTCTCCTTTCTCACGCACCTGGGGTCCGCACGCAAGCGCAGCTTTTATTCACCTCCGGTCCATCCGCTGTGGACTGCGGCATTCCCCTGCCCGTGACCGCCGATGCCGATAGCTGGGTCGATCAGAATAGCCCCACTGCGAACTTTGCCCTCTCCGGCGTGCTAAAGGTCCAATCCCAGGTCGGGGGGAACTCGCGTGCCCTGGTGCGCTTTTCGCTTCCGCCGGCGCAGTCAGGCTGCATCCTGGGTTCTGCCAGGTTATACATGTCTGCAGCTTCTGCCGCGACCGGTCGGATCCTGGATGTGATTGCTCTTGCAGGTGATTGGTCCGAGGACACGGTCAACTGGAATAACCAGCCGGGCGTCACCGGCGCCGCCGCGGCGGCAGCCTCCGACTCCGGGCTGAGGTACTGGGACGTCACCCACCAGGTGCAGGCGATGTATGACACGGGCTTCAACCATGGCTTTCTCATCCATGATCGGGCCGAAGGCGGCAGCGGCTTCGAGCAGCAGTTCGCCAGCCGGGAGAGTTCCGAAGATGGCCCCCAGCTTCTGCTCAGGTTTATCTCTGCAGCGCCCCACGATCCCGCGGCACCGGACACCGTGATCGCCGCCTCACCCCTCGAGCTGACTCTTGAGACCTCAGCCAGCTTTCACTTCACCGGCAGTGACGATACGACCCTGCCGCTTGATTTAACCTTTGAGTGCCGGCTCGATGGACAGTCAGGTTCCGGCTTCGTCCCCTGTACCAGCCCCTTTACGTATTCTGGCCTTGGGCCCGGCGAGCATACCTTCGAAGTGCGCACACTGGACAAAGACCAGAAGCTGGATCTCACGCCAGCCTATTTCACATGGACCCTCCTGCCGCCGGGCGGTGGCGGGGGTCCGCTCGTAGACAGGCAGGTGAGCTGCGGGCAGGTGCTGACCGTGAGCACGCGCCTCCTGAACAACCTGTCCGAATGTCCGGAGGACGGCCTGGTCATTGGCGCGCATGGCATCATCGTCGATCTCAACGGGCGCACCGTTGACGGGGTTGGGCTGGGGACCGGCATTCGCAACGATGGATTCGATTCGGTGACTGTTCGAAATGGAACGGTCCAGGAATTCGATTACGGTGTACGCTTGAGCTCGGGCGCGGCGCTCAACGTGCTCGAGACCCTGACTGTACACAACAATCAGATCACGGGCATTGAGCTCGTGGATGAGGGAACATTCGGCAACCAGGTGCGTGGGATTGTGCTCTCCAGCAACGCGGATGGGATTGCCCTTCTGGAGGGCTCAGCCGCTGCGCTCGTGCTGAGCAGCTCACTGGCCAATAATTCTGGCCTCGGCTTGTACCTGCGCGACTCACATGGAAACCTGCTTGGTTCGAATAGCATCGGGGTGGGCAGCAACGCGGGTATCCTGCTCGAAGGGGCAACCCGGAACACCTTGCTAAACAATACTCTTCAGTCGGCGGGCGACGGCGGCATTCTGATCACCATTGGCTCGGATGGCAACCGCCTGCGGGGGAATTTCGTCAGTGGGACCAGCGACGCGGGGTTTCTCGTGGACGGCTCGAACCGCAACCAGCTGATCGCCAATACCGTGACCGGAACGGGCGACTCGGGCATAACGATTTCAGAGGCACATGGCAATCAGCTGATCGGGAACACGGCGCATGACAACTCCGATAGCGGTATCTCTCTCAGTGCTGCCAACGATAACCTCGTGCGCGGCAACGATGTCCGCTTTAACCCCGGCGGTATTGAGCTGGGCGGCTCGAGTCGCAACTTGATCGAGGAAAACGATGCAAGCCTGACGATGGGCAGCGGGATCGAGCTGGGTCCGGAATCCTTCGAGAACTGGGTGCTCCTGAATCTAGCCAACGGGAACAGCGCCCAGGGCATCTCTGTCGGAGAAGATGCTCCCGAGGGACTGGGTAACCTTATCGAGAAGAACACGGCCAACGAGAATGACGGTGGTGGTATCCAGGTGGGGAAGGGGGGCAGCACTGTCCGGAACAACGTCGCCAATCGGAACCGCGGCTGGGGCATCTATGCCGGCGATGTGAACGTAGATGGCGGGGGCAATGTTGCCCTGGGCAATGCCGAGCCGGCGCAATGCTTCAACGTGATCTGCAATGTCATTCCCACCGCGACGCCCACAGGGACCGCTACAGGAACGCCAACGCCGCTGGCTCCCTCTCCTACATCTAGCCCGGCTTTGACAGATACGCACGCACCGACGGCGACGCCTGAGCTGACAATCACCTCCGAGCTGGACGAGACGGAAGCGCCCAGTGAAACGCCGGAACCGACGACCACAGACGAACCAATCCATACACCGGAGCCTGCATTCACCCTTACGCTGGAACCTTCCACACAAACCGTCAGCGCGACTCCCGAGCCAACGGATACACCGGTCCCTCCGACCATGACTCCTACTATCACGCAAACAGTTACGGCAACCCTCACGCCAACGCCTGAGCCGCCGGCAGCAACTGCCACGCAGACGCCTTCACCGACATTGGCTGCGACCGACACACCCACGGCTTCAGCCACATTGTCCTCCACTCCCACGTCTACCAGCACGGCGACTCCCACGTCCACTGCTACATTCACTGCCACGGCTACGCACACCTTCACATCGACGGCCTCAGCCACCGCAACGCGGACACCAGAACCGGCAGCAACGTTCACGCCCACGCTGACTCATACGTCTACCTCTACACTGACCGCCTCAGTAACGGCATCCCCGACCACGACCTCCACTCACACAGCTACCGCTACGCCGACATTCACACCGACCGCCACGCGCACGGCTTCTTCCACGCCAACCGCAACGTATACGATCACTGCAACTGCCAGCCATACAGCCACGCACACGGCTTCCCCTGCGCCAACGGCTACTCAGACATTCACGCCGACTGCTACGTATACGTCCACGCCTGCACCGACCGGCACACCAACCGCTACCCATACGTTTACTGCAACTGCCACGTGGACGGCTTCTGCCAGCGCAACGGCCATGCATACACCTAGCCAGACAGCCTTGCCGCCCGCCTCTACGCCAACCGCCTCGATGATGGCTACAGCCTCGCTTGATCCCATCTTCGCGGATGGCTTTGAGTCGGGAGATCTGTCCGCCTGGTCCGGTTCGGTGACCGATGGCGGCGACCTTAGCGTGAGCCCCGCCGCAGCCCTGATAGGCGGGCGCGGTTTGCAGGTGCTGATCGACGACAACAATCCCATGTCGGTCACTTCCGACCATCCGGCTTCTGAGCCGCGTTACCGGGTCCGCTTCCACTTCGATCCCAATTCCATCAGCATGGCCGGCGGAGATGCTCACATCATTTTGAGAGCTTATAGCGGCTCATCCACGGTCGCGTTGCGAGTTGAGTTTGGCTCTTCGGGAGGCGGGTATCAAATGCGGGCTGGAGTGGTCAACGACGGATCGAAGTTTACCGATACTGCCTGGTTCGCGCTGGGGGATGGGCCCCATGTCATCGAGCTGGACTGGCGTGGCGCGAGTGGAGCGGGCACGAACAACGGCAGTCTGACGCTGTGGATCGACGGCATCCCGCGAGCGGATCTGGCAGATATCGATAACGACACGCGCCGCATCGACCGCGTGACACTGGGTGCGCTGGCAGGTATCGACTCGGGCACACGTGGAACCTATTACTTCGATGCGTTCGAGTCGCATCGCACGACCGGCGCCTCCCCGCTGCCCACTACGACCGCAACGCCAACAACCCTGCCTCAACAGACGCAGACGCACACACTGCCTCCACCGACGTCAACTCCCGTGACCACCACCCCGGCGTCCTCCACAGGCACTCCCATATCCCCGGCAACTGCCACTGCGACCTCTCTTCCGACGACCACGCCTCCCGCCGACCTGATCTTCGCCGATGGTTTCGAATCGGGGACCCTGTCCGACTGGTCTGCCTCAATCGTCGATGGCGGCGACCTGAGCGTAAGCACGGAGGCGGCGCTTGTGGGAGGGCGTGGCTTGCAGGCTGTGCTGGACGACAACACTTCCATCTACGTCACCGACGACCGGCCTGGCACCGAAACACAATATCGGGCTCGCTTTTACTTCGATCCCAACAGCATCCGCATGTCAAATGGAAATACACACGCCGTGTTTTATGGCTACAGCGGGACCTCCACACTGGTACTGCGCGTGCAGTTCCGCTTCAGCAACGGCGCCTACCAGCTACGCGCCGCGCTTCTAAATGACCGCAGCAGCTGGGCCAATACCGCCTGGTTTGCGCTGTCGGACGCTCCCCACCTGATCGAGCTGGGCTGGCGCGCCTCCACAGGCGCGGGAGCGAACAATGGCGAGCTGACGTTATGGATCGACCAGGTGCAGCGAGCCAGCCTCGTCAATGTGGACAACGATACCCGGCGCATCGATCGCGTCCGGCTGGGGGCGGTAGCCGGGATCGACAGCGGGACGCGCGGCACGTATTACTTCGATGCCTTTGAGTCCCGCCGCCTGAGCCCCATTGAACCCTGAGCCGCGCTGCTTCGATAATGGCTGCGAGTTCAGCGTTACGAGGCAAGTCCCTCCCAGTTGCATCCGCCTGCGCCAGACGGCGCCTGGGACCTGTACACAGAGGTATGAAATGGCTGTCGTCATGTTTTATCCAAAAGTAAGTCTTATTAAGTGAGAAGTAAGGAATGAGGACAGATACACTTCCGGTTAGCTCTCGCGTAGCGTTGGACAAACAAGCCCTGTCTGACATCTATGAGCGATACAGCTCGGACATCTTTCGCTACGCCTGCCGCTTGCTCGATGACAACCATCTTGCCGAGGACTGCGTTTCCGACACTTTCCATCGCTTCCTGATGGCGGTCCGCGCGGGGACCTCTATTGAGAATATACGCGCCTACCTGTACCGTGTCGCCCATAACTGGATCACCGATCACTACCGCCGGCATCCCTTTCCCCCCGTGGCGCTGGAAGAGAACATGCACGCCGATCCCGAGGGCAGCCCTTCGCAGCTGGTGGCGCAAAAACTGGAGCGGCAGAGAATGCGCGCAGCGCTGCTCCGGCTGCTTCCCGAGCAAAGGCAGGTGATCGAGCTGCGCTTCGTGGAGAACTGGTCTCATGCCGAGGTCGCTCAAGCGCTCGGCAGGAGTGTGGAGGCGACCCGGGCATTGCAGTATCGCGCCGTGGAGGCGCTGCGGCAGATATTATCCGAATGATCGTATGTGGATTGTTTTATGAACCAACACCAAGACTTTAAATCGCTTGACCCTGCTCTCCAGGAGCACTTCCGGGTGTACGGCGCGGCTCCCCGGCGTGATCCCGAAGCAGCTCGCCGGACGCGGGCGGCGTTCATGGTGGAGCTCGACGAGATGTTTGCCTTGCCGGCTGTCCCGGTCCCCGATCTGCGCGGTGCATACCCGGCTGGCAGACGGCGCGCCGACGCTTTCGGCTGGAGGACTTATTTCCAGCCGCTTCGCAAACGGACGCTGTCCTTCGCCCTGGCGGGCGTGCTTGTGTTTGCGGTCTTCCTGTTCGGCGGATTGGGAACGACAGCCTATGCTGCCAGCTCGTCCCTGCCCGGCGATGCACTGTTCCCGGTCAAGACCGCTGCGGAGACCATTCAGGTGCGCTGGACGCCCGGCCCATCTGCCCGGGCGCGCCTGTATCTAGCCTTTGCGGGGCAGCGCCTCGAGGAAATGCAGGCGCTGATTGAGGAGGGCCGCTTCGGGCATCTCGAGGCAGCGGCGGGGGAATTCGAAAAAGATATCCAGGGGACCCTTTGGGAAATCGAGAGCCTGGCACAGCACCAGCCCGGCGAGGCAGCCCGTCTCAGGCAGGAGACGGCGGCAGTTCTGCATGACTACAGCGGCGACCTCACCCGCATGCTTGCCGCCGTCCCGCTCGAAGCCAGGATGAGTATCCAGCGCGCCTCCCAGACCTCCGAATCCGCGGCGGGTCTCTTGGAGGCGCCGGGCGGCGAAGGCGATGATGACGATGACGACGAGGGTCACCTCGGCGGGCGCGGCGGCTCGGATGACTGCAGGACGCACCCGACCGGAAACCGGGACGATGACGATTGCCATGTGCCGCGGGGCGAGCGGGGTGGGCGCCTCACGCTACCATCGCTGCCTGCTGCCCCCGGCAATGAGAGTACTAACGACAGCAATAACACAAGCAACAACGAGAGCAACAATACCAGCAATAACACGAGTAATAACAACGCCGGCAATAATGGCGGTGAGGACGACGATGATGAAGATGACGATGATGACGACAATGACAATGACGACGATGACGATTAAGGTAGGCTCACTTCGGGCTGCGCGGCGAGTCTGATCCCCTCACATAGGCATGGACCGAGACATCCAGATTTGACCGCCTGGTCGAGGACCGGGCAGGGATGGACGCGCCAGCCCTGCCCGGAGGGAGCACGTGCAGTCTGTTGGGCTCCGGCAGACGTGCAGGAGCCACGAGAGCACTCACACCCGGGTACGTGAACCATCTATCGAGCTGTGTTAAAACAATAGATAAAGGAGACAAATGATGAAACGTTTGATGAAACTGGGCTTGTCGATACTGCTGACCTTTGCGTTTGTGGTATCTGCCACGTCGGTCGCGCAAGCAGAGGAATATACCTGCCGCGGCTCGCTGGGGGCGGTGACGGTTGATAACCTGCGGGTGCCGCAGAACGGCACCTGTAAGCTGAACGGCACGACTGTGAAGGGGACAATCAAGGTCGAGAACAACGCGACGCTGACGGCGAACAAGATTACCGTCATAGGTAATATCCAGGCGGAGGGCGCCAAGTCTGTCAGCGTGGCGGGCTCCTCGGTGGGCGGCAGCATCCAGATCGTGCAGGGCGGTGCGGCGAAGATCGACAAGGTAGCGGTCAACGGCGATATCCTGTTCGACTCAAATCGCCGCGCCCTGAGCGCCACCTCCAACCGCGTGGGCGGGAACGTGCAGGCGTTTCAGAATAGCGGCGGCGTGACGATCTCATTCAACACCATCGATGGCAACCTGCAATGCAAAGAGAATCGCCCGGCGCCCAAGGGCAAGGACAACATCGTGCACGGCAGCAAAGAGGACCAGTGCGCACGCCTGTAGTTTTAGGCTGATCCTCACGATTGAAAAGGACGCCCGGCAAAACCGGGCGTCCTTTGTGGATGCCGATAACTCTCCCGGTGTTATTTTAAATTGGCTACTCAATGGGCTTGACAAATAGACAAATGTCGATATAATCTCACATAGATAAACGTCTATGAAAGCAAATCCTGTCCTTTTTGCGAAAGCCATTGCTGACGAGACTCGCCAGAAGATTATGAGCGAGTGTTGCTGCTGCTGGTTATCGGTGGGTGAGATTGTCGAGAAGGTTGGTTTCTCCCAGCCTACGATTTCTCATCATCTTGCCATCCTCCGCGAGGCGGGGCTGGTCAGCGTTCGCGAGGAAGGCAAGCAGACGTTCTATACACTCAATCAGGAAAACATCGTGCTGTGCTGTGGACAGCTGATGATCAAGTTCGCACCGGAGACGGCGACCACGGAAAAGCTATTAAATGTCATTAACCAATAAGATTGGAGAGCAGGCACCTCTGCCGGGTACGCTGAACTCCAATTTTTTTGACCCAATTTATAGACAAACTTCTATATGAAAGGAGGTGAGAGACATGCCCGAACTGACTGTTAAGCGAAATGACTGCGGTTGTGGTGAGTGCGAAGGTGGGTGCTGTGGCGGCGGTGGATGCTGCTAAGCGGTAAGAACTCTGTTCATCCCGGGCTGAACAGAGAGGAATTATCGGTAAAAATTTTTGCAGAAATAGATAGAAAATCGTCTCCAAAATCCAACCCTATCAAAAGGAGAAAATATGACCCAAACACCGACCCCTATTCATGATGTTGTTAGAGAGCATTATGCCGAGCGCATCAAAAACAATGCCTCATGCTGTGGTGGCTCTTCAGATTGTTGCAGCACTGAAAGCAGCTTATATCCACAGGACCTGCTCACAACGTTGCCAGAGGGCGAATCCGTTGTCAGTTATGGCTGTGGCGACCCTATCACTCTTGCCTCTCTTCAACCCGGACAGACTGTTCTTGACCTGGGCTCTGGCGCAGGGATTGATTGTTTCTTCGCCGCCAAAAAGGTGGGTGAGACAGGACATGTGATTGGCGTTGATATGACGCCGGAAATGATCGAGCGAGCCACCGCAAGTGCCAGGCGAATGAATCTTGAAAACGTGGAATTTCGCCACGGTTATATTGAAGATCTGCCGGTCGAAGCAAACACGGTTGATGTCATTATCTCCAACTGTGTGATCAATCTTTCACCCGATAAGTCGAAAGTCTTTGCGGAAGGGTTTCGCGTGCTCAAGCCTGGTGGCAAGCTAGCGGTTTCTGACATTGTGACGGACGGTCCCTTGCCACAATCCATCAAACAAAGCCTGAGCGCCTGGGCAGGGTGTGTTGCGGGAGCCGTGGAAGCCAGCGAATACATTGGCATGATGGAGGCAGCCGGATTTACCAATGTTTCCGTTACCCCCGTCTTTTTCGACAAGGCAACCGTTGACTCGGCACTCGACGACATAAAGAACACGGTTGAGCTAAAGACTATCTCACGCGAAGACGTCTATCAGGCCGTCTACAGCGCAAAAATAACGGCCTACAAGCCTCAATAAAGCAGGAGAGCGAGAATTCGCTCTCCTTTTGCCAGACCAAGAAAAGATTCCTCACCTGCCCTCGTACGGCTCAAGCCGCATGGCGCCGGGGTCGTCGCTTCGCTCCTCACAACGCCATTAAGCCCCTGAGGCTTTCGCGACGCGCCTGACCTGCGGCGAGGTAAGCGTCTTGCCGTGCCGGGGACGGAGGCATTGTCGCAGCCGGGCAAGGGCGCGCAGCTGGATGACTTTGACATTCTCTACAGTTTTGCTGAGGATAGATGCCGTCTCACGCAGGCTGAATTCCTCCAGAAAGCGCAGGAGGATGACATGCCGCTGGTCTTCGGTCAGTTCCTGCTGGAAGACATGCAAGATCTGTTTATATAGGATCTGGTCTTCGACAGCCAGGAAGGCTGAATAATGATCCCTTGGGAGCAGAGCTGCAGCTTCGATGGGCGCGCGGCGCTTTGCATAACGCGCTTCGTCCACGATGCGGTGGTAGGTGATCTCGAAGAGATAGGAGCGCAGGTTGGAGGAAGGACCTTTGCCTGCCGCAAGCTTCTCCAGCAGGCTCGCAAATACATCCCCCACGATGTGGTCTGCCAGCACCGGGTCGCCGCACAGGCGCCAGGCATAGTTGAACAGGGCGGGCGAGTACAGGTCGAAGATCCTGACCAGCGCCTCCTTATCCATCTTGCCCGCAGCATCTAGAAGTTCTCGATCGGTTTGCATAAAAAAATAAGATAGCTGTTTCGGCAGTGAACGAAGAAGTACAGATACTCATTATAGTCCTGCTTTCGGCTTTGACGGATGGGGGATTTGCCTACCTCACAAGGCTGACAAATCTGGCAGGCGCCAGCATAACAAATTCGTTGCAGTGGTATTGACTCTATTTTTGATTCGTGCCATACTACTCACAGAGATAGGTCATCTTTAGCATTGTAGCAAAAAGATTGAAGCACATATGGAAAAATCGGTGACTTACGAAGTGGTGGAAAAAATCATCCATCTGGAAGACATCAAGCTCTCCTATCTGGAGCGCCTGCTCGTAAGCCTGCGAAAGGCCAAACGGATCAGCGCCAAGGAGCACGAGGCGTTGCGGGCGCTTGCCTGGATGATCATGAGCAGCAATATGTAAATAGGCCCTGCCCGGCGCCCGGGATTTTGGCTCTCAGGGGGGAATCCATCGTCCGGGACGAGCCTTGTCTGACGATTCTGGATCCGAATCGATCCTATTTGTAGTCACTTTTGTAACCCCCCTTTCATACAATAGAAGTTCTGGGCTCGATTGCCCCTCATTCTCACGCGCCTGCCCTTATGGTTACTTATGACAAACTTGCTGCGAGTATTGCTGGTAGAAGACTGGGATGACGATGCCCAGCTGGTTGTGCGCGAGCTCCGGCGCAACGGATACGATGTGGTCTTTGAACGCATCGAAACTCTGAGCGCTATGCAGCAGGCGCTGATAGACAAATCGTGGGATATCATCATTTGCGATTACAGCCTGCCTCAGTTCGACGCCATGCAGGCGCTTCAGGTATTGAAAGAGAGCGGGCTGGATATTCCTTTCATCATTGTTTCCGGCACCATAGACGAAGAACACGCGGTAGCTGCTCTCAAAGCGGGGGCGAACGATTTTCTCGTGAAGGGCAAATTTGCCCGGCTCATCCCTGCTGTTGTTCGCGAGCTGCGTGAGGCAGAGTTACGGCGTGCCCATAAACGGGCAGAGGAGCAGATCAAGTTCCATGCCCGCCTGCTCCGGCATGTCAACGATGCCGTCATTGCGACCGATACCGAGTTCCGGATCACCGCCTGGAACCGTGCTGCCGAGCGGATTTATGGCTGGACAGCCGCCGAAGTCATGGGGCGCAACGCGGATGCGGTGCTTAAGTCCGGGTTCAGCCGGGAGCAGCAGGCAGAAGCCCAGCAGCTCCTGCGGGAAGAAAGTGCCTATCGCAGTGAAAGGATCCATTCTACAAAAAACGGAAAGCCGGTCTACGTGGAAGAGAATGCCATTGCGCTGACCGACGAGCGCGGCAAGATCACCGGTTACGTGAGTGTGAACCGCGACATCACCGAGCGCAAGCAAGCCGAAATCCAGATCCTCCAGCAGATGGATCAGCTCTCGGCGCTGTGGAATATTGACCAGGCGATCATGTCCAACTTCGATCTGCGTTATACTCTCAATCTGATCACCTCGGAAGTGAGCAAACAATTACGGGTGGATGCAGTGGACATTCTGCTTCTGGATTCAGAGTCGGGGATGCTGGAGTATGCCGCCGGCAAAGGCTTTCGCACACCCACCATCGAAACCTCACGCGTGCCGCTTGGAAAAAGTCATGCCGGGCGGGTTGCCCGGAACGGTCGCCCGATCAAGATCGAAAATCTGGAAGAGGCAACCCAGGATCCTCTTTTTGCCACATTGTTCGCCCAGGAGCACTTCGCCTTCTATTGCGGCGTGCCGTTGATCGCCAAGGGCAAGACCAAGGGTGTGCTGGAGGTCTTCCACCGCGCGCCCAGGCAGCCCAAGGCCGACTGGCTTAATTTTCTAAATCTCCTGGCGGGCCAGGCAGCCATCGCGCTCGATAACGCAACTCTCTTTGAAAATCTGCAACAGACGAACGAAGAGCTGAGGAGGGCGTATGACACCACCATCGAAGGCTGGTCGCGCGCCCTCGACTTAAGAGATAGAGAGACGAAAGGTCATACGCTGCGGGTGACAGAAATGACTCTCACGCTGGCAGGCAGCTTTGGATTCGGTGAAGAGGAAATGGTCCACATCCGCCGGGGCGCGCTTCTGCACGATATCGGCAAGATGGGCGTACCAGACAGCATTCTGCTCAAACCGGGAGCGTTGACCCCGGTAGAGTGGACGATCATGCGGCAGCATCCCCTGTACGCCTACGAGCTTCTGCGGCCTATCGTATTCCTGGTCCATTCATTGGACATTCCTTACTGTCATCATGAAAAATGGGACGGGAGCGGCTACCCGCGGGGTCTGAGTGCCGACGAAACCCCGCTGGCGGCGCGGCTGTTTGCAGTCGTGGATGTATGGGATGCGCTGATCTCTGACAGGCCCTATCGCCCTGCCTGGTCCCCGGATCAGGCATTGACTTATATTCGCGAACAATCCGGACGTCATTTCGACCCTCAGGTGGTTGAGGCGTTCTTCGAGATTGTTGATTAATATCTTGCATCGTTTCCAGACTCATGATCCTTAAATCAAGAAAATAACAGGCTGCTTGCCCGCTTCTCCGGCTGTACGGGCAAGTCAGCTTTTGCGCGCCGATGCGAGCCGCGGGCGTCTCACTCGAGCCTCTTCTGAGGCTGAGGTTTCTGAGGCTGCCTGCGCACCGGTGAGGTTGATACCCGAGAGATCTTCCTGTCAGGAAAGGACCCAATAATCTGACCTGAAATGTATCCTTTTTAGCCTTTTTTCGTCTTGTACACGAATTAACAGCGCCGTCAGTTGCTCTAACAAAATGCGGTTCAGAATGGACAGGCTCCCCTGGCTGCTTGGTCCAGAGCGTGGAGCCTTGTTCGGCACGCCTGGTGTCGGCGGTATGGAGCGTGCAAACGATTTGAGATTGCGATGGTCTTTGAGGAGATTGCTTCGATGAAATTATCCGTGGTGATACCTGTTTATAACGGAGGCAGTGACCTGCAACTGTGTCTGGAAGCGTTGTTACGTTCCACACGGCCTCCTGACGAGGTGATTGTGGTTGACGATGCTTCCTCAGATGGCTCGGCGGAGCTGGCGGCAGGATTCGGCAGCGTGATTTCCAGCCAGAGCCGAGAGCCGTTCGGACCTGCCCGGGCACGCAACCTGGGATCCGCCCGGGCGCAGGGCGATATCCTGCTATTTCTGGATGCCGATGTCACCGTTCATGCCAACACGCTGGCGCTCATCGAGCGTCATTTCAGCGAACACCCGGAAACGGCAGCCCTGTTCGGCTCGTACGACGACCAGCCGCCTCACCGCAGCCTGGTCTCGCTGTACAAGAATCTACAGCATCATTTCGTTCATCACCATAGCCAGGCGGATGCCTCTACATTTTGGACCGGGGTGGGCGCTATTCGGCGGGAAGTCTTTCTGCGGCTGGGTGGCTTCGACGAGAGCTACGGGCAGCCATCCATCGAAGACATCGAGCTGGGAGTCCGGCTGAAAGCGGCAGGGTACCGCATCCGTCTTTGCCCGGATGTGCAGGTGACGCATCTCAAACGCTGGACGCTGCTCAGTATGCTGCGCACAGACATCCTCAACCGTGCTATCCCATGGACACGGCTAATATTCTCCACCGCCCAGTTACCGGCTGACCTTAACCTCGATTGGAGAAGCCGGGCAAGCGCCGTGTGTGTCTGGGGCATGCTATTTCTGTCTATTCTTGGATTGTGGGCTTTCCCAGCCTGGGCTGGGGCGTTTGCCTTGATGGCATTCGTGATCGTAGCTAACTTCCCGCTCTATCGCTTTTTTTACCGGCAGGGTGGTGCGGTGTTTACTGCCGGGGCAGTGTTGTTGCACTTTTTTTATTATTTTTATAGCAGCCTGACGTTTGGACTGCTCTGGGTCGAGCATCTCCTCACAAGAAAACAGCAAAAGGCACGTGTATCGTATGGATCAACAGGTCAATAGAGAGCAATCATGGAACGCGAATCAAAGAAAGAAGTAGTCATCATCGGCGCGGGCCCGGCAGGCTTGACAGCGGGTTATGAGCTGACAAAACATGGGCTCCGTCCGATCGTGCTCGAACAGTACGACAAGGTGGGAGGGCTGGCTCGGACCGAGAATTACAAGGGCTATCACTTCGATATGGGCGGGCACCGATTCTTCACCAAGTCGGAGCCGGTGAACCAGATGTGGCACGAGGTGCTGGGCGACGAGTTCCTGCGCCGTCCGCGCCTCTCTCGGATCTTTTACCAGGATAAATTCTTCTTCTACCCGCTCAAGATTTGGAACGCCCTCGCGGGCCTGGGCCTCTGGCAGGCGATCTTGATCATGCTAAGCTTCCTGCGCTGGCAAATCTTTCCCTATAAAAAAGAGGAGACCTTTGAACAGTGGGTCACCAACCGTTTCGGCAAGCGTCTCTTTGAAATCTTCTTCAAGACCTATACTGAGAAGGTCTGGGGCATTCCGTGTTCCGAACTGAAAGCCGAGTGGGCGGCGCAGCGGATCAAGAATCTGTCCCTGAAGAGCGCTCTGATGAGCATGCTGGTAAAGCCCGGCGATTCGATCACCACCCTGATCGAAGAATTCCATTACCCGCGCCTGGGTCCCGGCATGTTGTGGACCGAGGTCAAAAACCAGATCGAGCAGCGCGGTGGAAGCGTGCATTTGAACAGTCCCGTGACCCGCATTCAGCGCACCGGGAACCGCGTCGATTACGTGGTGGTCTCGCAGAATGGCTCGGGCGAGCAGGTGATTCACGGCAGCGATTTCATTTCGAGCATGCCGGTCTCCGAGTTCGTCAAGAAGATCGAGCCCGTCCCGGCGGCTGTGCGGGAAGCAGCCGAGAAACTCAATTATCGCGATTTCCTGACGGTATGTCTGATCGTGAACAAGACCGAGCTGTTCCCGGATAACTGGATCTATGTCCATTCACCGGAGGTCCAGGTCGGGCGCATTCAGAATTTCAAGAACTGGAGCCCGGATATGGTTCCGGACGCCTCAAAGACCAGCCTCGGCCTGGAGTACTTCTGTACGGAAGGTGATGAACTGTGGAACATGCCGGATGCCGACCTGATCAAGCTGGGCAAACAGGAGCTCGAGCGGATCGGCCTCGCCCACGCGAGCGACGTAGTGGACGGATGTGTCTTTCGTGTGCCGAAGGCGTACCCGGTCTATGACGCGGAATATGCCGGGTATCTCAAAACCGTGCGGGACTTTGTAGACGGGCTTGAGAACTTCCAGACCATCGGGCGCAACGGCCTCCACCGCTATAACAACCAGGATCACTCGATGATCACCGGCACGCTGGCGGTCCGCAATCTATTGTTTGGCGAAAAGAACGACCTCTGGAGCGTCAACGCGGATGCAGAATATCATGAGGAGATACGCCACGACGGAAAGAAAAAGAGCGTGGAGAGTCTCAAGGAAAGAATCACACACATCTTCCCGCGGCTGGATCCCGTGGCGCTCGGCTTCTCGTTCGGCACCACCGCTGGCGCCCTGATCTTCGCGGCGACGATCTTCCTGGCTATCCTGGACGGAGGCACGGTCGGTTCGCACCTGGAATTGTTGAGTATGTTTATACCCGGTTTCAGCATCACCCTGTGGGGCGCGGTGGTTGGGCTACTCGGTTTGTTCATCCTGGGATTTTTCTTCGGATCCACGTTTGCATATTTGAGGAACCTGGCTGTCTTTCTCAGCGCACGCATCATCCACCGCGATATCGAGTTGTATCATCTCAGAAGGCTGTTTGATTTCATCTGAAACAAGCCGCGCTTCGTCCCAAGGGCTGTTGCAGGTTATGCACAACAGCACACGTGGCGAATAGGAGCCAAGCAGTATGCAGGAAGACAATAGCGCCATCGAACGGTTAGTGCTCATCGAACTCATGCGCTTGAACGGTGTGATCCTCGGGCTCACCCTGGGTCTGCTATTTGGTTTCGGTATTTTTATCGCCACCATCATTCTCCTCCTCAAGGGAGGCGAAGTGGTGGGACCGCACCTGTCTTTACTCGGACAGTTCTTTATCGGGTATGAAGTGACGTTTGCTGGGAGCCTGATCGGCTTTCTCTATGGCTTGGGGTTCGGCTTCGTGGTGGGGTATGTGGTCGCGGGCCTGTACAACTGGATGGCTAGCCTCCGCGAACGACGGGGGCAGGGAAACGAATAATCCATGCTTCAAACATTGCTGTTCATCGTTGCCATTCCTGTGACTTTCATCCTGCTGCTGTTTAATATCCGGCGCATTGTTTTTACCCTGGCGGTCCTGCGGATGGTAGTACCTGCAGGCAAGTCTGCGGTTCCGGGCCAGGGATACCTTCCCGGTGTGCTGATCCTCGTTCCGTGCCGCGACGAAGCGGCGATGATCCCGGACCTCTGCCAGGCGTTATCACGGTTGGATTATCCGATGGAAGGTCTCCAGATCGTCCTGATCGATGATGCCTCTACGGATGGGACGGGAGTGGTCATGGAGCAACAGGCTGCGGCTCGCCCGGGATGGCATGCCCTGCGCTTTTCCAACAACGTGGGCAAAGCCGCCGCCTTGAATGTGGCTCTGGCTCGCTTCCCGTTCGGTGAGATCGTCTATATCTTCGACGCCGACCATCGGCCGGAGCCACAGGCGCTGCGCAGGGCAGTCCGGTATTTCTACGCTCCCCGCGTTGCGGCAGTAACGGGTTTTACAAAAATCCTGAATCCGCTTGCCAGTCCGAGCGCGTTTTACTCTACGGTTGAGAGCTATACCAACCAGTTGATCACTATCCGGGCGAAGGACCGCCTGGGTCTGGCGCCCGCCCTGCTGGGCTCCAACTGTGCCTATCGCCGCGAGCTGCTGATCGCCTCCGGTGGGTTCCGCAACGGGGCCTTCTCCGAGGATTCCGATCTGACCGTTACGTTCTACAGGGCAGGCTACAAGATACGCTTTGCGCAGGATGCCATTTCTTACCAGCAAGTGCCGCAGTCGGTGGAAGGGTATCTGAAACAGCACATCCGCTGGGGGAGGGGTTTGAATGACGTGGCAACGGTGCACAGCCTCAAGCTCCTGACCGATCCGAAGTTGCGCCTGCCGTTGCGCCTGGAGCTGCTCCTGTTCACCGCCGGATACCTGGACCGTCTGGCATTGATGAGCGCAGGGCTTCTGTTGATCCCTGCCTATCTGATGGGCAGCTCGCTTTTTCTGGCGCTGCTCGGGGTTATCCTGTTTTCGCTCCTCACACCGTTCATTCAGATCCTGGCTCTCTTCTTTAAGGAGCGGATGGAGAGGGCGATGTGGCTGCGCTTGCCATTGATCCCTGTTTTCTTTACGCTCGATATCTTTGCTGCCGTTCGTGCCATGCTGGATACTGTTTTGAACCAGCCCCGCCTGTGGACGAAGACCCGGAGAGAGGAAATCTCGTAGCATGAAAACCATGGCTGTCTGTATCATCACCTGTAACACACGCGATCTCCTGCGCGAATGTCTTCGCGCCGTGCTGCTGGAGCACCCCGATGAGATCGTGGTGGTGGACAACGCCTCCACGGATGGCAGCCTCGAGATGATCAAAGCCGAGTTCCCATCTGTTGCGCTGGTGGCGCTGGAGAAGAATATCGGGTTCGGCGCAGCCTCAAACCGGGGAATTCAGAGATGCTCTGCGGAGCACATCTATCTCATTAACGCCGATACACGAGTCAAACCGGGCTCGGTTCAGGCATTGAACCGATATCTCGAGTCTCATCCCGAGGCGGGTATGGTGGGCCCGCGTATGCTGCACGCAGATGGGTCGCTGCAAACCTCTTGCTTCCATTTTCCAACGCCCTTGCACGTCTTCCTGTATATTTCCAGCAGCTATAAGCTTATCCCGCAGCTCCCGGTTCTGAAAAAACGCAGCCTGCAAAAAGTGGCGAGCGATACAGCCATGGCTGTGCCCTGGATACATGGGGCAGCCCTCGCGTTTCGCCGCGAGCAGATTCAAGCCCTCGGTGGTTTTGACGAATCGTTCTTCCTGTATTTCGAGGAAGTCGATCTGTGCTATCGTCTCGCACTGCAGGGCCATCAGATGCATTTCGTGCCCCAGGCAGAGATCTTTCACCTGGGCGGAGGTACCACGGTCCAACGCCGCGCCTGGTTTTATATCGAATTCTTTGTCAGCCTGGCTCGCTTCTACCGCAAGCACTATTCGGCGTTTTTGCTGACAGAACTGGTCTTCATCGTCAAGGCGGTTTCTCTTTTCAAGCTGGCGCGTGATCTCATTCTTGTGCGCCTGACGAGAGATGCCGCGAGACGGTCCCATCTGGAAGTGAACCTTGAAATCCACCGGGGCCTGGCATTCAGCCCCTGGCACCGGCAATCTCGGATCGGACCGGCAATGCCCGCCTGAAGGTGCCCTGATGCGATTGCTGATCCTCCTGCCATTCGCTCCCAGGCGGGACGCCACCCACGGTGGGGCGCGCGTCATTACCCAGTTCCTGACCGAGATGACCTCCCGTCATCGGGTTGCCGTTCTCTATTTTCGAGAGGCGTCGGAACCGGGCGCGGACTCGTTCTTTCATCAGCGCTGTGAGCTGCTCGAAGAGGTGGTGCGACCGGCAAGCCACAAACATGTGCGCGGGCTCCTGGCTCGATATTTCCGTTTGATCATCTCCCTGTTCATGCTGCGGCCGCTGTGGGTGAGTGACTGGGTTAGCCTCGTGTTTGCGGAGCGCGCCCGCTTGCTAGCACGCAGGTTTCAGCCGGATATTATCCAGGCGGAGTTCCACGTGATGGGGCAGTATTTTTCCAGTCTCAAGGATATCCGGGCGCCGCGGGTGCTGGTGGAATATGAGCCGAGCGCACGGGCAGGGCTCTATATCCAGAATTTGCCTTCCATTTTGCATTCGCTGGTCGAAACGATCGAAAAGATCTCCTGGCGCCGGTATGAGCGCCGGACCTATCGTCAGGTGGATGCTCTCGTCGCTTTCACGGAAGCCGACAGCAAATCTTTAGCAGAGACGGCCGGTCGTACACCGATCCATATCATTTCGCCCGGGACGTTCATCCCGCAGGCGCCGCTCAATCCGCTGGGTGAGGAGCCCCTCAGCCTGCTGTTTGTAGGGAATTTTTATCACCCGCCGAATGCCGATGCAGCTCGCCGGCTGGCGTTCTCGATCTTTCCGGCTGTGCACCGCCGCTTCCCCGAGGCGAAGCTGTTCATTCTGGGTGAAAATCCGCCGGCAGATCTGAAGCGCTTGCATGGCGAGCATATCCTCGTGCCGGGTAGAGTCCCCGATCTGACCCCGTATCTGGACAGGGCTGCGATACTGGTCGCGCCGGTGTATCTGGGCGGTGGGATGAGGATCAAAGTGCTGGAGTCGCTCGCAGCCGGGAAAGCGATCGTCACCACGGCGCTGGCCGCCGAGGGATTGGACGTCCGAGACGGGGAGCATCTGGTCCTCGCCCGCACGGATGAAGAATTCATCCAGCGTACTCTGCATTTGCTCGAGAACGCGGAGGAACGCCTGGCAATTGCCAGGCGCGCGCGCGCCTGGGCCTGCGAGCACATCGGCTGGGATCGGTCCATCGCCAGGTATGAAATCATGTACCGGGAGCTGCTCAGCAATTCAAGCGCCTCAGGTTTGAAAAATGGCGTACCTGTCAATGCGGGTGTCGTCGCGGATGTCGAAGCTCCATGAAAA
>DATHTH010000272.1:0-8477 GCA_035463495.1 Anaerolineales bacterium | reverse complement strand
TCTGCGCCGCATTCGATACAGCCGGGGACGCCGTCGAGGCGGCGATCCGGTCGCAGCGCGAGCTCCGGGCGAAGCCATGGGATGGTCCGCGCATCAACGTGCGGATGGGGATCCATACCGGGGGGGCGGAGCTCCAGCCGGACGGCGAGTACCTTGGCTACCTGACGCTCACGCGGGTCCAGCGGGTGATGTCGGCTGCGTATGGAGGCCAGGTGCTGCTGTCCAACGCAGCATCAGAGCTCGTACGCGGCGGGCTGCCGGACGGGGTCACGCTGCGTGATATGGGCGAGCACCGGCTCAAGGGACTGGGGACAGCCGAGCGACTCTGGCAGGTCACCGCGCCGGATCTTCGGGAGGATTTTCCGCCTTTACCCACGCTGAGCGAGCATCCCCATAACCTCCCCATCCAGCTGACGAGCTTCATCGGGCGTGCTGGCGAGCTGCATGCCATCAAGAAGGCGCTAGGGGAACAGCGCCTTGTGACCTTGACGGGCCCCGGCGGCATCGGCAAGACCCGTCTTTCGATCGAGACCGCCTCGGACCTGGTCGGCGATTTCCGTCATGGCGCATGGTTTGTCCCGCTGGAGCATACCCGGGATCCCGCCCTGGTCCCGACGGCGATTGCCCATGCCTTGCACCTCCAGGAGCTGCCCGGCAGGACCATTGCGGAGGCGCTGAAAGATTACCTGCGGGAAAAAGAAATCCTGCTCGTTCTGGATAATTTTGAGCAGGTGGTCGACTCCGCCTCCTTTGTCAAAGAGCTTCTGACGACCTCCCCTGGCTTAAAAATCATCGTGTCCAGCCGGACCCCCTTGCGGATTTCGGGCGAATACGAATACCGGGTCCCCCTGCTTTCGCTGCCCGATGGTGATCAGCAAACCCCGGACCAGCTGGCAGAGCTGGAGTCTGTGCAGCTGTTCGTCGAGCGCGCCCGGTCGACGAAGGCGGATTTTGCCCTGACCCCCGAGAACGCGCCCGCCATCGCGGAGACCTGCCAGCGGCTGGACGGGTTACCGCTTGCCATCGAGCTGGCTGCGGCGCGCATTCGTGTTTTGCCCCCACAAAAGATGCTGGACCAGCTCGAGGACCGCCTGAAATTCCTGAAGAGCCCTGCCCGTGACCTGCCGGCGCGCCAGCAGACACTGCGCGCTGCCATCGGCTGGAGCTACGACCTTCTCACGCCTCCCGAGAAATTGCTCTTTCAGCGCCTGGCAGTCTTCATCGGCGGAGCGACGTTCGAAGCGGTGGAGGAGGTCTGTAATAGTGACGGCGATCTCGATGTGCTGAGCGGGCTGGAATCCTTGCTGGACAAAAGCCTGATCCAGGGAGCGGAAACCGGAGGCGAAGCCCGCTACGATATGCTGGAGACCATCCGCGCCTTTGCAGACGAAGCCCTGGTCGCTTCGGGCGAGGCGGATGAAATGCAACGACGGCACTTAATGTACTTCCACCGGCTCGCCCGGCAGGCGGAACCCCATCTTGTGGGACCGCAGGAGCTGGACTGGATCGTGCGTCTGACGGCGGAGCACAGCAACCTGCAGAGCGCCATCCTCTGGGGGCTGCGGCAGGACGTGGAACGCGCCGTCGAATTGTTGTCTCACCTCTCGCTGTTCTGGTCGAGAGGTGGGCACAATGAGGAAGCCATTGGCTGGCTGAAGCATGCCCTCGCCGCGCCCCCCCTGGCAGACGCGTCCGCTTCCGCCCGAGTCTACAGATTGCGAGCAAAGGCGCTGCTGAGCCTGGGAATCCTGTCCCTCCAGCAGGAGTATCCGGATGCACTGGCGATCCTGCAGGAGAGCATTCGCCTGTTGCGCGAGCTGGGAGAGGACATCGATCTCGCGGCGGCGCTTTCCTTCATCGGTTTTCTGGGGGATCTGCGCGCCGCAGAGGAAAGCGTTGCCATCGCCCGGCGTACGAACGACAGGTGGATCCTCGCCTACGCCCTTGCCTGGCAAAGCCAGGCCCTGCGCATCGCGGGCGGCGACCTGCAGGTGGCGCAAGAAGCAGCTGCAGAGAGTACACGTCTGGCACGCGAAATCGGGAGCGACTGGGGGGTCGCCCGCTCTGTGCTCAGCCAGGGACAGCTCGCGGCCGCCACCGGGCAGCCCGACGAGGCGCGGTCCTACCTTCAAGAATCCATGGCCTTGTTTTCCAAAAGCCAGGACGACTACCATGCGAATATGGCTCGCAGCGGACTGGCGCATCTGGAGCAAGGGCAGGGAAATTACGAGGAGGCGCTCCGGCTCTACCAGGAGTCCATCCTAGTCTGGCAGGATTGGGGACTTCAAGCCGCCGTCGCCCACGAGCTCGAGTGTATGATGTTGATCGCGGCAGCGCAGGGACGCGCAGAACGTGCCGTTCGCCTGGCTGGGGCCGCGCAGAAGCTGCGCCATCAGACTGGCACCGGCCCGACCCCAGACGAGCAGATGGAAATCGATAAGAGTCTCGAAACCGTGCGCAGCCAGTTACCCTCTGCACTCTACAATGCTCTACTGGCGGAGGGCGAGAGCATGACCATGTCGGAAGCCATCAGCTACGCACTCGGGCTTCCCGCTCAGAAGGGTCTCTCAGAAAAGAGTTGACATCTAGACATCCCTGTGTATAATCCACGCACCCGAATCGCCCCATCGAAGCAATAGAGAGGGGAATGCAAATCGGGCCCGTAACAACCGCGTTATCCATCTTTAAAAAAATTCATATCCGGCGCGAGCAGCTTCTCTGCCTGCGCGCTCCATTCCCTGCCTTGTAAATTTTTACGTGCCGGGGATCTAATTTTGCTGTTCCTCGCATATGAAAAGACCTTCACATGTATGTTCACTCTCACTGCCATCAGAGGTGCCCATGAACTGCAAACCAATCCGTAAGACTCCATTGCTCCTCCCCTTCATGCTAATCATGATCGGGCTCGTCCTCGCCTCGTGCGCGTCGCCGCGCGATCGCTGGACGGACGAAGAGCTCGAGACCCTGCAGGGCCTCTGGATCGGGAACCTGCAGCCCTTGCCGGCGGACCCATCCAACAAGTATGCCGACGATCCGGCCGCCGCCAGCCTGGGGCAGGCACTCTTCTTTGACACCCGTTTCAGCTCTAATGGGCAGATTGCCTGTGCCACCTGCCACAGCCCGGAAAAAATGTTCCAGGATGGCACCGCGCTGGCGCACGGCGTTGGCACCACGAGCCGCCGCACGATGACCATTATCGGAACTGCCTACAGCCCGTGGCTGTTCTGGGATGGCCGCAAAGACAGCCAGTGGTCGCAGGCCCTGGGTCCGCTGGAGAACCCGGTCGAGCACGGCGGCGACCGCACGTTCTACGCCCATCTGATCGATCAGTACTACCGCAGCGAGTATGAAGCGATCTTTGGTCCCATGCCGGACGTGAGTCAATTGCCGGCCAACGCCGGACCTGTCGCCGGTGGAAAGGCGCAGGAAGCCTGGGATGCCATGTCGGCGGAGGATCGAGAGGCGGTGAATCGGATTTACGCCAATCTCGGGAAGGCAATCGCCGCCTACGAGCGCAAGATCCTTCCGGGCGAGTCGCGTTTCGATTCGTATGTGAAAGCGGTAAATGCCGGTGATTTCGAGCAGGCAGAGAGCCTCCTCACAGAACAGGAGGTCGCCGGGCTGCGGCTCTTTATCGGGGCGGCAAACTGCACGCAGTGTCATAACGGACCTCTGTTTACAAACAATGACTTCCACAACACCGGTGTCCCGGCAGTACCGGACTTACCGGAAGATATCGGCCGGGCGCTGGGAGTACAGCAGGTCTTGGAAGATGAGTTCAACTGCCTGGGTCCCTACAGCGATGCCACGGAGACAGATTGCGCCGAGCTGAAATACATGAATACAGACAGTCACGACCTTGAGCGCCAGTTCCGCCCGCCCAGCCTGCGCAACGTCGTCGGTCGCGGACCCTATATGCACGCCGGGCAGCTCGCGACGCTGGAAGATGTGCTCGATCACTACAACAGGGCGCCTGCGAGTCCCGCCGGGCACAGCGAGCTGCAGCCGCTTGACCTGACCCCGGAAGAGATCGCCCAGATCATTGCCTTCCTGGATACCTTGAGCGGACCGGTGAACGCCGATCCCCGCTGGCTGTCTCCACCCGGTGGGCTGACAACCTCGCCGTAATCGTGATTTCAGATGGAAAGGACTGAAAGAGAATGATAGACACAACAACCTCAACACTTAACAACCCGGTGGATCGCCGCCGGATCCTTAAATGGATTACGGGTACCGTCTGTGCGGTCTTGATCGCAGCCTGGGTGTGGCTCGGGTTTGTGATGCTGGGCACGCCCGAGCGTGATTATTCGACGACGCGCATGTCGGAAGGCGGTGTATTCCAGGCGACGATCGTCCCAGACAGTGAGCCCATCCCTGTCAATAAAATCCACACCTGGACCCTCCACGTAGAAACACCGGACGGAGCCATCGTCGAAAATGCCGAGATCACCCTCGATGGCGATATGCCCGAGCACGGGCACGGCTTGCCCACCCGCCCGGAGGTCACCCGGTATCTGGGCAATGGAGATTACCTGGTGGAAGGTCTAAAGTTCCAGATGACCGGATGGTGGGTGATGGACTTTGACATCACTGCCAATGGCGAGACCGACCGGGTGCGTTTCAATTTGCAGCTGAACTAAGCTGGCGCAAGGAAGAGAGATGATGGATAACACTGCTACACATGTGATCGAAGCCCAGGGCTTGAGCAAATCCTATAAGGGCGTCAAGGTGCTCGATGGCGTGAACTTGCAAGTGCCCCGCCACTCGATTTACGGATTTCTCGGACCGAATGGCGCCGGGAAGAGCACGACGATCAAGCTGCTGGTCGGGCTCATCCAACCGACGGCCGGCAAGGTGGCTGTCTTTGGAAACGACGTGCAAACCCACTCGAATGAGATCCGCAAGAGGATTGGTTATCTGGCGCAGGAGCCCCGCTTCTACGAATATATGACTGCGCGGCAGATCCTGCGCTATACGGCAAAATTCTTCTATTCGGGACCCGGGGACCTCATCG
This sequence comes from Anaerolineales bacterium, assembly GCA_035463495.1. Lineage (GTDB taxonomy): Bacteria > Chloroflexota > Anaerolineae > Anaerolineales > Villigracilaceae > Defluviilinea. The sequence goes on along the minus strand of DATHTH010000272.1, from coordinate 3,463 downwards.
AGGAACGCATTGAAGAAATGCTGGAGATGGTGGGTCTGACGGAGAAAGCAGATCGGCCCGTCAAGGGTTTTTCAGGCGGAGAGCGGCAGCGCCTGGGGATCGCCCAGGCGCAGATTAATTACCCCGATCTGATCATTCTCGACGAGCCCGCCGCTGCCCTCGACCCGATGGGCCGTTACGACGTGCTCATGGTGATGGAGAAGCTGCGCCAGCAGACCACGATCTTCTATTCCACCCATATCCTCGAGGACGTCCAGCGCGTGAGTGACAAAGTGGCCATTCTGGATAAGGGACGCCTGGTTGCCCAGGCTCCCATCCAGGATCTGCTTGCGGGAGAAGGAGCCGCACCGGTCTTCCTGCTCACTCTGAAAGGCGACCTGGAACAGGCACATCGTCGTGTGGCGAGCCAGCCCTGGGTCCAGCAGGTCAAGGCGGTGCGCGTGAATGGACATGTCAACTGGGAGGTCAGTGTCACCGATGCGGACGCTGCCGAAGACCAGCTGCAGCGCTTGATCCTGGAAGATCGCAACCTGCGGATCGTCAGCTTTAAACGGAAGACCTATAACTTAGAGGAAGTCTTTTTGAACTTGATCGAAGGGAGCAAATAAGATGACAACAGATTCGGTGGTAGAAAAGGCGGCGACCGCGCCGCAAGCGTTGCTCCCTGCGCCCGGCAGCGGGCCCCTGGGCGGGTTCCGGAATATTTTTGCCAAGGAACTAGCCGATTGGTTTGGCACACGCCGCTGGTGGATCCAGACGCTTGTCTGGCTGGTCATTTTCAACGCGGGCCTGGCGATGATCCTCTTCGTTGCTCCCGTGCTCGATCCGCAGGCAAGCGGAACTCCGGATGAGCTGTATATGTCCGGTCTGGGTGTGTTCTTCAACACGCTGGCGCTCCTGGGCTCGATCGGAGTCATTATCCTGACCCAGGATGAGATCATCCAGGAAAAACAATCCGGGACGGCTGCCTGGATCCTGACCAAACCCGTTTCTCGCGCCTCGTTTATCCTCAGCAAGCTGCTTTCGAACGTGATCGGCGTCTTGATCTTTGTCATCGCCGTTCCGGCTCTGGTGGCGTATATCGAGATCCTGATCGCCTCCGGGCGCGGCGCGCCTGTGCAGGCGTACTTGCAGGCTCTGGGAGTCATACTGCTCACCCTCACCTTCTACATCAGCCTCTCCCTGATGCTGGGGACCTTCTTCGAGCAGCGCGGACCCATCCTGGCGGGTACCTTTGGTGTCCTGGTAGGCGGTCTGGTTGTCTCGCAGTTTCTGCCCAAACTGACCTATATCCTGCCATTGAGCATGGATAAGATCGCCCTGTCGATCCTCCAGGGACAGCCGCTCTCGCTTCCGATGATGTACGAGCTGATTACCGCCGGTTTCCTGAGCGTCTTATTCACGGTAGCCGCCCTGTGGAGGTTCGGCGACGAAGAGTTCTAACAAGAAAACCTTTTTCATGGCTTGACGACGACAGGTCTCGATCAACCTGCTGTCCATTCACAGAACACAAAACGGCTGCAAAGAATTCTCTGCAGCCGTTTTGTGTTGATTTTCATGGTTACCGTCGTAAACAGGATTTTGCATCTTTGTGAAGTACAAAGCAAGGTTTTCCCGCTACAATCTAAAGCCTCAGCCAGCTGTATGCAGGATGAATGTAAGATCAATGTAGGATCACCTTACATCAGCGAACTCGTGAAAAGATAAAGGAACCCTATGCCAAGAGTAAGACTTCACCCACCCGTAAAGAGCATGAGCGGTAAGATGGGGGTATACACATATCGGGTCATGTACGGCAAGCAGACCCTGATGAAGACCCCCGATATGTCCAACGTGCAGTGGAGCGAGGCGCAGAAGGCAGAGCGCGGTCGCTTCGCGGAAGCCATTGCCTACGCCAAACAGGCGATGGCGGAACTGGAGGTCCGAGCGCATTATGAAAAGCTCGGCAAGGACCTCGGCAGGCAGCCCTTCCGTGTGGCAGTCTCGGATTTCTATGCGGGGAAGAATTTGCTGGAGAAATCCTAGAGCCACCTACGGGTGAATAAAAGAACTCGGAAGGCTTCAGTTCTCCGAGTTCTTATTTGAATATATTTTCGATATCCGTCCACAAGCCTGGTGTTTCCAAAACATCTGCAAAGGACTTAACCCAAAGCCTGATGCGGTCCACATCTAAATCCGGATGAGAGTCAACGATTGTTTGAATATCGATCAGGTCTTTGGGACGGTGGGCAATCGCCTTCATGATGATTAGATCTTCCGGTGTGGGTAATCTCAATGATAACAGTCCCACATCAAGGACTCTACTCCGTGCAACAACTTCCTCTTCAAATGGCAAAACCCCAAGCGAGATATCAATACTGGCGCCACTGGCAGAATGTCGTAACAGCAAGACACGGCTTTTCCTTGCAAATTCCATGACTTTATCCGTGCGAGGCTCAATGCCCTCCTCTTTTGCCATGTTCAGAATATACGGAATATCGCTGATCGATGCCAAGAACATGGCATCCAGATCAACCGTAAATCTTGGCTTGCCTAAAAAGCCTGTGGCAATTCCGCCAATGATCACGCCCTGCTCACCAAAACGATCCAGCAGGCGTTGCAAAGCAGTGAGTGGTTCAACGAACGTCTGAAGTGATTCGGGAAGAGTCAATGCCCCTCTTTAAGTTTCGCCCAGCGTGTATAGACTTCCATTTCACTTGGATCTGGTTCAAAGGAAAATCCGAGTCCCACAGCCATACGCCAGATGGTGATCATCTGCTGCAGGCGATCTCCCATGCTAAGCGAGCGCAATTCCTCACGCTCGAACTCTTCTACAGCTTTCCAACGGTCGCGGTAGGATTTGATGTCAAGATCAGCATCCATACGTCAATTATAGCACTGGTGATTTACGCAACGCGGACGTATGTATTAAAGTAGCACACACATGTTCATAGAGTTCCCATCAGGCGATGGCGGACCCGGAGGTCCGCGTGCATTATGAAGAGCTCGGCAAGAAAGCGGACCGACAGCCCTTCCGTGTGGCAGTCTCGGATTTCTATGCGGGGAAGAATTTGCTGGAGAAAACGTAGGAGCGATCCCGTTTCATGCCGTCATTGCAAGCTGTGTAATGGAATCACAAAAGTGCAGGCATAAGCCTGCACTCGATCGTTTAGCTCCCCTGGCTTGATTCTATTCAGCCGTGAGTCACCTGATCACTGGGACAAAACTGCCTGAGCCATGGTCAAAACGACGATGAGACAAATAAAGGAGAACAGGATCCCAAACGCTATGAGCAACGGCCATAACCAGCTCCGTCTGGGATAGGCTTGTCCCCATCTCTCCCTGATGTACTTTGCCTGTGGCTTTGCCACCGAAAGATACCAGATCAGGAGGTAGCCAATCGTCACCAGGGAGAGCACGGATGTAGGCAGAAAAAACGCGCCAATCAACACAAAGACACTCATGACCAGCCAGAGCTGAGTGC
>DATHTH010000271.1:0-19772 GCA_035463495.1 Anaerolineales bacterium | reverse complement strand
TTTGTCCTTGCCCGGTAGTCTGTGACCGGCGGCGCAAAAATGACATCGGCTAACGGTTGCAGGCGGCAGCCGAGTTCCCGGGCTTCATTGAAATCACCGCGCTGGACAGCTCTCAGCATTCTTACCTGCTCCTGCGTGCCCAGCGTGCTGAATCCTAACAGCGCGCCTTCCGCACCAAGGATGAAGCTTTCGCAGATAAAGTTATCGTTACCGCTGAGAAAAGTGATTTTTCGGCTAGCCGTTTCCAGCGCGGCTTTGACCTGCAGGAAGCGCATGGCATCAAAAGACGCCTCTTTGATGGCGCTCACGGACGGTATCGTGATCAGCCTGTGAAGGATCTCCGGCGTAAACAGCACACCACCGAGCGCAGGCTGGAGCTGAAACAGGATCAGCGGGAGGTCAACAGCCTCTGCGATCGCCGCGTGATAGCGATAGGGCACTTCGGGATTGAGGGGCTGACCCAGAAAGGCGGCGATAGGAAAGACGAGCAGCGCGTCTGCTCCGGCAGCATGGGCGGCGCGTGCATTTGCCACGCCTTGTGCCGTGGATGGACCCGCCACTCCCCCGATGACTTTGCATATTCCGGCGACCGCTTCAGAGACTGTCTCCAGCGTCTGGCGTCTCTCATCCGGGGTCAGATGCGGTCCTTCACCCGTATCCACGTTGACCGCCAGGGCAACCGGCCCCTGTTCCGCAAGCCACTGGCTATACCTTCTCAAAGCCGGTAAATCGAGCTCTCCATCACTGGTCATCGGTGTCACAATCGCCGGAATAATGCCGCGTAAGTCAATATCCTGCATCGCTACCTCTTTCTATGCAATCGTAATGTTTCTTTTTTCGGCAGCCGATTGATACATAGCCAACACCACAGCCAGGACCCGCCGCGCGGCGAGAGCATCAATCGGAACACACCCGCCGGATTGAACTGCTGCAACGTAATCTTCAATGGCTCGCTGATAAACAGGGACGGGCGCTGTGGAAACAGAATACCACTGCCCTGCGCCATACTGACTCCACGGACGCTTTAAATAGATCCGCAAAGGGTCCGACGCGTAAGGATCAGGCAGATGGATCTGTCCATCCGTGCCGTAGAGACGACAGCACTCTTCATACTGAGCTCCCCTGATGTGGGCTCCGGCCATCAAGCTTCCGACGGCTCCATTGTTGAACCGGAGCGTCGCGGAAGCTGTGTCCTCCACCTCGACATTCGCAACCAGGGATCCGATCTCCGCAGAAACATTGATAACAGTGAGGCTGGTTATGTAAAACAATGCATCCAGGAGATGACTGGTATTCATTAAGACCACGCCGCCGCCCGCCTGATGCTTGAGAGAGCGCCAGGGATTAATCGAGCGACCGCTGTATCCGGATTGCCAGTATGTGAGCGGTTTGTCGATGAGACTCTGAATCTGAACGCCAATGATCTCGCCGATCATCCCCGCTTGTATCAGCTCACGCGCCAGGGCATGCGCCGGTGCATAACGCATTTCATAAAAAACCCCCAGTGCTAGCTGATGCTCATGTGCCAGCTTGGTCAGCTCATCGATCTCGGCCAGGGAAACCGCCAGCGGCTTCTCGGTCAGGGCATGTTTGCCGGCTCGCAAAACCTGTCCTGTCAACCCGGCGAGGAGATGATGAGGGACCGCCGTGTAGATCACGTCTACCCTCTCATTCGTCAGTAGTCCATCCAAAGTTTCCATCATGGGAACATGAAACCGCCGGTGAATATCGATTGCCAGATCCCGATTGACATCATATACAGCCGTCAGTTCCGTATTGACCAGCGCGGTAATCGCCTCGCAGACGGGCAGAGATGCATTCCCGCAGCCCACAATTCCAAAGCGGAGCCGTTTTGTTTCAGCCATGACTGTCTTCATCCAGCACCATTTCTTCGCCATCGATTCTTCCAATGTAGTAGGCGTCGTGATGGCGAAGTTGTGCCTTCGTTGTGAAGGCGGCAACAAAACCATGCTGTTTGAGCAGGTCAGGCGAGTCTTGTGAGATGCCTCCGTAGGGGTATGCGAACGCCCACGGCTCCGGCTCAAATCGTTCGAGCCACACGGCAGAAGCCTGGATCTCCTTTGTGCGCGTTTCGGCATCGATCCAATCAAACCAGGGATGGCTGCGGCTGTGCCCACCGAAGTGCATTCCGCCGGCGCCCATTTCGCGGATCTGGTCTTCATTTAGATAATATTTACCTGCAATTTCCTTTTCTGAGCCAACGTGCGTCGCGAACAGTTCACTGAGCAAGGTGTCGACCTCTGCAGATAGCTCACGCTGAAGCACCGCCTTTAACAGATTGGTTCGGTTCTCTGAAGATGTGAGCGGATATTGTAGACGGTATCGTTTCTCGGCTCGAATGAAGCGCTCCTGCGATCCCGGATCTAATCTCTCCTGGACCGCCTCACGAAAGCCAGCCAACCCCAGCTTTGCAAGTAAGAAATGAATTTTGTGCGCCAGACTGACTCCATCACTCTCACAACGACTGAGCACAAAAAACAGGCCGGAAAGATTTCTGCCGCGTAGGATTTTATAGACATTGATATAGTGATCGCAGATACCATCGTCAAAGGTCAGCAGACAGGCAGAGTCCGGTAACGGCTTTCTTCCCTGGAGCGCCCTCCGCACTTCCAGCCAGGTGACAAATCGATACTGCCGGGATAGTGTATCCAGCTGCTCTTCGAACGCGCGGACCGGCAATCCCAATATCCCTGAGCCATCCTCGGCTTGATCCCCGGGATCGCGGATGTAGTGATACATCATGACGGTCAGATCCAAGTGATGGCTCATACGCTTATCCGAAAATCCACCAGGGTCCGCTGGTTGCGGTCGGACCATTCCTGGACCACGGGCGACGGAACAGACCCCTTTGTGCATTGAGCCGTTATGTCAACCCATTCCTGATCCAGGGCTAAGACTTCCACGCCTTGAACCTGTCCGCCCAGCCACTGATCGGTGAGGGATATCCCCGTGCTGGTTGTCACATGGATGTTGCCATCAGTCGAACGCTTGAGACGAAACACAGCCGGACTGGAAAAACTGGCGATTCCGGACAAACAGGAGATGCCCAACCCACAGACTTCATCGAGCTCTCTTGTGATCCGGGCATACCGCATGCTCTTGCCCTCCAGGTGTATTCCGTTGAGGTCGATTCGTTTTGGGGTTGTCTCACCCGGAGCGGCAAAAGCTATGCTGCCATCAGGCAGCTGTACGCGGAAGATTTCGGGGTATTCAAGCTCCACTTGGATGCCGCTAAATTCATGAGCTGGCTCGAATGAAGCCGGGCGCAGAAGCGATGCGGTTGATAAACATCGTGAGGCGACACTTGCTTGAGATTCGTAAACGAAAGGCTGCTCAGTATAGGGATACGCCAGATTGATATTGGATTGATCCAGGAATGGAGCGCTGGCTCTCTGACAGTCATAGCCAATCAGCCGTTGGATGGCAATTGCCCGCCCTTCGGCTTCGGCATATTCCCAGCCCGCGGCGCGGTCCGAACGACGGCGCATGGAGACAGCGGTTTCACAGCCGAGGGCACCTGGCGCCTCGAACGCCATGACCGGCAGGGTAGGACGGATAATGCTCAACCGAATCTGTATATCCTCCCATAGGAGGATGGCCACCCAGAGCGGCTGCAGCTCATCGTGGACGACCTCATCAAACCTGGACCAGAAGAAGCCAGGCGCTGCCTCTCCGTACCTTGTATAACCGCGATGTCCAAACGTCTGCCCATCAGGGGTCAGGGAAATCATTGCATCGGGCGCATACGCGCCCTGGGCTGGCAGGACGTTGAAGGGAAAGTGCGTGCTAAATGTTAGCTTGCCATACTTAGAGGTATAGTTATGACGCGGCGCATCATGTTCCTGCCCGCTTCGGCTATTGAGCAGCAGCACCTGACCCGTCTCGCGGCGCCCGGAAACGATGAATCCCGGCGCTGGCAACACCAGCTCGAAATCTTTCTGCTCAACGGGGAGAGGAGCCTCGGTGTTTGTCCAGAATGGGTCATCGCGGTCAAAGGTCAGCGCGAACAGTCCGTGACAGCACCAGTAGGGGGAACCAGGGGAGATATACGCTTCGCCTGCCGGTGGAAAATTGCCATGATAGCCCTGACGCAAAAAATGAGCATCCGGGTCGAACATTCCGTGATCATAAAAATAGCGCATACATCCACTGGAAACGCGGCGAAGCAGACCGGGCTCCTGTGACGTAATGCCGAGCAAGTATCCTGTTGCAAATGGGGCGACGGCGGCAAAGCGATATACAACAGAGCGGCCCCAGGCTGGATAAGAGCCATTCGCGCCGAAGAAGTGCAGAAACCCATCAATAAACGATCGTCCGCGTTCCAGCACGAGCTGACGATGATCCGGACGACGCTCCCCGTCGATCCACGCCCACAACAAATAATGCCAGCCGAACATCCATGCGTTATACAACTCGAATTCCGCAGAAGGACCGTCCGCGTACCAGCCATCGCCCCGGTAGAACTCCCCGACCTGCAGCAGGCGATAATCCAGCTCCTCCTCGGGGCATGGAAAACCGAGATGATAACGGACTGATTGCACCATAGCCGTGAATAAGATCCAATTGTCGGTATATGTGCCTTTACCGTCCACTTGTGCCAGCCAACTGACGATCTGGATCTGTTCCGCCGCCGTCATATGGTTGAAGACACGCTTGCGGCTCATCCATATTGCTACGGCAATATCTGCACTCTCTACGATCCGCTGGTCCATATGGCCGATGTCGCCCCAGTACGTAGAGGGGTTTGATGGATCGGTGCCATCCAAGAGCGCCCGGTGGAGAAGCTTTTCCAGGTCGATCTCTCGATCATCAAATGTGAGGGTGGCAGGGTTTGCGGGATTTCTCAGCCATGCGCCCCAGGCCGAAGCGATGCGCGCAAACGATTCGATGGCATCAACGGCGTCGGGAAGCCCCCGGCGGTCATCAGGATACAGTACTCGAGCCGGAGATCCAGACTGTTCCGCGATTCTGGCGTACCCATACGTCATCCGCGCCAATAGGTATTCCCAGTGGGCGCGGGTCCAGCCCGTGTAGGGAGATAAATTAAAATCCAACGCGGGAAAAGAATGGTTCACTCAACGTCACCGAAAAGCCGGGAAGACTTCTTTTGCCAGAAGCTTCAGCTCGGCCATGATATGGTCATGCGGCATCCCCGCAAAGTACAACCGGCAGATCAGGTGATCCACACCGAATGTATCCACAAAGTGCTTGATCTGTGAGATACAGTCATCCGGATTGCCCACAATGAAGCGGTCACTGCTCAACGATTCCAGCGCGACCGGGGTCTGATCCTGCGAACCGATCAAAGGATGCTTCCAACCGCCGCCATATTCATCCCGATAGTTGACCATCACGTACTTCTCGGCCAGTTCCCAGGCGCGTTCGCGCGTTTCGGCAATCACAACTTCGCGGGTGAGGGGATTTGGCGAGTCTGTTGGATCTTTCCCAGCCTCGATCAAGAACCGGCGATATTGCGCCTGGGCATTTAGTAATTTCTCCAGATTGGCGGTCGGTCCCGGTACCCAGGCATCGCCAAGCTGCGCCGCCCGTTTCAGCGAAAGCTCACCCCAGCCGCCCAGCCAGATGGGGATGGGATGCTCCGGGCGAGGCTCGATGCAACCTTTGATCTTGAAGAAGCGTCCGTCGTATTCGACATGATCCTGTGTCCACAGGGCGCGGATGATCTTGAGCATTTCGACATAACGGGCGCCGCGGTCATCGAGACTGACATCGTACAGCTCAAATTCGGGTGGGCGATAGCCAATTGCTGCGCCAAAGATTGCCCGGCCACTGGAAATGATGTCAAGCATGGCAGTATCCTCAGCCGCCCTGACCGGATGATAAAAGGGCAAGACCACAATGTCGGTTCCCAGTAATACTCGCGTGGTCCGGGTTGCAATCCCGGCGAGTGCCATCAATGGCGACGGCCAGTAATGGTTGCGAATGCTATGGTGTTCCTCGAGCCAGACGGAATCAAATCCCAATTCTTCGCCGTAAATAGCTTCTTCGAGAGCCTCCTTGAAGTAGGCGCCGCCTTCGGTGGTAATAAATCCAAATTTCATAGCTCTCCATCACCTTCCCTGAGACAAGCCTTACGAGTACAGGGTCTGTTCCATGTGGATAGCAGTGGAAAACACTCACGTGTGGATGATGTATCCACATGATAATTATGAGACTTTGCGACTAGCATGTGGACTCCTCATGTACAGCCGACAATAGCTTTCGCACACTTCGTAGCGCAGCAGGCAGTGCGGTCTCCGGTGGGTCTAACTCAGGGTGCCAGGCGTATTCCCATTCCACGCTGATGGCGCCATCATAGCCATGGTCTAATAAGAGGGCGAAAGCCTGTGCCAGCGGCACGTCGCCTGCGCCAAGAGGACAGAGCTGCCAGCGAGAGCCCCGTTTTTTTCCATCTTTGACCTGGACATAAGCCAGCCGATCTTTCAGCACATCGAATCCCTCAACGGGTTCCTCCCCCGCAGCAAAGGTATTGCCTAAATCCCAGATCACGCACAGATGCGGATGGTGTGGAAATTGATCGAAGATCGGAGAAACAACCACCGAGCGAGTGAAATCATCATGAGGCTCCACCGCGATTTTCACGCCAACGGTTGCAGCATAGTCCGATGCCGCCCACAGGCAAGCGGCAATGTTTTCGTAGATCTGTCCATCCAAGAATGTACCGGCAGGAAGCTCCCCCAGGAACGCGCGTACGAATGGAGCTCCTAGCTCGGCAGCCAGATCAGAATAACGCCGGAGCTCGTCTACATTTCGCCCTCGTTCCGCCGGAAGCGGTGACACAAAACTCGTATAGGTCGTCACGGCTAGCGCCGCGAGCCCCGCGTCGCCAGCCATTCTTCGCAGGGTCGCTTTGACCACGGCGGGCATGCCTGGTTGGACATGTCCGTCCGCACCGCCACGCCATTCAATGCCTTCATAACCGAATTCGATTGCCTTCTCGAGAACGGTCTCGATAGACCAACCGGGACAGGCAAGCGTGCTGAAAGCCAGCATGTTCATCAGGCAGACTCACCGGCCGGACCATACAGCCGGGTCGGACCGCGTCGCCAGACAATAAAGTCGAAGGCATCCGGTAAATGGTACTCACGAGAATAGACCAGGGGTGTGTCATCGGTTGCATAGTCTGTTTGAGCAATGTACATGGTAAGCGCATTTGCTGGAAGTTGCAGTTTTTCCGCGACATAATCGGGTGCGCTCATGGGCAGCAGCCGTGCAACACCATAATCGATTACCTGTCCCAAGGAAGTTTGCAGGATGTGGTACAGAGACCGGGTTTTGAAAAGTTCGGGGGCGAAGTCTGCCCGCTGAAGCAGAGACTCCGGAAGTGTATCCAGGGAATAGACCACGGGCCTTCCGTCCGCAGTCCGCACCCGCTCCACGGTGACGACTGGAGTTCCTGGGGGAATGCGTAACTGCTCTGCGATTTCTTGATCCGCGGTCTCGGATCGGACCACGATATGGTTGTTGCCAGGTGCCATGCCAGCGGATTCGATCATCTCGGTCGTGCCGAAGTTGAAGTTAAGGTTCTTAAGGATCTGACGATCTCGGACAAAAGTGCCCACCCCATGCCGGCGTGTTACTAACCCGTCCTCCTCCAATACGCGCAGCGCTTCCCGGACGACTGTCCGGGAAACTGCCAGCATCTGACACAACTCAGCTTCTGTTGGAAGCTGAGTTCCAGGAGGAAACGTACCCTTTGTAATCGCCTGACGTAGTTCATGTTCTGCGATCGCTGTTAGCGTTTTTTTCTCGGCGCGAGCTGATTTGAGCATCCCATTCCTTTCAGGTTTTCGATATCCCGATAAGCTTTTTATGAAGCATTTTTTTCTTGTTGACTTTTTTCTTATGAAGTGCTAATATCATGATGTCAGTTGTCATAACAACTACTATAGCAAATATATAACTGGCTGTCAACACTTCTCTTGGTAAAAGAGCAGAATCTCGTCCGAAATGAGTAAAGAGGAATCAGCATTATGGCCCAGCTACTCCCTACGAGATCGTTCCGACTTAGCAGTATGATTTTTAAAGCACGAATTAAGCGTCTTCCGACATTTCAGCGGGGCGCGCCAGAGACTTTCCGCCAGATGGGGGAAACCAGCGGATTTCATCAAAAGAAGGGAGGGTAAAAAACACCGAAGAGCAATGCACAAACCCGAATCTGTACCATTCTCAATCAATTCTCTGGAGGAGAGATGCCCCAAAAAAAATTCTATTCCCTGGTAGTGCTGTTCACTATCTTTACCCTCGTTTTCGCAGCCTGTACACCCCCTGCCCCGACGGCTACACAGGCCCCACAATCCACTCAGGCTCCTGAAGCTACCCAGGAACCTGCTGCCACAGAGCCGGAAAATGCTCCTGAACCGGCAGTCTCTGGCGCTTGCCCGGCGATCACCATGGCGGATACCCAGGGAGTTCCGGCCGGTGCATGGCCTCAGCAGTATGAGGTTGCCGAGTTTGAAACCCTCGCGAACTGCACCATGTCCTTCACGGGTCGCACCGAGTTTGATCCGCGGCTAGCGGAAACGGGTCACCTGCCCGAAGGCGACGCGCCTCCAGTGGAAGAGCGCCTGCCTGAAGAACCACTGGTCGTCGTGCCTTATGAGGAGATCGGGCAATATGGTGGCCGGTTCAGTGGAGCTTCTGTCGGTCCCGAGGCCGGTAACTCCGAATGGCTCAGCGTGCGCCATGTAAACTTGGTGCGGTTCCTGGATGATCTGCAGACGATTGTCCCCAATATGGCCAAATCCTTCGAATGGAATGATGACTTCACCCAGCTTACCGTCACCCTGCGCAAGGGCCACAAGTGGTCAGACGGTGCACCTTTCACTACCGAAGATATCCTCTTCTGGTGGGAAGACATCATGACGAACGAGGAGCTCTTCCAGCAAGTGCCCAGCTATTGGGTATACGGTGGCGAACCCATGCAGGTTGAGGCGGTGGATGACGTGACGGTAAACTTCAAGTTCGCAGCCCCCGCGCCCGCCTTCACCACACTGCTGGCTACCACCTTTACCCACCTATGGGCGCCCAAGCATTACCTGCAAGACATGCATATCACCTATAATCCGAATGCGGACGAGGAAGCCAAAGCGGAAGGGTTTGATTCATGGCAGGCACGGCTTGTCCCCTTGTACTTCGGCGAGTGGGAGGACACGGACCACGTTCTGGGCATCCCTCACCTGGAAGCCTGGATCAAAATAGAAGAGACTCCCGAGCATCAGCTCTTCGCGCCCAACCCATACTACTACAAAGTGGATACCGCCGGACAGCAGCTGCCGTACTTCGACGAGATCGAGGAGCAATACGCGGCTGAGAACGAGATCTTCGAGCTGAAGATCCTCAACGGCGAGATCCAGTACAAGGCCCAATCCCTGCAGATCGGCAGCCTGCCTCTGTTCCAGCAGAATCAGGACAGAGGGAACTACGATATTCAGATGGCTCAGGGTGCAGACGTAGGGCGGGTCTATGTATTCAACGCGACCCATAAAGATCCTGCGCTGGCGGAGCTGTTCTCCGACCCGCGTTGGAACCGCGCCATGTCTCTTGCATTGAACCGGGAGGAGATCAACCAGGCTCTGTGCTTTGAGCTGTGCCAGCCGACGCAGGGTGCACCAGTTCATCCGACAGTTTCATTCGCCAAGCCCGAGTGGTACACCAAGGATATTGAGTATGATCCGGACACTGCCAACGCGCTTCTGGATGAGCTTGGTCTGGAGCGAGGCGCGGATGGCTTCCGGACAAGACCCGATGGGCAACCATTGCAAATCAACCTGCTTTACGCCATTCAGTGGGGCGATCCTGCTCTGCACGAGCTGGCTAAGGAGTACTGGGAGGACGTTGGCGTCAGGGTTGAGTTGCGAGAGATGAGTACAGAAGCCTATCGCGCGATGGCAGCTAATAACGACCATGATATTCAGGTGACCACGAGCGGCACTGTAACTGAAGCCCCACTGTACTCCAATCCCTTCCGGCTCTTCCCGCCCTTCGGCGATGCAGCGCTCGAACCCTTGTTCGGTGCTCCATGGGTCGAATGGTATAACAGCAACGGCGAGCAGGGCATCGAGCCGCCTGAAGATATTAAACCCCTGTGGGAGATGACCGATCAGTGGAAATCGTCCCTGCCGGGCTCCGACGAATACATCAGTCTGGGACAGCAGCTTGTCCAGGCTCAGATGGACCGCGGTATGATCATTGGCACCATTACCTCACCCCCGGTAGTCACGATTGTCTCGCGGCGGCTGGGCAATGTGCCTCAACTCACGGTCAACGCCTTCGAGTACTATCGCACCTATCCCTATCGGACGGATCAGTGGTACTTCAAGGATGCAGAATAAGGGACAGGCCCTATCTGCGCTTCTTACCTCAATGATGTGCTGGCGCTTTTCCCGAAGGCGCCAGCACCCTGTATGATCGAATGTTGCTCCGGCAATGTCGGTTGAAGCTGGAATTCCTGTAAGATCTATACAATGAGCCTGACTCCTGGCTGGTAGGACTCTTCTGTCAGCCAGGAGCAGGCTGCTCCCAGGAGTCTCACGTGGCAAGATTTGTCATCCAGCGTTTCATCATTATGGTCGTTATGCTGGCGGCTTTATCGCTTATCGTCTTCATAACGATCGAGCTGCCGCCGGGGGACTATGCCGATCGGCGCGCCCTGCACTTGCGCTCGGCGGGTGTGCTCGTGACGAGTGAGGACGTTGAATCGCTCCGCCACACACTGGGACTCGACCGCCCCTGGTATGTGCGCTATTTCAATTGGATCAGCAACATCGTCCTACGTGGAAATTTCGGTCAGTCGTTTGGCTTGCATCTGCCCGTGACACAGGTACTCGGCGAGCGTGTCGGGCTCACCGTGATGCTGGCTGTGGCAACCATCATTTTTACGTATGGCCTGGCCATTCCCATTGGTATCTACTCAGCGATCCGGCAGTATTCTCTAGGCGATTATGCCGCGACGATTGTGGGCTATTTTGGCATGGCGACGCCCAGTTTCATGCTTGCTCTGATTCTCTTATATTTTAGTGTCATGGTGTTCAATACCAGTGTCGGCGGCCTGTTCTCGCCTAAGTATGCCGAAGCAGATTGGAGCTGGGGCAAGGTTGTTGACCTGCTGCGCCACCTGTGGATCCCGGCGTTGGTATTGGGCCTGGCTGGCACCGCCTTTGAGATCCGTACCATGCGAGCCACGCTGCTCGACGAGAAGAACAAACTCTACGTGACCGCTGCGCGAGCAAAGGGCCTGCCCGAGTGGAAACTGCTGCTTAAGTACCCGGTGCGTGTCGCCCTCAACCCTATTGTCAGTACCATTGGCTGGGAATTGACAGCTATCATTGCAGGCGCTCCGCTTGTCTCGTTCGTGCTTGCTTTGCCAGACACCGGTCCGCTTTTCCTCACCGCGCTTCTCGACCAGGACACCTACCTGTCCGGCGCGATACTGCTGATGTACGCCGCATTAACTATTCTGGGCACATTTTTGTCGGATGTGCTGCTGGCTGTGCTTGATCCGCGTATTCGCTACGGGGAAAGGGTTTGATATGACCCGGATCACTGAAGCTGCCGATGTTGGACCCCGCCCGGTGTCGCCTGTGCCCAAGATTGCCAAAGACGCAGAGATCCGTTACTACACGGCCTCCCAGTTCCAGTTGATGTGGTGGAAGTTCAAGAAGCACCGCCTGGCCATCATAGGTACGGTGATTCTTGCAGTTTTCGTCTTCATTGCCCTGTTCGCCGAATTCCTATCCCCTTATACTCCTGGCTCCCGCACCCCCAATTACCTGTTTGGCGGTCCGCAGGCAATCCACTTCGTGGATGCGGATGGTAATTTCCACCCCCGGCCGTTCACCTATGCCCTGACTGCTGCCATGGACCCTGAGACATTTCTACTGGAGGTGAAAGAAGATACCAGCGAGCCCTGGCCCGTGTACTTTTTTGTCAGAGGTGACCCGTACAAAATGTGGGGCCTCATTGAATCTGATATCCATTTGTTCGGAGTCCAAGAGGGCCACCTGCACTTGTTGGGCACCGACCAGCTCGGACGCGACATTCTGTCTCGCTTGTTCCATGCAACGCGTACCTCGCTCACCATTGGCGTGGTTGGTCTATTTATTTCCTTTTTTCTCGGCTTGATCATCGGTGGGATCTCGGGCTTCTTTGGCGGCAGTATAGACGAGGTCATCCAGCGCTTTATTGAGTTCATCCGCTCGATACCGACCTTGCCACTCTGGATGGCTCTGGCCGCTGCCCTGCCACGAGAGTGGTCACCCCAACGCGTGTACTTCACCATTACGATCCTGCTTGGGCTCCTGGGCTGGACGCATCTGGCACGGCGCGTGCGCGGCAAATTGCTCTCGCTGCGTGAAGAAGACTTCGTCGTCGCGGCGCGCATTGCCGGCAGCAGCGATACACGTATCATCGCTCGGCACCTGTTGCCGTCCTTCCTGAGCTATATTATTGTGGACTTGTCCATTTCGTTCCCTTATATGATCCTGGCAGAAACTTCTTTGTCCTTCATTGGACTTGGCTTGCGGGCGCCGGTGATCTCCTGGGGCGTGCTGCTGCAAGATGCGCAGAACATTCAAGCCATTGCTCTCTACCCGTGGCTGTTCACCCCTGTGGCATTCGTGATCATATCTGTTATGGCCTTCAGTTTTGTCGGGGATGGCATGCGTGACGCAGCCGATCCTTACTCCCGCTAAAAGGCAGTGAGTCGTGGATAATAATGTACTTTTGGAAATCAAAGACTTGCGGGTGTCCTTTCCTCTCGACGAGGGCATGATCCGCGCGGTGGAAGGCGTTAACCTGACCATCCGGCGCGGCGAGGTCCTGGGCGTGGTCGGCGAAAGCGGGTGCGGCAAGTCCATCACAGCACACTCGATCCTGCGTATTATTCCCCATCCAGGGCGGATCGACACTGGGCAGATCCTATTTCACCCCCCCGCCCCGGCAAGCGGTAAAGAGAACGGGGTTATAGATCTGGCGCACCTGAATCCAACCGGGGCCGCGATTCGTAATATCCGGGGGAAGGATATCGCGATGATTTTCCAGGAGCCCATGAGTTCCTTTTCGCCTGTGCACACGATTGGCAGCCAGATCATGGAAGCGGTCCTGCTGCATCAGCCGGTCACACGTGAACAAGCGCGTCGGATGACGATTGAGCTTCTACGGTTGGTCGGAATCTCGGGCGCTGATCAGCGAGTGGATAATTTCCCTCATCAGTTCTCGGGGGGGATGCGGCAAAGGGCGATGATCGCTATGGCTTTGTCATGCAATCCAGCCTTGCTGATTGCAGACGAGCCCACGACCGCATTGGACGTGACTATCCAGGCGCAAATCCTTGAACTGATGCGCGGGCTGCAAAAACGGCTAGGTATGGCCATCATGTTTATCACTCATAACTTGGGGGTTATTGCGCAGATTGCGGATACGGTTGCTATCATGTACCTGGGACAAGTGGTGGAGTACGGATCGGTACGCGAGATCCTCCGAAACCCCAAGCACCCATATACCGTGGACCTCCTGCGGGCTGTGCCGCGCCTGGGCAAGACCGCCGGGCAGCGCCTGGTGGCAATCGAAGGGTCAATACCCAACCCCTTCGAGCGACCCAGCGGGTGCCCATTCCATACCAGATGCAGCCGTATGATGCCGGGACGGTGTGAGGTGTATATGCCTGATGTGACCCACATAGATGATCAACATACCGTACGCTGCCTCTTATATGAACCGGAGAGATTAAATGCTTGAAGAACGCCGTGTGTTGCTCGAGGTGAAAAATCTTAAAAAATACTTCCCGGTGCGGCAGGCTTTCCTGGGCGGTGGTGCGGGGACAGTGAAGGCTGTAGATGGTATCAACTTGCATATTCTCCAAGGTGAAACACTGGGACTAGTGGGCGAGAGCGGCTCTGGCAAGACGACGGCGGGTAGGACGATCCTGCGCGCTTTTAATCCCACCGAAGGCGAGATCATTTTTCACCTTCAGAATGGTCCGGCAACTGACGTGGCTAAAATGGGCCCTACAGAATTACGCGCATTTCGGCGGCATGCGCAGATGATCTTTCAGGATCCATACTCCTCATTGAACCCACGCATGACGGTTCGCGACATTATCGCCGAGCCTCTAGTGGCGGGTGGCGTAGCACAGGGTGATGAAGTGGACGAGCGCGTCCGTGAAACCGCTCGCCGTTGCCAGCTGAGTCTCGAACATCTCCGGCGTTACCCGCATGCTTTCAGCGGTGGACAACGCCAGCGCATCGGTATCGCGCGTGCCCTGGTCGTGCAGCCTCAGTTTGTGGTTTGCGACGAACCCGTCTCGGCGCTGGATGTCTCCATCCAGGCGCAGATTCTCAACCTGTTGATGGACATGCAGAAGGAATTGGGTCTCACATATTTATTCGTCGCTCATGATCTCAGCGTGGTCGAGCATGTCAGCGATCGGGTGGCGGTGATGTACCTGGGGCGGCTGGTGGAAGTGGCGCCCACCGCGGACCTGTTCTATCAGCCGCTGCACCCCTACACAGAGGCGCTCATGTCCGCCATTCCCGCGCTAGACCCGGACGAGGTGATGAAGCCTGTGATCCTGGAGGGCGAAATCCCCAGTCCGGCCAATCCACCGACGGGCTGTCCATTTCATCCGCGCTGCCCGTATGCTCAAGAGATATGCAAGCACGAGATGCCCGCCTGGAAGGAATATCGCCCCGGCCACTTCGCCGCCTGTCACTTTGCAGACCAGCTCTCGCTTAAGGGAGCGCTCAAGTCTTAATTCTCTTTTGAAAGGAATACATTCATGTCAATCAACCCCTGGCTTCGGGAGTATCGTCCGCTGTCCGTTGCCCACCGCGGAGACTCGATTGCCTACCCGGAGAACACGCTGGAGGCGTATCGCAAAGCCATCGAGTTGGGTATCGAAATGATCGAATGTGATGTTAACATCACCCGCGATGGAAAACTGGTGATGATGCACGACGTGACGCTCGACCGGACGACCACCGGAAGCGGGCGCGTGAGTGCCGCCACCTGGGATGACATTCAGCAGCTCGATGCTGGCGGGAATTTCAAGCCAGAGTTTGCTGGAGTAAGGGTTCCGTTGACAGAAGAGACTCTCTTGCTTTACAGGGAAGCAGGTATCTTCTCCTGTTTTGAAGTGAAGGGTGCAGACGGCGACGAGTCGGATCGCATCGCCCTGGGTTTGGTCGACCTGTTTCTAAAACATAATATGTTGGATACAGCTTTTATGAGTTCCTACCATCATGAAGCCTTGCAACTAGCAAAGTCTAAATGCCCGGAACTCTTGCTCGCTCCCGAGCGCCTGCCTGATGACGCGCCGGCCGATCCACTTGACGCGGTCCGGCAGGCGAAGCGCTTTCCCGCGCCCGTGCTCCAACATCAATACACCGTCCTCACCGCCGAAGTTGTTCGCGCGCTTCACGAGAACGAAATCGCAGTGTGGTCATGGTCAACCACCGACGAGGACAGCATGATCTTCAGCATCGAGCTCGGCGCGGACGCACTCATGGGTGACGATGTGCATTTGATGCTAGAGATCCTTAACCGGATGCGGCCAAACTAGTGGTAAAAAATCACGACCCCAGACACTTACTTAACCAGTCATGGCTCAGCCTGAAACCAGCTTACCAATTCTGCTGATCAGAATCCCAACCTGGTCATACTGTGAAGATTGCTTGAAAGCTTGACGAGACCCTGAAATTTCTTGTAACGGCAGGATGTCTGTCAACATACATGTTTATCGAGGCATGAATATGAACGATATGAGCAACAAAATTATTATAGGCTCGGATCACTTTGGCCTGCCCTTGAAGCAAAAGATAACTGAGTACTTATCTTCGCTTGGTTACGAAGTCAAAGATATGGGGGTTGAGGAAGCTGACCCGGTAGATTATCCAGATATCGGAACTGCACTGGCGGAAAAAGTTGCAGCCAAGCAATATGATCGGGGCATCCTTGTGTGTGGGACTGGGGCCGGCATGGCAATCGTAGCAAACAAAGTGCCTGGGGTCAGAGCTGTTTGTGTCCAGGATCCGTACACAGCCGAGCGCGCACGCGCCAGCAATGATGCTCAGATCATCACCTTCGGTAGCCAGATCACTGGAATCGAAGTTGCCAAAAAACTACTCGATATCTGGTTGAAGAGTGAGTTCCAAGGCGGAAGGTCTGCACCAAAAATTAAGAAGATTGACGACCTCGACCAAAAATACCGGCTGCAACGAGAAGGATAAGATCGGTCCAGCTATGATCAGCCATGATAACGCTGGCTACGCATCACCCTCATTGCGTGCCAGCAATCTATTTTAGACTATTAAGGAGACCCAATGATTAGCAACTTCGACACTGCACTCGCTATCGATGGAGGCAAACCGGTTCGTGTGAAAGGACCGATCATCGAGCAAGATGTTTTTGATGATGAAGAACTGGAGGCGCTCATAGAAGTTGCCCGGAAAAAGCAGCTCCGGCGGGGCGAAGCCACCGAAGTATACGAGAGAGATCTGGCGAACTGGTTCGGGGTGAAACATGCCATCGCAGTTTCAAGTGGGACGACCTCTCTCCACATCGCTCTGGCTGCATTTGGGATCGGGCCGGGGGATGAGGTCATTGTGACTCCCTACACCTTCATTGCCTCTGATACTTGCGTACTGGAACAAAACGCCATCCCGATTTTTGCGGATATTGATCCTGATCACCTCGGATTGGATCCGGAGGATATCGAGCGCAGGATCACACCTCGCACGAAAGCGATCATTCCGGTCCACCTTGCCGGCAATCCGGTCGATATGGATGCCATCATGGATATTGCCCGTAGACACAACTTATGGGTTCTGGAAGATGCAGCCCAATCCTTAGGAGCAACGTACAAAGGCAAGAAAGTTGGCACAATCGGCCATGTAGGCTCCTTCAGTACCATCACCGGCAAAATTACCAATACCGGTGAGGGTGGTTTTGTGATTACCAATGATGATGATCTCTATGAGAAAATGTGGGGATACATGGATTTCGCTCGGCGCAGATCGATGGGAAAAGCATCGAAATACCATTGGGGATTGCCATGCACAAATTACCGAATCACGAATTTACAGGCAGCGATCGGAATCCAGCAGATGAAGCGAGCCGATTGGTTGATTGCTCGTCGCACAGAAAATGCGCGTTATTTATCGGCGCAGCTCAAGGATTTGCCGGGCATAGCCATTCCGGGTGAATCTGCATGGGGCGAGCGAGTTTACTTTTATTACATTCTACGTTTGCTCCCGGAAGTGCTTGGGACCGACATGGTCAATTTTGCTGTGGCTTTGGCAGCGGAGGGTGTATATGACCTTAATAATATCCGCACTACTCGCTGGTTGATGCCTCAGTATCTGGAACCCTTGTTTCTGAATAAGTCCGGGTATGGCGGAACTACCTGCCCATTTGAATGTCCACTTTATGAAGGGCATGTCGACTACCGGCAAGGACTCTGCCCGACTGCGGAGCGTGTATGTGATGAGTATTTCTGGCTGGCCAGTGTGCATCCCCTGCTCGAGAAGGAAGACTTGGATGATATCGCGGGTGCTGTACGAAAAGTTGTGACCGCCTTGATCGATAAGAAAGCCGCTAATATTCCGGTCAGTTATGCGACCCCAGAAATTCGCGCCATGCTCTGAGACGTCAGGCAATAGAGTGAACCATCTCCAATGTGGCGCTCAAATTGATGATGTTTGATGTGCGAGAGCGAAATGTTTCTGGAAACTCACCAATCAATCTACGAATAGGTCGAAGAGGAGCTGGAGCTAAGCATTGGTCATGCAACTGCCTAATTGCGGCCCATGGCAGCGCACGCGGATATGGCGAAAAGCTTGGACGTGGCTCTTCACTCACCAATCCTTTATTTGGAGCAAGTTGAATATGACATCGATGGAAACCCGCTTTTGCGAACCGATGAATACTTCGCTGACTCATTTATCTTCTCCGTCCATCGGTCACCCTGATCTTCTCATCGTAAAGATTCTAAATTACTACCCAGGGCCGGACTCTTGGGACTGGCTGTCGTGATCAGCACCGCATCTTTTGGACTCGAGCTGATTAGCCAACGGGAACAGAAATCTTTACAAAAATAGCCAATAGAATCCTGTGAGCTTCGAATATTGGTGCTGCTATTGACAACCTGAACGGGCAGCGCACGCAAGGAAAGGAGTATCAGCTTTGAAAGACATACGGATTGGGCTTATCGGCACCGGCGGGATGGGTAAAGCGCACGCCACAGCATTTAAGAATGTCCCGCTTGTTTTTGGCAGTGAGCCAGGCCGACCAATTCTGGAGATCGTCGCGGACATCGATGCGGGAGCCGTAGAAAAGTGGGCGAACGAGTTTGGCTTTGCCCGCTGGACAACAAACTGGCAGGAGGTCGTCGAAGATGCTCGCGTAGATGTTTTTGATATCACAACCCCGAACGCTCTCCACGCCCAGATGGCGATTGCCGCAGCCCGGGCTGGTAAGCATATTTATTGTGAAAAACCACTGGCAACGACGTCGGCGGATGCAGCCCGGATAGTCACAGCGGTGGAAAAGTCTGGAACCATCAGTATCGTTGGATTCAGCTACTTGAAGAACCCCGCCCAGGCGTTTGCGAAACAGCTAGTTGAGTCCGGGGAGTTGGGTGATATTACACTCTTTCGAGGGACATTCGACCGGGACTTCCTCGCCGACCCCGATGTCCCTTTCAGCTGGCGACTAGATCGGGCGCTAGCCGGTACGGGCGCACTGGGGGATCTCGGTTCGAACACTGTTGCCTTTGCTCTCTTTTTAGTGGGCGAGATCGTCGAGGTCTGTGGGCTGAGCGCTACAAACATCAAAGAGCGAGTTGTGCCCGCCAGTGGCTCGGGCTATGCGGCAACCGCTCAAAGCGGTTGTGAGAAGCGTGCCGTTGAAAATGAGGATATTATGGAAATCCTCGTCCGCAAGACAATTTACATCGGACCGGAACATCCGGGTTATAAAGCTTTCTTCGGTCTGGCGGGTATAGGTCTGGGATATAGCGATCAGAAGACCATTGAGGCGCACGATCTTATCACTGCCATTGCCTTGGAACAGCCGGCTCAGCCTGATGTCCGCTTTGCTTATGAAGTGAACAAGATCATCGATGCTGTAGACCTGTCGTGTCAGGAGCATCGTTGGGTGCCTGTGAGCGAGTTTGACACAGAGGTTGACAGGCCATAGCAGCGCGCCTGGTCGAAATACACACTCAAGGAAAGCACCATGCGATTGGGTTTAGTCACCGATAGTTTAGGACACCTGCCATTTGATGAATTGCTCGAAACAGCCGCCAGTCTGGGTATTCAGACTCTTGAATTCGGCTGTGGCGGCTGGTCCTCGGCGCCGCACCTGAACCTCGATCTTCTCCTGCAAAATGCAGCGAAACGAAAAAATTTTGCTGCGAAGATCCGCGATCACGATCTAGAGATCAGCGCGCTGAATTGTTCTGGTAACCAGCTGGCACCCGGCGAGCGAGGCAAATCAAACGACGGGGTTGTTCGCAGTACGATGAAGCTTGCTCAGCTCCTCGGCGTACGGCGGATTGTGATGATGTCCGGTTTACCAGGCGGCCCGGGCGATCAGAACGCGAACTGGATTACAACAGCCTGGCCCCCCGAAGTCCACAAAATTCTGCGCTATCAGTGGGAAGACATAGCAATCCCATACTGGCAGAACCTTGCCGATCATGCCCGCGAGCACGAAATCGAAAGGATCTGTGT
>DATHTH010000270.1:0-7936 GCA_035463495.1 Anaerolineales bacterium | reverse complement strand
AGAGCGGCTTCGAGGCCATTGAGATCGCCTGCTGGCCCGTCGAAAAAGCGACCCGCCGTTATGCCGGCGTCTCCCACATCGACGTCCAGAACCTGGACCAGGGGAAAGCCAGAGAGATCCGCCGCATGCTTGACGACTGCGGCTTGATCGTGTCGTCGCTCGGCTATTATCCGAACCCGCTTCATCCGGATGCGGAGCATCGCGAGACGGTCATCAGCCACCTCAAGAAAGTGATCGAAGCAGCCGCTTTGCTGGAAGTGCCCATTGTCGGCACCTTCATCGGGCGGGACAAGGACAGGACCACGCCTCAGAATCTGGAGGAATACGCCAGGGTCTGGCCGCCCATTGTGAAGTTTGCGAAGGAGCATGGCATTAAGATCGCGATCGAGAACTGTCCGATGCTCTTCTCGTATGATGAGTGGCCCGGTGGAGTCAACCTCGCCAGCTCGCCCGCCATCTGGCGCAAGATGTGGGAGATCATCCCGGATGACAACTTCGGGCTGAACCTCGACCCGTCGCATCTCATCCTGCAGATGATCGATTACCAGCGCGTGGTGCGCGAGTTCAAAGATAAGATCTTCCATGTGCATGCGAAGGATCTGCACATCGACCGGGAGGGGCTCTATAACAACGGCGTGCTGGCACAGGGCATGGGCTGGCAGATTCCACGCCTGCCCGGCCTGGGCGACATCGACTGGGCCAAGTTCACTGGAGAATTGATCGCAGCACGCTACGATTATGTGATCAGCATCGAGCACGAAGACCGCAACTTCGAAGGCGATGAAGACCTGATCAAGCGCGGTTTCTATCTCTCTCGCGATGTGCTCAGACCTTATATTCACTAAAAACTGTTTCTCCGCATAGCGTCGCCGCCTGCGTCCTGAGCGCAGGCGGCGAAATAATCCCATACGGCATTTGATGAAAAAATACATCGGCTGTGATCTGGGCGGGACGAACCTTCGGGCGGCGATTGTGGACGTGGAGACAGGGATGGTCTTGCACCAGCTCAGCGTCCCCACCCTGGCGCGCGAGGGACACGAACCCGTCATGCAGCGCATGGCGGACCTGTGCCTGCGGGTCATCCAAACGGCAGGGATGCACCGGGACGAGATCGGCGGCATCGGCATCGGCGTGCCGGGCGTACTGGATCTCGAAGCGGGAGAGACCTTGTTCCTGCCCAACCTGCCAGGCACCTGGCCGCGTGTCCCATTGCAGGCGACGCTGGCGCGGCTCACCGGTCTGCCGGTCGCCTTGCTCAACGATGTGCGCTCCATTACCCATGGGGAGTGGCTGTTCGGCGCGGGGCGCAGCGTGGACACGGTGGCAGTCTTTGCGATTGGCACGGGCATCGGCGGCGGGCTGGTGCTCAACGGGCAGCTACACCTGGGTATCGGCGGGACGGGTGGGGAGCTGGGTCACATGACCATCGACTTCAATGGTCCTGCCTGCGGGTGCGGCAACCGGGGCTGCCTCGAAGCCTATGCCTCGGGTCCAGCCATCGCCGCGATGGGCCTGAAAGCGGTCACGCAGGGATTGACGACCCGGCTCGGAGAGATGTGTGAATACGACCTCAATCGGATCACCCCCGCCCTCATCGCCCGGGCAGCCCGGGAAGGGGACGCTATCGCCATGGACATCTATGAGAGGGCGGGCTGCTATATTGGCATTGCTGCCGCAAACATCTGTGTGGCGGTGGGACCGCGGCGGATCATCATCGCTGGAGGCGTCTCTCAGGCTGGCGACCTGCTGCTCGACCCCATCCGGCGGACATTGAGGGAGCGAGTGACGGTCATGCCTGTTGAGCAGGTGGAGGTCGTTTTGTCGCAGCTGGGGGATAATGCAGGTGTGATCGGCGTGGCGTGCTGGGCGGCAAGCCCCTAAATGTTATAATTTTCCAGATGCGTAGACAACATCTGCTGCTGTCCGGCCTGGGCGCTATAGGGCTGTGCCTGCTGGCGGTCATCCTCTACAACTTGCCGCCGGTCCACGACCGGCTTGCCTGGCGCGTGGACAATATGATCGTGGCGATCCGGCGGACGCTCAACCCTCCCGAAGAGGTCGTCTTCGTGCCGCAGGAGCAGGTGGACGCCATCGTGCACGCCACCATGACCGCCCTGTCCGCGCCGACCGGCACGCCCGTGCCCGCGTTCACCACAACGTCGGCTCCTTCGGTTGTCCCCAGCCCCACGCTTGGACCTATCCTTGCCAGCGCCTCGTTGAGCGGTATCCGCCACGAGTACCAGCAGTTCAACAACTGCGCCCCGGCAAGCCTCTCGATGGTGCTTTCGTACTGGGGCTGGACCGGCGACCAGTTCCAGACCCGGCTCTATCTGCGCCCCAGCTTCGAGCAGGATGACAAGAACGTGAACCCGTTCGAGATCGTGAACTATGTGGAGCAGAACACACAGTACGATGCGCTCTGGCGGGTGGGCGGTAACCTGGAGACCCTCAAACGGCTCCTGGCGGCTGGCTTCCCGGTGCTGATCGAAAAGGGGCTCGACCCACACGACGATGCCTGGCTGGGTCATTACCAGATCATGAGCGGCTACGACGACTCCAGGCAGCAATTCCTGGTCTATGACTCATATGAAGGACCCGCCGAAGCGTGGTATGTCTCGTACGACGTGATCGGGCAGTTCTGGCGGCACTTCAACTTTGCCTACGTGGTCGTCTTTCCTCCGGAGCGGGCAGCCGAGGTACATGCCATCCTGGGACCGCAAAGCGATCCGCAGCAAAACTTCCGCTCGGCAGCCGAGCTGGCAGTGAGCGAGGCGAACAGCCTTACCGGCCGGGAGCAGTTCTTTGCCTGGTTCAACCTCGGCGCTAACCTGGTGCACCTTCAGGATTATGGGGGCGCCGCCCAGGCGTATGACACCGCCTTCTCCCTGTATGCCGGGCTGCCGCAGGACGAGCGCCCCTGGCGGTTGCTCTGGTACCAGGACGGCGCCTACGCCGCCTACTACCACACCGGCCGCTATCAGGATGTGATCAACCTGGCGCAGAGCACCCTCGTCAACATTGACAAACCGGTGCTCGAGGAGACCTACTTCTGGCGCGGCATGGCGAAGGAAGCGCTGGGAGATCGGGCAGGAGCGCTCGAAGACCTGCAGCGGGCATACGCGCTGAACCCTAACTCCACACCCGCCGGGCAGGAGCTGCAGCGGATCGGTTCATAAGGGAAACTCATCTGACCGTTAGCAAGCCAGGCAGGCTTATGTTGAGGCTGCCGCCGTCGGGTCGTTTATGAGGAATGTCTGCTAAAATGGAGGGATGACGGAGACGAAAAAAATCCGTGTCCTGATCGCCGACGATTTCAAGGTCCTGCGGGATGTGATCCGCCTGTATCTGGACAGGGCAGGGGACATGCAGGTGGTGGATGAAGCGCCCGATCTGAACGATGCGCTGGAACATGCCCTGGCGGAACCGCCGGACGTGATCATTATGAACGATTACCTGCCGCCGGTGGACACCGCTTACGCCGCCGCCCTGATGCGCCAGAGGGGCGTGCAGTCTGCGATCCTTACCATCTCCATGCAGGCGCAGGCAGACCTCATCCACCGGGCATTCAGCAGCGGCGTCAATGGTTTCATGCATAAGGATGAAATCAGCGAGTATCTCGAACCTGCCATCCGGAGCGTGCTGCGCGGGGAGCGCTATCTCTCCCCGCGGGCTCAGAAGGAGGATGGCGACGGCCAGTGAGAGTTCCCTGGCTGAAGAGGAGGCAGTCGCAGACACGCTGTCAGAGGGGGAGAGACACATAGCTCACACACCCACCACATCTGCCATTCACCTGTAGGATAAGGTCTTCTGGAGCGCTCATGATACGTGTTGCACTTGCCGAGGATCACCCCGAGATGCGCCTTGCGCTCAGGTTATTGCTCAAGCTTTCCGCGCAGATCGAGCTGGTCTGCGAGGCGGAAGATGGGCAGCAGGCGCTTGCGTGCGCGCAGCAGCTCCAGCCGGATGTGCTGGTGATGGACATTCGCATGCCCGTGCTGGATGGACTGGAAGCCACGCGCCGGCTGGCGGAGCTGGGGCTGAAGACGCGGGTCATCCTGGTCTCTTCCTACACCGGGGGCTACGTCGTCATGAAAGCCTCGGGGGTGGGGGCGCAGGGCTACGTCCCCAAGGACCGGGTGGCGAAAGAGCTGCTGCGGGCGATCGAGGCGGTCCAGCGCGGCGAGACGTATTTTGTGAAGGAATAGCGCCGGTCAGGAGATCTTCAAATATGACAAATGTCATCCGAATATATGACAAACGGAACTACCCCCTGGCAGGGAAATCTTTATAATAAGCGGAACAGTAGAGACAGTCTGAAACAACCCGGTCCACTGTCACCATCACTCCACACCGCACCCCCGCCGAGCACATCGCAAGACATCACGCCTCATAACCCTGATCCGTCTCTATTGCGGGGTGTCCATGACCCTCAATCCGCACTCATTGCCGCCATCATGTACAAAACCGCCCTTCATCAGGGCGGTTTTTGTTTTCCTTGTCTTGTTCTGGGTCACGCTAGACGTTGGCGGTCTGGCTTCTCATGGTGTGAGAGGGGAAGCGGAGCTGGGAGAAATCCGAATCGGCGCTCGGCTCGATCACCAGCCGGATGGCTGTGCGGACCTTGTCGTCGATGGTGACATCGGCGAACTCTGGCACACAGGTCACATTGATCCCATCGGCTTTCAGATAGCCGGTCGCCAATACCAGCGCTTTCATGGCCTGGTTCACGGCCCCGGCTCCAATCGCCTGCACTTCGGCTCGGTGATGCTCACGGACGACACCCGCAATAGCGCCTGCTACGGCAGAAGTGCGGGAGTTGGCGGAAACTTTGATCATGTCCATTTTAGATCTCCTGACTATAAATATGGAAGGTTCGTTGCGGCTCGGGTGCTGACTTGCACGTCATTCCTCGTCCCGCGTTTATCTGGTTGTATTGTATAGCCCTCTGCCCGAGATTACCATAGGCATGTACTTACCCCCCTTAGACATTTGTACTCAATTATTTAGTCAGGGCCAGCTCTCCCCGGCACGAGGCATATTGGGCGGCGGATAGAAGGCAGAGGCTTTCCCTCGCCGCCCTTCCGCTGCACGAGGCACATCGCCGGATGGCTACGCCGGATCCGGGGCGCTTGCAGGCGCTCGCCTTACCCGGGGCGAGATATCCTTCAGCTTTGTCTCCGCCGCCAGCTCGATCAGCGCGCCATGTTCCTGCGCACTGATCAGTCTCTGGCTCTCGAGTGTTGCCAGAAGGTCTCCCAGCTCCAGAGCTGTGACATCCCCTTCTCGGATCATGCGCTCCACAACCAGATAGGAATCGGAATACTCAGTATCCACTGGCAGCTCCCCTGATTATGTTTTTATCAGCACACCGGTATAGACCAGTATCGCGCAAAACATGGCGGCGTGTCAAGTTGTTGACAAATTTGGTCTACACGGTATGGCGCAGCGGAGCCTGAATGCCAGAAAAACCGTCGCTCCCGGCGTTAATAGCATCAAGAATACAAATGCACACAAGGAGCGAAAAATGACACCCTCAACGCCTGCCGAAGACAAAGAGATGGCATTCAGCTATAAAGCCCTGCGGCTGATGGTCGGGCTGATCGCATTCTCATTGCCCTGGACCGTCATCATGATCACCGGGGCGGTGACCACCTCCATCAGCGCTTCGTATCACACGGAGGTGCGCGACCTGTTCGTGGGCGCCCTGTTCGTGATCGGGGCGCTGATGCTGGCGTACCACGGGCACAAGCTTGAGCTCAACGAGGAGAATGTAGGCGGGTTCTGGAAGTGGCTCAACAACTACTGGGAGGGCGCCATCCGCTTCCGGATCGCGCAGCGCAGGTACGAAGAGCGTCTGGTCAGCCTGCTGGGCGGGATGGCTTCCATCGCCGCGGCGCTGTGTCCGACCCTGTGCCAGGCTTAGGATTGCACGCCTGATCTGAAATCCCGCATCCACAGCATCGCCGCGGTGGTCCTCTTTGCGGCTGTGGTGTACTTCTGCCTGGTGGGCTTCCTGGACCAGGTGAGGGGCAAGGGCGGCAGGGCAAAGCTGCGGGCGCGCATTTACCTGGTCTGCGGCGTGAGCATGATCGTGGTATTGCTCGCCTGTCTGGCGGCTCCGCGTATCTTAACGATGCAGGTGGCGAACGACCTGGCGGTCACATTCTGGGCGGAGACGGCGGCTCTCTCATTGTTCGGCGTCGCCTGGATGACCGCCAGCAAGTTCCTGTGGTTCCTGGTGGACGAGGAGAGCGAGCAGCTCCAGCTCGGGGGCGCAAAGGTAGGCGCGCCGCGGGCGAAGAGACAGCAAGCGTCCAGTGGCGCGTGATGCTGACCGAGGCGAGTATCCTGCACTATCTCCCCGGAAAGAATTCTGCCCATTTCCCAAGCCGGTTTATACAGGATCGATGAGGCTCCCGGCGTCGCTCCCTTCGGAGGGACGGCGCCGGGGAGGACGCGGCGAGCGAGATCTCCCGTGACTGCTTGCCCGGGACGGAGCCGCTATGCGGAAGCTGCTACCTGTCCTTTCGTGACAGTGGCGTGATGCTTCCTGTAGTAACGGTTCAGGAGCCAGACCAGCACGAGCATCGCAAGCAGGACTTCGAAGAAGCCCAGGGCGGCAATCATCGGCAACGGAAGACCATCGCGCAGTAAGGTCACCAGCTGACCCATCGGCTGAAAGAGGGGCCAGAGCACAAAAATATTTCGGGTGAGCCGGAAACACACTGCATACATCACGCCGATCCAGAATAGAAATACGATTTCTGAGAGCGGCATGCCGTAGCCAATATGATAGAGCGCATACAACAGGGAACCGAGCAAAATGGCGGGGATCAGACCGAATGCCTCTTCCAACCGCAACAAGACCCAGCCGCGCCAGAAGAGGGCTTCAAAAAATCCGATGGCAAGCGCGAGCGCGCCTAAAGGCAGCAGCGTCTCAATCGCTGGCAAGTCAACCCTGGCAAGGGTGCCCAGATATTGAACTGCCGAAAAGATGAACTGTAAGAGAATACTGATACCCAGATATCTTGTCGTGATCCCCAGGTCCCGAATCGGGCGCTTGCGATAGACGACCATCCATGCCACAGGGATGCCGACCCCAAAGAGGGTTGCAGCAAGGACGGCATACAGCAGGAAATAGGTGAAGCCTCCGCCTGCCTGCGTCGTGACAATCACTGTAGCGGTATATAGTGTGCCTGTCACCAACACCCAGGATGCAAAGACGGCTGCAACATCCCTGTTGGGATTCCAGCGCAGGGAAAAGATCTGATGGAAAGTATTCGTGAACATGGATCGTTCCTCCTCACATTCACTATAGGGAGGTGGAGCATCAGGCGCCTCTGTTGAAAGAGGTGTTTTACCCTGGTCAGATGGATAGTCGGGGATAGGTGAGATCCATTCTTCCACTCTACACGAGAGACTGACATCCTGAATAGTGGACAATTACTACCCTAATTGTGACACTTGTCACTATCGAATCAGACCTAAACGGTGTAAATTAGGTACATCGTTAAAATACGTACGTTGTTTCCAGAAAGGAACATTCACCATGACTGCTCAAGTGCTTACCCGGAAAGGTCAAACTCTCGAAGTCCCCTCCTTCATCAACTTCCTGTTCAACGACAAACGCCTCTCCATTCTCTGGCTGGCTGTCCGTGTCTGGCTCGGCTGGAAATGGATCGGCTCCGGCTTGCCCAAGCTGCAGAATCCCGCCTGGATGCAGACCGGCGAAGCGCTCAAAGGCTTCTGGATGGGCGCCGTCCAGATCCCGGCAGAGGGCCGCCCGCCCATTGCGTTCAACTGGTACCGCGAGTTCCTGCAATTCATGCTGGATGCCCAGGCGTACACCTGGTTTGCAAAGGTGATCGCGATCAGTGAAGTGTTGGTCGGCGTCGCCCTGATCCTCGGTCTCTTTGTCGGTCTGACGGCGTTCTTC
>DATHTH010000269.1:0-8471 GCA_035463495.1 Anaerolineales bacterium | reverse complement strand
GGTAGGCCGGGTCTTCAAATGCCAGGTCTGCACGAGCGCGCAGCCGGCCAATCCAGGCTTCCGTTGCCTGCATGGACTTCTGGAAACAATATTCCATGAAATCACGCTTTTCTTCCAGCGTACCCTTCTTTACCGATTCAGCTTCGGATAAGAATTCATTTTCGAGCACATCGAAATCTTTTCTGATCTCTGGCAGGAGATTGCCAAAATCGGCCATAGCACGGCGGTGGAGTAGCTCATGCTTCCACCACAGAGAACGCGGGTCAAAATGTTCTGTGGGAGTGGGACCGATCATCTCGGGCAGGTCAATGCCCATGAAGACGGGTTTGAAAATCGAGACACAATTCCCGGATGTGCCCGTGACCCAGATCAGCACGCCATGCTCACCCACGTCGGTGACCATCACGCCGTCCGCTTGCCACCAGCGATTTTCCTGTGGACCTGCATGCATACATATATTCCGCTGAGCGTCGACGGTCGCGGGATTGTATCCGTCACTGTGGTGGCGCATAAGGTTGAACATCGTGGAAGTAGTGATCTGACCGGCGGATTCTTTTAGTTTATCGTACGTGATACATTGGCGATCCGGAGAGCCAAGGTTGGGAGGAACCTCTGGCAAACCGAATGTTTTTGCCCAATGTGTCTTTGTTTCTGAATTGACAGAACACGTTGTCCAATTCGTAGAAATACCGAGCATGTTAGAAATGGAGTCGAAATCATCCACTTTCCTGACTGCCCAGTTGCGACCGGCAGTTTCCAAAATGTAGGCTTCGCTGGTATCGGACATGAGAAAACTGCTGTCGAAATGGGAATTGCCTTTGAGTTCTGCACTGCCGCCCTGTCCATATGTTTCCAGCAGGCTCGTCATAATTTCAATAGCCTCCTGGCAGTTGCGGGCCCGTTCCAATCCCAGGCGCATGAGGTCGGGCCCAATGAGTCCATCCTTCTCTTCCGCCATTTCGGTGGTGAAGACAGCCTCCTCCCCCATGGCAAGGCCATACTCGTTTATCCCGATCTCACAGCCATACGTCCAAAAGGCTTTGGTCAGGAAAATTTCATAGGTCTCTTCGGCCTGCGGGATGACGAGATGCGTAACACGTACGCTTTCTCCCCTGACGTGTTTTTTGCGCGGGATGCGCACAATGGCATTCGCTTCGTTGACTTCACAGTCCGCGCTTTTTGCAAAGAGAACATTTCGATCACGAGTGACGGATGGTAAAGCGACAAAGGTATCACACATTTTGCTTGCCTCCGGAAACAGGATCTATTGATGGGTTGGTTTCAGCCGAGCTGGCCCTGCGCAGGCGAGGCGGCCATCGAATTTCCTGGCTGCCCAGGATGCCAGTCGGACGGTAAA
This sequence comes from Anaerolineales bacterium, assembly GCA_035463495.1. Lineage (GTDB taxonomy): Bacteria > Chloroflexota > Anaerolineae > Anaerolineales > Villigracilaceae > Defluviilinea. Next base: position 7,114 of record DATHTH010000269.1, on the reverse strand, counting down.
TCAGGATCACGATCAAGACGATCGCCAGGACCACTTCGGTAAAACCGAAGAAACCCTCGGGAAAAATTTGCAGGATATTGATCTGGTTTTCGATGGCTCGCAGAACTTCACGAACGGCGGTCACTACTAACGTTCCCACCACGGCCCCCGAGACGCTGTATGGGCCGCCGATCACCAACATCGCCAGGATCACAAATGTCTCAGTCAAGTAGAAGGAATAAGGAGTGAACGAAGTGATGAAGTGCGCCCAAAGTGCCCCGCCTACTCCCGCGACAAAGGCACTGGCAATGAAGGCCAGCCAGCGCATCACCACCATGTTGATGCCAATCGAGGCGGCTGCGTAGGCATCGTCGCGGGTGGCGCGCAGGCGCAGGCCAACGCGCGACTCTTTGAAAAGATAGACGGCAAAGATCGTAACCACACAAAAGACAACAGCCGTCCATAAATTTGTGTAGTTGTCCACACCAAACAGGGTCCGCGGTCCGTTGGTCACCCGGTCCCAGTGCACCATCACCACGTTGATAATGACCAGCAGCGCGAAGGTGGTGATGACTGCCGCGGCATCCGAAAGGCGCATCAGAGGAAGTCCAACGACCGCTGCGATGAACGCCGCCGCCAGCGCACCGATCAGCAGGGACGGCAGGAAGGGAAGATGAATTGGAATCAGGAAAGGATACAGGTTGGAGTTGGCCAGCTCTTTGGCAGTGGGTGTCATGGACAGCAGCACGGAGGTATACGCTCCGATGCCCATAAAACCGATGTGGGCAAAGGACAGGATGCCGGAATTCCCCATGTAGAGCTGTAATCCCAGCACGAGGATGGTGCTGACAAACATGACCGTGACAATGCGGGTCAGTAGCGGGATGCCCAGCAGCTCGGTGAGCAGGGCCATGAGCAAGATACCCGCTGCCAGGGTCAATGGAGCGTTGAGAGTCTTGACGCGGTCCATCAGATTCATCCCACACGCTCCACAGCAGTTTTGCTGCTGATCAAGCCCTGAGGCCGGAAGAGCAGAATGATGATGACAAAGGCAAACATGAAGGCCTCGCGAAATTCCAGCAAATCGGGCGGCAAGAAGATACCTAATAGGCTAATGATAATGGCATATACGAAGCCGCCCACCACAGCGCCCGTCAGGCTGCGCATGCCGCCGATGACGGTGGCAACAAATGCCACGAGCAAGGGCGGCGCGCCGAGAGTTGGAGTCACAGTGGAGGAGCGCGCGATCCAGAAGATGGAAACGATCCCGGCCATGATGCCGCTGATGGCAAAGGCAGCCGAGATGACGGTATTGGCCGGCACGCCCAACATACGGGTCATTCGAAAGTTATCGGCGGCGGCGCGCAAGGCGATGCCCAGCACCGTGCGTCGCAACAGCAGCGTGAGCAGGGTCAGCATGATGATGCTTGTGACGATTGTGAGGATATTTCGCCAGGGCACGCTGGTCCCCGCAATCATCACGCTGGTCTGGAAAATCTGCGGCAAATTCACAGCCCGGGCACGAGGCGAGATGATCAGCAACGCGGCATTCTGCAGCAAAGCGCTCACAGCAAAAGAGGTAATCAACATCGCCGTGAGAGATTTCTCCCGCACGGGCCGGAAGGCGACCAGTTCGGTGAGCAGACTGGTGGACATCGCGATGACAACCGCCAGGACCGCGACGATCAGCCAGGGTAATGGACTGAAACCAGCCAACAGGTATAAGGTGTAACCGCCTATCATGATCAGCTCGCCATACGCAAAATTGACCAGGCGCAGGATTCCGTAGATGATGACCAATCCCAGCGCCAGCATCGCATACAGGCTGCCCAGGCTGAGAGTGTTGATGATGAATTCGAGGTTGATCAAGACGGCACTCCTATCTGCCGGACCGACGATTAACGCCCATGTAGATGCCTTCGATATCGGCATGGGTACGCAACTGTTGCGGGGTGCCCTGGTTCTCGATCAGGCCGGTATTCATGAGATAGGCCCGGTCGACGATTTCCAGGCTCCTGTTAACATTCTGCTCGACCAGCAGAATGGTCACACCCCGCTGATGAAGGCGGGCAATGAGCTCAAAGATCTGGTCGACTAGGGCAGGGGCCAATCCCAGGGAAGGCTCATCCAGCATGAGCAAACGCGGCCTGGACATGAGAGCGCGGGCAATCGCAAGCTGCTGCTGCTCGCCGCCAGAGAGCGTGCCGCCGGGCTGCTGCAGGCGCGCGTTCAGCACGGGGAAGAGCTCAAAGACTTCGCTCAAATTCCGGCTGTATTCGGTTTTTTCACTGCGGGTGAACGCGCCCAAACGCAGGTTCTCTTCCACAGTCAGGCTGGGGAAGATATCGCGCCCTTCGGGCACCAGCGAGATGCCCCGGCGAGCAATCTGCTCCGGCGATTTGCCAAGGATCGAGCTGCCCTCGAAAAGGATGTCACCCTGCCAGGGCCGCAACACGCCAGCGATCGTCGCGAGCGTAGTCGATTTTCCGGCGCCGTTGACTCCCAGTAAGGCAACCAGCTCTCCCTGACTGACAGATAAGGAGATGCCGCGTAAGGCCGTGATCGCTCCGTAACGGGCATGGATGTTTTTCAGCTCCAGCATACTTAGCCTCCCGCGGCGGCTTTGCCCAGATACGCCTGGAGCACTGCCGGGATCTTGCGCACTTCTTGCGGTGTGCCCTCGCCAATTGTTTTGCCGAAATTCAACACATGCAGGCGATGGCAAAGGCGCATGATCAAATGCATATCGTGATCGACGATCAACATGCCGAGATTCTTCTGCGAGGGGAGAGCGACCAGTATCTGGAGCAGTTCTTCGCTCTCATCCTCGTTCAGACCCGCGGCTGGCTCATCGAGGAAGAGGAAACTTGGCTGAGTTGCTAACGCGCGGGCTACTTCCACACGGCGCTCCAGACCGTAGGGCAGCACTCCAGAGCGCATCTCGGCCCAGCGGGCGATGCCAATCTCCTCTAGCACCCCAAGTGCTCGCTTGCGCGCTTCTGCCCGGGAGAGTCCCATGCTGACTGCGGCCACCTCCACATTCTCGAGCACGGTCAGCTCCCGAAACAGACGGATCGTCTGGAACGTACGCGCCAGACCGGCATGGGCGATCTGATAGGGTTTCTTGTTTGTGATCTCCACCCCGTTTGCAAAAACCTGCCCCTTGGTCGCAGGGAGCAGGCCAGTAACAACGTTAATGAGAGTGGTTTTACCGGAGCCGTTTGGCCCGATCAGGCCGAGGATCTCGCCGCGTGAAAGAGTGAAACTCACACCGTCTAGAGCACGCAGGCCAAAAAAATTTTTAGCTAATCCTTGAATGGTCAGGGTATTGTGGTTGGAGCCGGCAGGGATGTCAGTAATCATGTATCAGGCTGTGGAGGATTTTGTGCAGGCAAATTGCCTGCACAAAATCCGCAAGTGAGTTTTGGTCGGGTTGTGAGATACGCTAACTCGCTATTCACGAGATTAAGGCTCAGGCTGACTTTCTGGCAAAAGCCATCCGAGGAACTCAGGCTCTCCGCCGTTCAGCTTGACCATGGCCGCTTGCTTGTGGGTTTCATGACCGTCAGCCGCGGGTTCCCAGTCCAGGGTTCCGGTCAGCAGCTCCCAGCTGTTATCTTCCATAGCCTTGGCCATCGCTGCGCCATCCGTAGAGCCAGCCTTCTCCATCGCGCCAGTCAGCACATGGACAACATCCCAGCCGGTAGCAGCCCACATGGCCTCTGGCGGCCCGCCGAACTTGGCTTCATAGGCCGTCAGGAACTCTGCCATCTGCGGGGAGGTGTCGGGGGAAACCCAGGTATGGGTGGCAAAGACAATGTCATTACCGTACTGCGGGCCAAGCGCCTGGAACAAGCCGGGGTCATCATACGAGTCGCCGCCCAGGATCGGCTGTGTAAAACCGGCCTCGCGCAGGGTGCGGATGATCAGCGCCAGATCTGGCATGTAAGAGGAGATGTAGAAGAAATCTGGTGGCTCAGGCAAGGCCTGGATGCGGGCAAGCTGTGCAGAGAAGTCTGCCGCGCCCTGTGTGTAGGACTCTTCGAACAGGACCGTACCGCCCAGAGTCTGGAAGTGCTCAACGAAGTACTGGCCGAGATCTTTGGTGTACTGAATGAAATCATCGGTGACGACATAGGCTGTATCCCAGCCCTGCTCACGGGCGTACTGAGCGGCAGCCGCGCCCATGGTGGTGTTCCACATGGACATCGTGAACTGCTTGTCGCCTAGCGCCTCCGAGCCATAGAACGGGGATGAGGCGGCGGGGGAAATACCGACCAGGCCGGCCTTTTGAGCTTCGCGGCTGGCAGGACCGCCAAAGTCAAAGTCGCTGGGGGCAATGATCGCCTTGGCGCCCTGGTCGATCAATTGAATGGCAACGTTACCCGTAGTAACGGGGTCACTCTTACAGTCCAGATTGATCAGCTCAAGCTGTTTCCCCAGTACGCCGCCGTCTTTATTGATCTCCTCCACGGCGAGCTGGGCACCCTTCAAGGCCGGCTCATCCAGAGGCGCCTGGATACCGGTCAGGCACAGAGCGGCCCCGATCTTGATGGTATCTTCCTGCTGCGCCGGAACGGCGCCGCAGGCGGCGAGGAGCAAGCTGAAGACCAGCAAGCCGGCCAACAAAGTCCAGTGTTGCGATTTCTTGTTCATATCTTCTTCTCCATAATAGGCTAGACATGCAGTTTATCTGCTTCTTCCGAAAGGTAAGAAGCACAGCGACCAGAGACAAGATACGTTCAGATAATGACTGGAAAAGTGCTCAAGCCTCAATATTTTGTAAAATTGTTGTGCGGAAATTGGAAAAACCAGCAGGGATATCAAAGAAGATACTACCATAGACCCACGGGGAATGTCAATAAAATGGTCTCCTGCTCGATCATAACTCAAAAGATAGACGCAATTGGAAGGTAATAGGCAGCCAAGTTCCTTTGGAATTCGCTCGCTCGTCAGCAGGGCGCCCCTCACCCTGGCGGCAAGCATTTCTTCTATGATGTATTCCAAAGCGACTGTCACTTGCCTTTTATAATTACCCCAAAACCGAAAAGGACGGTTGTGATGACGATTACCTCAATTATCGACGCGGATATCCACCCTGTGCCCGACCCGGCGCGTGTGGCAGAGCGCCTGCCTGAGCCCTGGCGCAGGCGCTATTTGAGCGGCAACCGGGGGCCCGGCTACCTGAACTACTGGAATCCCAACGGCGTGCATCGCGCAGATGCCGTCACCGAGGATGGAGAGCGCATGGAGGACAGCGCTGTACATCTGGCGCGCCACTTCTTCAATGTCTACAGGATCGAGTACGGTATCCTCAACCCCGAGAACATCCTCGGGATCGGACTCTCGCCGGAGCCCGATTACGCGGCCGCGCAGGCATCGGCGATCAACGATGTCTTTATTGAGGAGTGGCTGCCCGCTGACCCGCGCTTTCGCTACTCGATCGCGGTTGCTCCTAACGATCCCGAGCTGGCCGCGCGCGAGATCCGCCGGCTCGGAGATCGGCCGGGCGTTGCCCAGGTGCTGATGCCGAGCGGCGCGCGCATTCCCTACGGCCAGCGTACCTTTCATCCTATCTACGCCGCGGCCGTCGAACATGGCCTGCCGGTGGCGCTCCATCCGGGCACCGAGGGGGTGGGCATTTCGGGCGCGCCAACGGCGGCCGGCTACCCGAGCAGCTATCTGGAGTGGCATACCGGGCTTGTGGGCAGCTTCATGGCTCACCTGATCAGCCTGGTGACCGAGGGAGTCTTTATCAAATTTCCCGAGCTTAAATTGGTGCTGATCGAGGGTGGAGTCTGCTGGCTACCGCCGCTGCTCTGGCGGCTGGACAAAAACTGGAAGGCGCTGCGCCAGACGGCTCCCTGGCTCGACCGTCCCCCCAGCGAGATCGTCTTCGAGCACGTAACCCTCACGACTCAGCCGATCGAAGAGCCGGATCGTCCCGAGCACTTCAAGAGGATGCTCGAGATGTTTCCCGCCGAGCGCATGCTGATGTTCTCGAGCGATTTTCCGCACTGGGACGGCGATACGCCGGACTTCGCGGCGCGCAACTTTCCCGCCAGCATGCGCGACCGTGTGATGCACGAGACAGCTCGCGCGCTGTACCGACTGCCCTCCCACGGGGACGTGTCGTATGGCGCCATGGGCGACACTTCGCAGGAGGTGGCGCGTGAGTAAACAGCGTCATATCATCGCCCGTGTCGAGGAGATCCCGCCCGGCGCGCGGCGGATCGTTGAGCTGGACGGGCGGTCGATCGGCGTCTTCAACGTTCATGGCCGCTACGTAGCTGTGCTGAACGTCTGCCCACACGAGCTCGCGCCTGTCTGCCGCGGCCGCCTGGGAGGCACGGCGCTCCCGTCGGCCCCCGGCGAGTGGCTCTGGGGCCGCGAGGGCGAGATCCTGGCCTGCCCCTGGCATGGCTGGGAGTTCGACCTGCTCACCGGCGCCTGCCTCACCGACAAACGCCGGCTGCGGATATACGAGGTGACTGTCGAAGACGATCAGATTATCGTTACGGTGTAATTGCCTGATCTACTGCTCTTCTGTGTTCTGGCTGCTTCGAGGTTGGTGGCTTGTTGGCCCCATGTTGGCCCGATGACGGCGGCGGGTGCCTGTATGGTCCCTTTATGCTTCCTTTATCCTCCCTGTATGCTTTACTTTTCTTTTCCAACTGTGGTTTCCTGCACCATAAGGTGATCGTGATGTCCCCTGACAGGACAAATTGTAGCCCCCCGAGCGTTCGAACGACAGGTACTATACCGCGAAACCTGCTCTGGGGACTTTACAGCTTGCTTTCGGCTGCTACAAAGACCCTACTGGTTCTCCCGCAATCATGTGTTAAGACGTATCACGGAGCTTTCGTGACAGGATTGGTTGGATGACAAAGTCGATCAGGTCGGCAGCTTACTGTGGAAGGTTTGCGAGGCTGGTTGTTCTACAGAAGTGCGCTCCCGGCGGTTCTTGCCTATTGCTATTAACCAGCTCCCTAACGCTTTGACCTGGCGAGCCAGCCAGTTTGGCGTGGAAAGTCCCGCTTCGCGGAGCAAACGGGCTCTCTCGACCTCACGGTTAAGCTCCTGCATTTCGAGCCCGACCATTTTCTCATCGTGCCAGTGATAAAGGTTGTTCATA
>DATHTH010000268.1:0-6441 GCA_035463495.1 Anaerolineales bacterium | reverse complement strand
TCCTCCCCGGCGTGGATGCGCTGGATGCAGAAGGTGCACTTTTCCATAATACCGCGCCGGCGGACGGTGACATCCGGATTGAACTGGTTGTGGAGGGGATAGACCAGCTCGCCACCTTCGGCTTCATTGGCATGGAAGGGCACCAGATGATAATCGCGCCAGTTGAACTGCCGCACCTGGTACGGGCAGTTGTTCGCGCAATAGCGGGTGCCGATGCAGCGGTTATACACCTGCAGGTTGAGCTGCTGCGCCTGGCTGTGAACCGAGGCAAACACCGGGCAGACCGGCTCGCAGGGCGCGCTGCCGCAGTGCTGGCATAACATGGGCTGGAACGGCGTCATACGCACGTCGGGATACGTGCCCTGCCAGAAACGCTCGATTCGGATCCAGTGCAGGGTCCGCCCGTAGCCTGCATCCTCTTCCATGACGAACGAGAGGTTGTTTTCCATTGCGCAGGCTGCCACGCATGCCTGGCAGCCGGTGCAGATATCCTGGTCGATGACCATCCCCCACTTGCCATCTGCTTCTTCGGCAAGCGCCCCTTTTGCGCCCACAGTATTTAAATCAATACGCAAACTCATGTCTCTCTCCTCTACCGATGTACCTCACCCAAACCTTCACCGTACACGCCAATGCGGCTCTCCAGGCGGGCTAGCTCATACCGCCGGCCGGTCTTCTCGACCCGGACCCTCATCCCGGCGAATGCCAGGTCGCCGGCTTCATTAAAGTGCGCACCCAGGAGGTTGACCGGGTTCACCCCGCGCCCCTGGGCATAGCGCCCGTAGGCGGTGTGACCCTGCCCGAACGGCATGGCGATCACATCCGGGCGGATTGCCGGGTAGAGATACACCGGCGCCTCCACCTCCCCAGCCTCGCTGGTGATCTTGATGATGTCGTCGTTATGGATGTCCAGCTCGTGAGCCGTCTCAGGGTTCATCTCCACCCAGGTATTCCACATCACGGTCGTGGTGGGGTCCGCCAGCTCTTGCAGCCAGGGTTTGTTCGCGCCGTTCTCGCCTAGAGTCGGGGAGACGAAGGGCAAGAAGAAGAACTCGCCTTCGCCCGCAGATTCGCTCCCGCCCAGCTGCAGGCTCGCGGCAGGTATGGCCCCTGCCGAAGGAGCGGCAAGCTCAGCATCCCGCCACCAGCCGCCGTTCTGCTGGAAGGAGGCGCTAAACGTATTGATCTCACCTGCCGCAAAGGAACCGCCGGATTGGGACACGAGGCTCGCCAGTTTGCTCTGAATGTAGGCAACTTCGTCCTGGAAGGGTAATGCCCCAATACCAGCTGCTGCCGCTGCAGCCAGCAATACATCGGCAGTGGCACGGGTGTTGTAGAGCGGCGAAACGACTGGCTGCGCGCCTGAAAGCACGGATTGCGGCGCCCCGGTCGCTACCCGCTGGTAGCCCCAGGATTCGAGCCCGTGGTGATCGGGGAAGATGTAGTTGGAAGCAACCGCGGTTTCGTCCGGGAACGTGGCGAACGAAATGACCGTGTCCACATTGGACAGTGCTTCGGCAAACCCGAGCGAGGCAGGCAGCTCGAAGAGCGGGTTCACGCCGTGAATGAACAGGGTCCGGACCGCGCCGCTCTTGAGGGTATTAATGAAGTCTGCCATCTCCCGGGCGCTCGCGGCGCCCTGGTACGCTTCCTGATCCGGCGCCAGCGCGGAGAAGAAAACGCCGCCGGCTTTGCCGAAGTTATCCGCCAGCCCGTTGAACGCCAGGATCGCCTGGGCGATCTGCGAGCCATTGCTCAAGCCCAGCGCCGCGCCGCCAGGGATGGCGATGGGAGCGTCGGCTTCCGCCACCAGCTGGGCAACACGCTCGAGAGCTTCCATGGACATGCCCGATGCCTCGGTCACCGCCTCGAGATCGACCTCCGCAAAGGAGCCGGGGACGGCGCCGCCGCGCGCCTCGGCTGCGAGCCGGCTGATCGCAGCTGCGACCATGCCCTCACTGCCGGGCCGGATGGGAATCCACTGGTCCGCATTCGCGGCGGTCTGCGACATGCGCGCCTCGAACTGGATCATGCGCCCGCGGCGCTTGGGATTGCCGCGCCGCATCTGGGCATAGGCACGGTTGTAGGGGACCGGCGCCAGCCACGTTTCAAGGAAGTTCGCGCCGAACGAGAGGACCAGGTCCGCATTGCCGATATCGAAGAACGGAAGCGCGGCCTGCCCGAGCAGATCCTGCGCGGCCCGCGCCAGTGTGGCGCGCGCGTCGAACATGCTCCCCACACTGAAACGGACGGGGGCGGGTGCGCCGCTGGCAGCCGCCAGCTCGGAGACCAGGTCGAACAGGTGATCGGGCGCGCCGCCCATCAGGAAGGCAGCCCCGCCGATATCCCCCAGCGCATCGGCAACGACCTGGATTGCTTCCTCCCAGGTCATATTGGATTGCACAGCCTGGAAGCGGTCATTGTAGAGCGCCTCATTGCGATTGTGACGGATCGGACCGAGCACGCGGTCCGGGTTGTATAAGCCCTGCAGGGTGACCTGTCCACGCGGGCAAGTCTTACCGCGGTTGACGGGATGGTTCGGGTTGCCCTCCACTTTCAGCGCGCGTCCCTGCATGGTGCGAACGATGATCCCGCAGCCTGCCGAACATTCGCGGCACGTCGTGGCGTAATGGGTGCTCAAGCCGTTATAGGTGTACTCGGGCATACGGCTATAAGGCTGGCGCTCGATGTAGCGCGAAGCCGGACCGCAGCCCGTGAGCACGGCAGTCGTGGCTGTCCCCACACTGGCTAGCTTTAGAAAATCACGCCGGGAAATTTTTTCACTCATAGTCAGTCTGTTCCTTTTCGCCTTGCACCCGGTTTAATAATGACATGTACCGCAATCGGTGAGCTTGATCAGTTTTTCCTCATCGTCGGCGGCACGCTCCCGATGACAATCCAGACACCACCCCATGTTCATGACCTGCGGGTTTTCGGCAATCCCCATAGTCGCCATATCGCCGTGACAGCGCTCACAGTTCAACCCGGCTGCGATATGCGGCCGGTGTGTAAAGTGGACGAAGTCCGGCACCTGGGCGACCGGCACCCAGGAAATCTCCTGGTTGTTCGCAATGAGCTCTCGTAAGGGGGCCAGCCGTTCACTTGTCTCCGTAATCTGCATCTGTTGATGACACCCCCAGCACTTTGTCACCGTCGGCAAGCCGGGAGAGGGACCGCGTAAAGCGCCCGGGTGACAAAACAGGCATTGCATCCCCAGTCTGACATGTCTATCATGGGGAAAATCAATCGGCTGTGGAGGGGATTGCTGGGTGGAGAATAGCGCGAAGGCGACAACACTAAACAGAGATAACGCCGCGATCAATACGGCTATCCGCCCCATTGGCTGTTTCAGCCACTCAAAAACATTCCTTAACATGCAGGCTCCTGTGACAAAATATAAAACTGGTGATGCGTCTGATCAGGCACACGATGATTGGATGTATCTTCGGCGTTCGCAATCACCAGTCGGGGTCTTCCACATTCTGGTAAAGGTACAACAGGAACGAACCGGTAGTGAGTCACCGCTTTCTGCCCATCCAGCCCTGGCGGAATTTGGATGGCTTCCATCGCTTATTGATTTCAAGGCAGGGCACGCATGCGTGCGGCGCCATGTCTTTAGCAGGACTGCTTTGCCTGTAACACAAGACTCGCCCCGATCAAGTGGAATGATGGGACGAGTGATGACTGCGGATGTGTTAAGACATGGATCGCAACTCTATCTCCTCATGAGCTGTTCTCCCGCAAAAGCACGCGGGACGATCGTGCCCGGGCGGCGACGCGGGCATTATACTTCAAAAGCACGTGCAAGTACATATAACGGGTAGAATTCATCCATATGCGTGCGTGATATACTTCATTTGACGCATGTAGAACGTCCCCAAGGACCCGGTGCACAGAGAAGCGCTCCTCCGGGAATCCTTTGGGACGGTGTGTTACATACCAAAAAACGTATGAGAAGACTCTTGCGGCCCATCATCACCATAGGACTCGGTCTGGTCCTTGCACTGTTCAGTGCAGCACTCAGCTACCCCGCATCCCCCTCCACACCGGCAAGTCTGGGGTCTGCCGACTCGTTCCTGCAAACCACCCCAACTGCACAACCCCAAGATCTCTCCGAGATCGGGCCCACCGATGGCATCCTGGTGATGGGCTTTGTGATTGCGTTGATCATCCTGGTCCCCATCCTGCTCCAACGCAAGTCCTGGATGGAACCGCGTTAGGATAGAAGGGCCTTGCGAAGGTTTCCGCCAGCTTCGGCAGCCTCGCAGGACTTAACCTTCGCAGGGCTCAGGCAACCGTTACTTCCAGTTATTTGCCTTTGCGATCCGTTCGCCGAGGGGGGGATGAGAATAGAACAGAAACACCACCCATTTTTCAGGGTCCACTTCACCCAGGTTCTGGTTCGCCAGGCGTGTAAATGCCGAGGCGAACGCTTCCTTCTTCCCAGTCGCCTGTAATGCATAATCGTCAGCCATACGCTCCCGCCAGCGCGAGACCGCGTTGTCGATGGGCATGGTGATCAACCCGTACGCGCCGAAGATCAGCCCCAGGGCGGGGAAGGCGGCGATGTCTGCCGGACCGGTAAAGCCAAAGTAGTTTGTTGCCCAGTTCAACGCCAGGGATGCCAGGTAGAGGCTCAGCGTGGTCGACAGCGTGCCAAAGGCGATCAGAAACGGGATGTCCTTATGGACATGATGCCCCAGCTCGTGCGCCAGGACCGTTTCGATCTCGTCCGTGGAGAACTCGTTGATGAGCGTATCGCCCAGCACGATGCGGCGGGTGTTGCCGATACCCGTCAGAGCGGCGTTGGCAGCCTTGGTGCGCTTCGACATATCGAACTTGAACACGCCTTTTACTTTGGTATTAGCGCGCCTCGCCAGCTCGAGCAGGCGCTCGGCGAGCTCCTTATGCTCCTCACCGAGTGGGACATATTTATTGAAGAGCGGCATGATCAGGATGGGCGCCAGGTTGGAGAGCAGCACGGTGAACACGAGCATTCCCGCAGCAGCCCACAGCCACCACAAATCGCCGGTGACTCGCAGCGCGAAGTAGAGCAGTTCAAGCAATATCAAGCCGAGCGGCGCGCCCACCGCCATTCCTTTTAGCAGATCGATCACCCAGTCCTTGAGGGTCTGGTTGGATTGACCGAAACGATGCGGGAGGACGAAGCCGCTGTAATAAGTGAGCGGCAGATTGATGAGGGTATAGATGCCGCCGAAGATCGCGACGAACAACGGGACCAGCAGCCAGGGATTGTCGGTAAAGGAAGTGAGCCAGTCCCGGAGCGCGGTTGCCCAGCCGAGAAATAACCAGAGCAGGGCGTAGACAGCGCTGAAGATCGTATCCACCAGCCACAACCGGCGGCGGATGCGGGCATACTCTTTCGCTTGCTTTTGTCGTTCAGGGTCGAGAGTTGTCATAGGTTTCAGAGAGGAGATGGTAGAAAGTAGAAGGTGGAGAGCAGGGTCAGTGCCTACTCAAAACTTTTTTCTGCGGCTAACAACGCTAAAATTTCTTCCGACTTCATCACCTTGCCATAGGCTCTCAGGGCGGCGAGGAAGGATTTTTGCACCACGTCCGCAGGGATGGTGGTATCGCCGAACGTCAGGTCGCGAGTGGCACAGGCATCTTCGGCGATGATGACCTGAAAGCCAAGGTCGTAAGCGGCGCGGGCGGTGGCGTCCACACACATATGGGTCGCCATCCCCGTGATGACCACGCGCTCGATCTCCCAGCTTTTCAGGAGCTCGAGCAGGTTTGTGTTTAGAAAAGCGTTCTTCTCGTGCTTGTATACGATCGGCTCCCCCTCGAAATGCGCGACCGAGTCGTGAATATCGGTGCCGCGGTCGCCGGAGATGAAATACATCGCATCCGGCTTTTTGGAGATGTGCTGGATATGCACGTGCTTGCCGCCGTGGGCGCGGTGCTCGCGGAAGCACTGCAGCAGCATATACGCCTTTTGCGCGGCATCCAGCGGGTTCACCAGCGGATACTTCCCACCGGGAAAGTAATCCTTTTGAAAATCGATGAGCAGCAGGGCGGTCTTCATAGATCGAAGTATAACAAAAAGGAGTCAACGTCTCCAGACGTGGACTCCATATGCAGCTCTATCTCAAATCACATCGGCGGCGGCTGGCTCCAGTTTTTTGACAGCCTTTTTCACAAACTCGTTCACCACCGAGGCGGCGATCGAGACACTCTGGTCTCCGCCGACGATCATGGCGTTCACCCCGACCACCTCGCCCCGGGCATTGACCAGCGGTCCGCCGGAGTTGCCGGGCGCGAGCGGCGTATCCGAGCGGATGACGGGCAGTTTCTCTCCGCGGCGTGTTTGCGCCGAGACCAGCGCGCTGACGATCCCGCGCGTCACCGTGTTGCGCTGTCCCCAGGGATGCCCGAAGGCAAAGACCATCTCCCCGACGCGCGCTGTAGATGCAGCTG
>DATHTH010000267.1:0-7603 GCA_035463495.1 Anaerolineales bacterium | reverse complement strand
GGCCACCGTTGTTGGCGCCTGCACCGGTCGCGGCACGCCAGTCCAATTCAATGGCATGCGGACCATCACTGAGCGTAACCCAGCTGGTCTCGGTCCAGCCTGTCCCATCGTTCACAAGTCCAGCCCGGACCTGATAGCCGCTGGCACCGAAACCGAATTCCACGCGCAGGATCACGGTCGAACTCCCGGCATAGCCCCTCAGGATGATATGAGCATCGCCGTTTGCCATGACGATCGAGTTCGGGTCGAAGTAAAAGCGCGCTCGGTAACGGGGCTCGGCATTCGGATGGTCGGACGTCACGGACAGGGCAGTGGTGTCGTTGATGACAGCCTACAAGCCGCTGGCGCCAGGGAGTGCCGCTGCGGGGCTGGCACTCAGGTCACCCCCGCCACTGGCATTTGCAGACCAATCTGACAGATTTCCACTTTCAAAGCCGCTCCCAAAGATGGGGTCCGCGCCCGATTGGACGGGAGTGCTGGATGGAGGAACGCTGGTAAACGTCGGGGAGGCAATCGTCCCGGGGGTAGGAGTGGAGGTAAACCCAGGCGCAGGCGTTGCGGTTTTGGTCGGGGCTGGCTGGGTGGCGGCGAGTGTGAAGGTGGGAACTGCGACCGTGTTCGTAGGGGCGACGACACTCGTCGATGTGGGAGCTATGATCGTGTTTGTCGGGGCAACCACACCTGTCGAGGTAGGCGCCGTGACACCGCCGATGGTGTTCCCGATCAGGCTGATGCCCACCGGGTCAGAGATATAGGGATCCGTGAAAATTGTGTTGTACGAAATCACGACGTTCCTATTCGGCGAGGTGGAGAGGGCGATTGGCCGGGCAAACCCGCTCGGCACATTGTTCCGGGTGATGGTCACATTCGTGAACGTACCGCCGACTTCGCTGGCGAACGCGCCGATTCCTTTTCCGCAGTCCCGAACCGTATTGCCCGAGACCATGATATCGTGCATCTGCGCACCCCAACCCGAATACAGCTCCTCTCCGAGCCCAATGCCGGTAGCCCGGGTTCCGTCCCGGCGCAAGCGTGCGCCCGTGCAATAGACCAGGTTGCCCTGAACGGTCGAATAGGGCGAATTGTCAATGTAGATATTCGGGGCAAAATTATCGTAGACCGTATTGTTTTTGACGGTTACATTCACACCACGCGTGACGGCAATCCCCTCGCCGCAGTTGTTGTAGACCGTATTGCTCTCGATGGTGATGTTCTGACCGCCCACCCCGACTTTCAGCGCGCTGGCCCAGGAATCATTCGTACCGCACGTCCCGATGCCGTTTTCGGTGACATTGTCATGCACCTTGTTGTTACTGACGGTGACATATTTGCCGGGGATGGCGATCCCGGCATCCAGGGCTCCGATCACTTCGAAACCCGAGAGGATGACATAACTGCCGCTGATCTTAATCGCGGTCGTTTGCAATGCTTTCATGTCCACGATGGCGCCGTTGCCGATCACGCTGATGGGGGCGGAAGCCGTGCCTGAAGCGGTCATCCGGAGAGATTCGGTATACGTCCCCGCCATCACCTGCAGCGTGTCACCGGGCCTGAGAACAGATACTGCTTTCTTAAACGTTTTGAATGGGGCTGTGCTGGACCCGGCATTCGAATCGTTGCCGGTTGTGCTCACATAATAGACATTTCCGGTCTGCATGGCGGGTGCAGCCAGCGCCGGGGAGGCGGCTCCAAATGCCAGAGCCACGACAATGGTCAAATATAGAAGTCGTTGGACGATGTTGTTCATTTTTCTCCTTCATGAGGTGTGGCTCACCTCGATCTTATAAAGTTGTGCGCCAAAGGTAACATCCTCAGCAGGAAGCAATCAACAAATATTGCGCAAAAGCACCAGACATAATTGTTAGGTGCTGGATTGCGGTCTCATCTCCAGTTAAGTTTTTGTTACTGAGGAAAGAGAAAAGGCGATTAGAGTCCCCATATCTGGGCGCGTACTCGGAATTCCGGCGGATCTGTGTATATCTATGGGACCGTCAGCTTAATTCGACTTAATATTGCAAATGCATTGCACTGGCCCACAAGATATGAGACGAAGCAGGCATGCATTCATCGCCCGACCGGATGCGAGAAAGACTCGGGCATTCACGTAGCGTGTTGTGAGAGCCGGGGTTTAACACAAAAACCAACAGGAAAGGTGGCTCTATGAAGCACATACGCACTCTAACATTCATCGGCGGACTGGTGCTGATGGCGCTGGCGTTTGGGTTCATTTTTCGCGTCCCGCTGGCGCTCAATATTTGGCCGTGGGAGGATGGGCGCTACTCTTATTTATTCGTCGGATCGATCCTAGCGGCCGTGAGCGCGGCAGCGTTATGGATTGGCTGGAGCGGAGAATTGGGCGCCCTCCCTGCAGGATCGCTGAACATTTTCGTGATCGCGTTGACGTCATCTATTTATTTTTTTAAGCTTGGGCTTGCGGATGGACGCACGAATCTGATTCCCTTTGGTATCGCATCCATTGTAATGGCGCTGGCGAGTGCCATCGCCTTCTGGTGGAGTCGCAGGATTCCTCTACGCGAGTCACAGCCCACTCCCTGGCTGGTGAAAGCATCCTTTGTTATCTTCATTGTATTGCTGCTTCTGGCAGGCGGCGCGCTGGTCCTGCACGAGCCTGTCTTTCCCTGGAATCTCAATCCCGACTCATCCGTGATCTTCGGTTGCATCCTGATCGGGGATGCATTCTATTTCCTATATGGTTTGCTCTATCCCGGCTGGAAGAATGCTATCGGCCAGCTGCTGAGCTTCCTGGCGTACGATCTCGTGCTGATCGTTCCATTCCTGTCCCTGTTCAACACGGTCCCACCGGAACGGGTATTCAATCTGTTTGTATATGTCGCTGTGCTCGTCTACAGCGGTGCACTCGCCATATATTTTCTATTCATTCAGCCGCAGACTCGGCTGGGCAGGCAACCTGCCACACGTCTGCTGTAAGGAAATGCTACTCCGCAGGCAGGTTTTCGTATTCTGGTTATATAATGGATGCATTTGGAGGACGTATGAACAATCATGCTGTCAAAGAACCTGTGCTTGCGGCGTTATTCGTAGATTTTGACAATGTTTTCATCAGCCTGGAGGAACAGCAGGGCAAGGAGGTTGCCAACCAGTTCGCAGCCGACCCGGACAAGTGGCTGAGCTGGCTGGAGCACTCCCTGCCGGAAGGCCCCGAGCGCCGAATTCTCATCCGGCGCTGCTACCTGAACCCGCAGAGTTTTTCCGATTTTCGCCCCTATTTCATCCGGTCTGCGTTTGAAGTGGTGGACTGCCCTCCGCTTACCCAGCGCGGCAAGACCAGCACGGATATTCATCTTGTGATGGATGTGCTGGATACATTGAACCATTCCACTCCTTTCAAGGAATTCATTATCTTCTCAGGCGACTCGGATTTCACTCCGGTCCTCCTGCGGCTGCGGATGCACAACCGCCGCACAGTTGTGCTCACAGCGGGGCTCTATGTCTCTCCGGCATATAAGGCGTCCTGCGATTATGTTATTTCCTCGGACGAGTTCATCCGCCAGGGGCTGGGGATCGGAGAGCCGGATGAGGACTCTGAACCTGCTTCACCAACGAACTCCCTCCCTAAAGCTTCAAAGACGCTCCTCACGAAAATGGCGCGTCGGATCCACGAAGAGGCGCTCCTGCCCCAGGGAATCGAGGCGAGTGAGCTGCCCAAAATTTACAGCGAATTTCCCGAGTTCAAGCAAAGCGACCACTGGCTGGGATATCGCTCCCTGCGCAGCCTGACGGAGGCGATCGTCGCCACAAAAAGTGACTTGATCACGATCACAGGAGACGATCCCTGGCGGGTCTCCCGCAAGGCTGACCACCAGGATGACAGCGACAACAATGCACGCCAGGCTATTGCTGGCTGGATCCAGAAGATCGTGTCGGACTCACCCGCGCCGGTCACGATGGCGTCGCTCGCCGGGGGAGTCACCCAGCACTTCGGACCAGACATCCGCAACTCCAACTGGCTGGGCGCTGAGTCCTTTAAGGGCCTTCTCAACCAGCTCGATCTCGGTGAGCTGAAACTTCTCTCCACCATCCCGGGCTACGTCTATGACCCGAGGCGGCACAGCCCGCAGGGCGCAGACATGGCGGACCAGCCGGGTGAGACCAACCCTCTCACGGCTCCGGCGGGTGAGTTCTCTGTGAAGCATCCGGCGCTGGCGCCGCTGGCATGGAAGATCAACCAGCTCACAGATACCCCGTATTTGATGCCGGAGCATTACTCGATTGTGCTCAAGGAAATTGCGCGTGAGATCAACGACCACGGAAATTACCAGTGGACGCGCACATCGAAAACGGTCCGTGACCGCTGCGTCGAGAAGGGGATCCGTGTGGCACGATCGAATATCAATTTCATTCTTACGGGTGTGCTCTATTCCGGATACCCGCTGGGTAAGGAAATCCCGGTGCAGGCTTCCACACTTGCCGAGAAGCTGATCGAAAACACGATCACATTATGCCGCAACGCCCAGTTCCAGCTCAGTGAAAGCGATACCCGGCTGATCCAGACCTGGATCACGACGGTGCCGGACGGGACCGGGGATGAGGTTGCGAGTCAGGGCACATTCAACGGGGACGAGCCGCGCGAACACTAGCTGCACGTGTAACAGAAGTTGACCATCCGGGCAGTAAAACCTCCCAACTCGGGGTTATAAAAACCGTCGCTTTTCATAGAACATCTGTGCTATAATTCGAGCCCGAATTAAGTTGGTAATGAAAGTTCTAACACTATAACGCGGCTGCAATCCCGCGCCTTAACAATCGAAGAGACAGTGAAAATGAAACGAACAATGTATTCCTGGTTCCTTTTACTCCTACTCGTGCCACATGCCTGTGAAACCACGGATCCCGCCAGCCTGCCGAACCGACCCTTCATGAACGCGCCGGCGCAGGCTCCTGCCCCGGCGATCGCCCTTCCCGTGCCTGCCTCAAGCGGCGCGCTGCAGCTTTTTCCGGCTGCAAACCCCTCGGCGGCTGCCCATCCACTGCAAATCGACGCGATGCGCGCGCGCCAGTATCCCGGCAGCGATATCGTCGTCGAAGCGGTGCTGGACCCCGGCTCGAATTACAATCGCTATTACGTTTCCTACCTCTCGGACGGGTTGAAAATCTATGCCCTGATGACGGTCCCCAATGGGCAAAAACCGCCGGCAGGCTGGCCCGTGGTGATGTTCAACCACGGGTATATCCCACCGGCGGAATACCGCACCACAGAGCGCTATGTCGCGTATGTGGACCAGATCGCCAGCAGCGGCTATATCGTCTTCCGCTCCGATTACCGCGGTCACGACCGTTCGGAAGGCACCCCCGGAGGGATTTATACCCAGCCCAATTATTCCATCGACGTGCTCAACGCGGTCGCCTCGGTGAAGCGCTACCCGGATGCTGACCCGAACCGGATCGGCATGTGGGGACATTCGATGGGTGGCTACATCACCCTGCGCTCCATGGTGGTTGCCGCGGATATCAAAGCGGGCGTGATCTGGGCGGGCGTGGTGGCGCGCTACCCGGACCTGTTCACGCGCTGGAACTGGGGCGCCCGGCAAACCAGTGCCGAGCCGGGGACCTGGGTACACTCGCTGCAGCAGACGTATGGGACAGTCGAGTCCAATCCCGAATTCTGGAGATCCATTTCCGCGAATGGCTATGTCAGCGATCTGAACGGGCCCATCCAGATCCACCACGCAACCGGAGATGACGTGGTGCCGTGGGAGTTCTCCCAAATGCTGCACGACGAGATGGTGCAAGCCAATAAGCCGGTAGAGCTCTATATCTACGAAGGCGATAACCACAACATTTCGAATAACTTCGGTATCGCCATGCAGCGGACCATCGAGTTTTTCGACCGGTATCTGAAGTAAGTCATGGTAATATCCCGGCATGCCGCGACCGTTCAACCAGGTATATCCGAACCAGGGGATCGCTATCTGCACGCGCGAACAGGCGGAACAGCTGGTGAAGTATGATCACCACGTGGTGGACGTGAGCGGTCGCCCTGGCGTCATGCTTACCTACGAGTGGATGCCGGTGGAGGAGCACACGGGGCCCTTTATCTTGACGGTTGTCTTCCACCACGCAGAGAAGCATCCGCGTGCGCCGCAGGAGGTCCAATCCATCGTGGATGGATTGAGCTTCCAGGTACGCGGGCAGCCGCGTTAGAAAACGAGACCTTCGCAATCTTGTGAAGGTCTCGTTTCACATAAGGTAGGAGTTGCTCCCTTCGCTTGCTAGAGCCGGCTTGCAATATTCGATATAATTTCAGCTTCGTTCCTATCTTTCTAGTTCAAAAGACAAATATGAGCATTCAAAAGGCATACGACAACTGGTCCTCATCCTACGACACCGACCGGAACCTGACGCGTGACCTGGACCGGGAAATCACCCGGGAGGCGCTGGCGGACCAGCATTTCGCTTCCATTCTCGAGATCGGCTGCGGGACAGGCAAGAATACCGTCTTCCTGTCTCAGATCGCCAGACGCGTCGACGCGCTGGATTTTTCCGGAGGGATGATCGAGAAAGCCAGGGAAAAGGTACGTGCGGACAACGTCAGGTTTTCGATTGCGGACCTCACCCGGAGATGGCCCGCTGAGGACCAGTCCTATGACCTGATTGTCTGCAACCTTGTCCTGGAACATATCGAAGACGTAGCCTTTATCTTCTCGGAGATCTTTCGCGTGCTCGAGACGGATGGGCGCTTCTTGTTGAATGAGCTGCACCCGTTCCGGCAGTATGAAGGGAAAAAGGCGCGCTACCAGAGCAAAGAAGGGACGATGGAAATTCCCGCCGTCGTTCACAATGTTTCGGATTTTATAAAGGCTGCCCGGAACAATGGGTTGAAACTGGTAAAACTGGATGAGCGCTGGCATGCAGACGATCATCCCACCAGCCCGCCGCGCCTCATCTCCTTCGTCTTCAAAAAGGAATAGAGCCGGTTGAACACATCGGGGACTTTCAGTACAATCAGAACAACTACTCCTATGGATATTCTCCGCATTAACTCTGCCCGCATGCTGGCTGCTTTCCATGAGCTGGCGACAATCGGCGCAACCGGCGACGGTGGCGTGCACCGTCCCACCTTTAGCGAGGCGCATCTTGCTGCGCGCCGCTGGTTTCGCGAGCAGATCGAGATAGCAGGGCTTGAATTCCGCACCGATGGCGCAGGGAATCATTCTGCTTTTCTCGCGCACAGCAGCGCTGATCGAGTAGGCGGCGTTCGTCCGCCGTATCCAGATCAGACTCTCCTCCTCGGCTCACACCTGGACTCCGTTCCGAATGGGGGTCGCTTCGACGGGGCCCTGGGCGTGATGGCTGCCTTCGAGGTGCTGAGGACAATCAAGGATGCGGGACTCGAATTACGCGTAAACCTCGAAGCGATCGACTTCACGGATGAAGAAGGCACGCTGGTCGGACTGCTGGGCAGCGCAGCGCTGGCGGGCCGGCTCCAGCCTGAAGACCTGCAAAATCCGCGCGGCGGGCGGGAGGCGCTCCTCGAGGGACTGGGGCGCGCCGGCTTGTCCGAGGAAAGTATGTTGAGCGCAGCTCGTCCGGATGGGTCGTTGGCGGGTTATCTTGAGCTGCA
>DATHTH010000266.1:0-6686 GCA_035463495.1 Anaerolineales bacterium | reverse complement strand
GCGTTCGAGAGCGTAAACGCCACTTCCTGAGCGGCGGTCGAGCCGGCTTCGCGGATATGATAGCCTGAGATCGAGATCGTGTTCCAGCTCGGCACTTCGGCGGCGCAGAACTGGAAAATGTCCGTAATGAGCCGCATGGACGGTCCCGGCGGGAAGATGTACGTGCCGCGCGCCACATATTCCTTGAGGATGTCATTCTGAATGGTGCCGCGCAGCTTCTTAACGTCCGCGCCCTGACGCTTCGCCACCGCGATGTACATCGCCAGGAGAACACCCGCCGGCGCGTTAATCGTCATGGAGGTGGAGACTCGCTCGAGCGGTATCTGATCGAAGAGCTGCTCCATATCACGGATCGAGGATATCGACACGCCCACCTTCCCCACCTCTCCCTGCGCAATGGGGTCATCGGCGTCGTAGCCGATCTGAGTCGGCAGGTCGAACGCGACGCTCAAGCCAGTTTGCCCCTGTCCCAGTAAATAACGATAACGCTTATTGGACTCCTCCGCTGTGGAGAATCCCGCGTACTGGCGCATCGTCCAGAAGCGCGAGCGATACATCGTCGGCTGGACGCCACGCGTGTAGGGATATGCGCCCGGGAAGCCAAGCTTCTCTTCTAAGTAGCCATCCGCACCAGTTGAAGCGTCGTCCGCAGGCAGCGGCAGGCGGGGGACCTCGATGCCCGACGAGGTCTCGAAGCGTTCTTTCCGCTCTTTGAATTTATCCAGCGATTTCTTGAGAACCGTATCTTGCCATTTTTGGAAGGAGTCTCTTAATGCCATTTTTCACCACGAAGGTCACAAAGGCGCACAAAGGAACAGGTCGTAACCCTTTGTGTTCCTTCGTGTCCTTTGTATTTAAGATTTACTCAAGTATAAATCCAACCTACATTAAGTTGTAGGACAAGTGACACGCCGTATCGGCGAATAATATCCCTCTTTCAAATCATACAAATATGGTACGAAATTCAAGATGAATGTCATTTGTGAGAAAAGAACGAGAATGCTAGACTAGTTGCAAATAGATTGAATATCCCCCGCGCTTCGATTATGCTCGCCTACCGGCTCACTCCACTCAGCGCGAAACAATGGAGTTCCTTTATGCCAAACAAACCACTTCTTTACATCGGTGCCGGGATCTTGTTCCTGGTCGGACTATGCTTCCTTGGATATGGCGCATTGAATGTGATCGGCTCCACCTCCGCAAGCGGCAGCCCGAACTGGCTGACATACGGATTGGGCTTTGGCTGCGTGGGCGCTCTATTCCTGGCAGGCGGCGCGGGGTTGATCTATGCCTCGATCCGCGGCACAAAGACCGAAGTGGTCCAGCAGGTCACGATGAAAGTGGACATGCCCGGGGATACCAAGATCGAGCAGATGACCTGCCGGAACTGCGGCGGCGCCCTCAAGCCGGAAAACGTCAAAATGGTTATGGGCGCCCCGATGGTGGAGTGCCCGTTCTGCGGGACCACCTACCAGCTGACCGAAAACCCGAAGTGGTAATTGGGAGCCTTCCATGAAACGAACACTGCTCACCCTCTTGCTGGCACTGGTCCTGACGTTTAGCCTGACGACCAGCGTCCTCGCCCAGGAATATTCCTTCCGTCTCGACCGGGAAGTCGTCCATGTCTACTGGAACGAAAACGGGACCATGTCGCTGGACTATGTGCTTACCTTCACCAACCAGCCCGGCGCGCACGAAATCGATTTTGTAGATGTGGGCTTGCCCAACGACAGCTACATCTACAGCACTATCCGTGCGGACGTGGATGGCGTACCCGTCTCTGTCTCCACAGATTATCAGGGATCCGGCTCGGGTGTGGCGGTCGAGTTGGGCGCACAAGCCATCCAACCGGGCGAAACCGGGACGGTGCATATCTACGTTGGTCAGATCTCGAATGTTTACTTTCCGGATGACCGCGACGAGGATTACGCCTCAGCTGTCTTCTCACCGACCTGGTTCGACAGCCAGTTTATCGTCGGCGATACGGATCTGACCGTCACCTTCCACCTGCCACCCGGCGTCCAGCCTGACGAGCCGCGCTGGCACCACGCCCCGGCTGGATTCCCCTCCGAACCTCAGACAGGGATCGACTCAGAGGGCCGGGTCACGTACACCTGGACAAACCCGAATGCCTCGGGCTCAAGACAATTTATTTTCGGCGCCTCGTTTCCCAAGACATATATCCCCGCCAGCACAATTGTGACACCTCCCGCTTTCAATCTCGGCCAATGGATCAGTTCGGTCATTTCGAATCTGGTGCCACTGCTCTTCTGCGGGTTCTTCATCTTCATGTTCCTGGGTGTGCCGGTCCTCACCTTCTTCGGCAACCAGCGCCGCAAGCTGCAGTACATGTCTCCTAAGATCGCCATAGAAGGTCACGGCATCAAACGGGGACTCACCGCGGTCGAAGCTGGAATCCTGATGGAGCAGCCGCTCGACAAGGTCATGACTATGATCCTGTTCGGCGTGGTGAAGAAGGGAGCAGCAGTCGTTGCTCGTCGGGAGCCGCTCGAGGTAGAGGTGACATCTCCGCAGCCCGAGGGCTTGCATGAATACGAACAGAATTTCTTAAAAGCCCTCCGGGAAACGGATGCTAAGCGGCGCAGAAACCTGCTCCAGGAGATGACCGTCAAGCTTGTGCGTTCTGTTTCGGAGAAAATGAAAGGCTTTAGCCGACGGGAAACGATCGAGTATTACAGGCGCATCATGGAAACCGCCTGGGAGCAGGTGCAAAAGGCAAACACCCCTGAGGTGCAACGGAGCTTCTTCGATCAGCAGCTGGAATGGACCATGCTGGACCAGGACTACGACGACCGCTCGCGCCGTGTCTTCCACGGACCGGTCTTTGTGCCCACCTGGTGGGGAAACTATGACCCCACATATCGTACGGGTCCGATTACGCCCTCAGGGGGAGGCCAGGTCTCCGCGCCGAGCCAATCGTCAGGCGGCTCATCGCTGCCCGGCGCCGACTTCGCCGCATCCGTCGTTGGCGGCGTGCAAACCTTTTCTCAGAAGGTGATCGGCAACGTCGGTGAGTTCACGAGCCGTGTGACGAATGTTACCAATCCGCCGCCGAAGCCCTCCTCAACGGGCGGGCGCAGCATGGGCGGCGGCGGCAGTCGCGGCTGCGCGTGTGCCTGCGCGTGCGCGGGCTGTGCCTGCGCCTGCGCCGGTGGAGGACGGTAGCACCGGACTCAACGTCTCCAGACGTTGGCAGTTCTGTTTCAATGGAAGTCCAGCGTCTGATCTCACAGGCATCCTTCACTAAGATTCCGGCTTCAATGAAACCCGTACTATGGCTAATGCAACCTTCAAGACAGCTCCGCATAATCCTCCGCATCTCTTTGTGCTCCCTCTTGTCTACTTGTTGACCGGAGCCATCTACGGGAAAGCGAACTTAATGGAAGCCCCACAGCGTAAAGTAGAATGGCGCGACGCGTTCCATGAGGCCGCGAAGATTTACGAGTGGCAAGTTATTGCCTGGGTTGTCCTGCACAATCATTATCATGCGATTGTTCGATCACCCGAACTCGCTGGGAGTCTCTCGAAATTTATCAATAGTGTTCACAAATTCACCGCACGAAAGTGGAATCGTGAGGATCAATCGAGGGGGCGGCGAGTCTGGTGGAACTACTGGGATACATGCATTCGTACAGATCGAGATTATTACAACCGACTTCGATATGTGTTTTGGAATCCGGTAAAACACCAGCTGGCTAAGAGACCTGAAGACTATAGCTTTAGCAACTATGGGGCGTATGTAGCTCAATGGCAGGAACTCGATTTTGCCAGAATGGATGAGGTAAGAGATGTCCCTGAATTTTAGAACTGGGTTCCAGCGTCTCATGACATTGGCGTCAAGTAAGCATATCCAAAGTCTGGAGACTTTGGACTCCAGGCCGAGGCTTTATCACTACCCTCGCGAAAATGAGCATGAAAAATCGCGCATTCATTTGCGGGTCGACCCGGACGGCAGCGGCACGTTAATCGTCAATGCCAACCGCGTGATGCATCTAAATCCTACCGCGACCTTGATGGCTTATCTACTTCTCGAGGGAAAGAAGGAACAGGAAATCGTTAAGCGCGTACGGAATCAGTACCGCGTAAGTGCAAAGCAG
The DNA here is from genome assembly GCA_035463495.1 of Anaerolineales bacterium. Taxonomy (GTDB): domain Bacteria; phylum Chloroflexota; class Anaerolineae; order Anaerolineales; family Villigracilaceae; genus Defluviilinea. Next base: position 2,568 of record DATHTH010000266.1, on the reverse strand, counting down.
GCTAACGAGGATCTTTCCACCTTTAACCTTCAACTTGATAACCTGCTCCACCCCGACGGCGCCTGTGCGGTCCACGAGCTTGACCTGGAATCGATCATGCCTTTTAGCGCCCGTCCTTCCGCCCCCTATCGCATGGACCTCGCCGTCACCTATCGCTGCAATAACGACTGCGCACACTGCTACAATGCCCGCGAACGGAACTTCCCGGAATTGAGCACGGAGCAGTGGTTCAATATCCTTGACCACCTCTGGGCACTGGGCGTGCCGCACATCGTCTTCACCGGCGGTGAGGCAACACTGAGGAACGACCTCCCCGAGCTGATTGCGCACGCCGAAGCAAACGGCCAGATCACTGGCTTGAATACGAATGCCCGGCGTCTTACTGACGAAGCCTATGTGCAAAAGCTGCTGGAGGCAGGGCTCGACCATGTTCAAATCACGGTCGAATCCTGCGATGCGCAGATCCATGACCGGATGATGCGCGCAAAAGGCGCGTTCAAACAGACCATCCAGGGATTAAAGAACGTCCTGAGTACGCGCCTATACGTGATGACCAACACCACCATGCTGCGCACCAACGTCCACAAGATTCCCGATACCCTGGACTTCCTGGCTGGACTTGGCGTGCCGACAGTAGGCTTGAATGCCCTGATTTATTCCGGACTGGGCATCACGGTAGGGACCGGTCTGCATGAGCGGGAGCTGCAGCCCATCCTGGATATGGCTGTCAAGAAGACGTCTGAACACGGACAGCGACTGATCTGGTATACACCCACTCAGTACTGCAACTTCGATCCCACGCAGAGCAATCTGGGTGTAAAAGGTTGCACAGCCTCCCTGTACAGCATGTGCATCGAATCGAACGGCAACGTGCTGCCCTGCCAGTCTTACTACACTCCGCTCGGCAACATCCTGACCGATCCCTGGGAGTCGATCTGGAACCACGATCTGTCGGTGAAGCTGCGCGAGCGCCGCGGCCTGCCCGCCAAATGCGAGGGTTGCCCGGTTGTAGCCGAATGTGGTGGCGGATGTCCTCTGACGTTCAACCAGGCAGCATTGACAGCGGTACCTGTACTCAATCATTGACCCGACTACGTTTCGAGGAGGAACGATGAATATCATGAACAGGCTTACAGATCGTTTTGCAAAAGTCCAGCCGCTGCCGGTTGGCGTATATCACAAACAGGCAATGCAGGACGACAAGCCCTATCGTGTCCACCTGCGCCTGCGAGCAGATGGCTCCGGTCTGTTGATCTTGAATGCTGCCACGGTCCTCCAGTTGAATGCCACTGCTGCGGAATACGCCTATCACTTTATCCGCGGCACTCAGCCGGACGAGGCGGCCAGACAGATCGCCGCGCGTTATCGTGTCAGCCGGGTCGTCGCACAACAGGACTATGCAGACTTTATCGACCGGATTGAGACATTGATATCGACCCCCGATCTGGACCCTGTCTCCTTCCTCGATTTCGAGCGCGCCGCGCCTCATTCTGCGGACCTGACCGCCCCTCTGCGTCTCGACTGCGCACTGACGTATCGCCTGCGGGAGGACTCGCATGCCGAATACGCGCCAGCGAAACGCGTCGACCGTGAACTCACTACAGACGAATGGCGCACGATCCTGGATAAAGCCTGGCAGGCAGGCATCCCGCATATCACCTTTACCGGCGGTGAAGCCACCTTGCGAGAGGATCTGCCAGAGCTCATCGCGCATGCCGAAAAGAACGACCAGGTCTGTGGGCTGCTCACCGATGGCTTGCGCCTGCTCGATAAAGAGTATCTTGATGTGCTCCTGCAAACCGGGCTCGATCATATCCTCTTCCTGATTCAACCGTTCAACCAAGAGTCATGGGAGGCGCTGGAAAGAGTCATTGCCGAAGATATTTTTGTCACCGCGCACCTGACATTAAGCGGGGACAATATTGATCGTGCAGAAGAGATCCTGGAGCGACTGGCAGCTTCGAAGGTAACGAGCCTATCGTTGACCAGTGCAGATGCTGTTCTCAGCAATACCTTTGGTGCCCTGCGCGACCAGGCTGCGGCGCTCGGGCTTACCCTGCGATTCGACCTGCCGGTTCCTTACTCGGAAGCGAATCCGGTCTCCTATGAGGCGCAAGAGGATGCGGTTCCCGAAGGAGCGGGCAAAGCCTGGTTGTATGTGGAGCCGGATGGCGATGTGCTGCCTGCCCAGGGCAGGAGTGAATCCGTGCTCGGCAACATCCTGCGGGATGAGTGGGAGACCATTTATACTTGATGAATGGACTGGCACAGCCGTTATACCCAGCAGGCCAGATGGACGCGCGACCTGCGCGCCTATCTCTTCGAAGAAGCAAATCTATCGAGTGCCAGCCGTGTGCTGGAAGTCGGCTGCGGCACCGGCGCGATCCTCTCCGAGCTCCCTGAATCCTTCGCCGTTCATGGTCTGGATATCGACCCGGCGGCGCTTGCCCAATGCCGGCTTCATGCTCCGGCGTCGGCCTTGGTACAGGGGGATGTGCTCCAGCTTCCCTATTCCAATCAAAGCTTCGATATCGTCTACTGCCATTTCCTCCTGCTGTGGGTGAGTGA
>DATHTH010000265.1:0-3157 GCA_035463495.1 Anaerolineales bacterium | reverse complement strand
CCTGCAGTTCCACCCGGACGCCGGATGGGACACGAACGGTCTCGATCGCGGCCTGGATACAGGGGAGGATTTTGACTTTCTCCAGACGGATCGGCCGCAAATGAGAAAGGTTTTCCTGCACGATCTGCATCGCATCTGCCGCGCTGCGCTCGATCTCCGCGAGATTGTTGGCGAGATAGGCATCCGCTGCAAGGACCTGGCGATATTTGTCCTGGATCGCCTGAACTCGGACCGGGATGGTGCCCACCTTGTTGTTCATGTTGTGCAGCAAATTGGCAGAAATATCACCGACCGCGGCGAAGGTCTCGGCAGTCCAGTGTTGTTCCTGGGAGAGGCGCAAAGCCCGCTGGCGGGATTCATTCTGCACAGCCAGCGCGGCATAATTGGCGAGGCAAGCCAGCACCTTCTTATCCCATTCCGACCCGATGCTTCGACCGGCGCCCGGCTCCCCGTGAAACACGCCGAACATGCCCATATGATCCGCCCCATCCCCGGTGAGAAGCGGGAGGATAAGGGCGTTGGATAGGCTCCTTAATGCGGAAACGTCTTCTATATGCTCGAAAGGTCCGTTGGAGGCGGCCCGCTGAAACTCTCCTGCATCATCGGATAACCAGATGGCGCTGGCGGATGTGTTCAGCAGATCGTTTGCCATCATGCAGAGCCGGTCCAGCACCTGCTGCATGGGCTGTGAGATCAGGAGCTGGGCGGCCTCCTGGAGGGCGTCGAGCAAACGAATCTCCTGGATGGCTGTAATCGCGTAGGCAGCAAGGGCTTGTAGCATGTGGTTATCATCTTCGGAAAACGCGGCGCGATCTGGGCTTTCCAGGTTGAGCACGCCTTCGAGGCGCCCGCTGGCGTTGATCAGAGGCACCACCAGCTCGGAACGCATCTCCAGGGTGGAATCCAACGGGTAGTAAATCGCAGACCAGGGCTCCTGGCGTAAGTCCGGGATGAGCAGAGGCTGGCGTGTGCGCGCGACATATGCCATGATGCTGTTTCCAGCCAGCGGGAGCCTCTCCACCAATGGGCGCTCGAGATGGACTCCGCTGACGGCACGCGTGACCAGGTATTCGCCGTCTTTGTCCAGAAGCCGAAAAATCCCATACCGGGCATTCGTAACTTCAAGCGCCAGCTGCAAGATGGAATCAAGCGTTTCCTCCAGGCGCAGCCGGGAGGAGATCAGCAGTCCCGCCCGGCGGAGCTGCCTGAGCTCCTCCTCCTTGCGCAGGAGGTCACGCCGGACCCCGGCAAGGCGCCGGGCGTGATAGATCGCCATGGCAGCCTGATTGACAAAGTTATCCAGCATGAGCTGCTCGAGGTAGGTGAACTGGCGAGCCTCATGCAGATAAATGTATAGCAGTCCCACTGCCTGTTCCGCGACGATCAGCGGAAAACAGGCGACTGCCTTTACCCCCAGTGCAGCATGATAGGGATGCACGTTCAGGTCGGGTTCTTCGTAGGAGAAACACCGGCGACCGCGTTGGATGGTTCTCATCCCGATACCGGTCGAACGCGGGGCATCGTCAGGGCGCTCTGCCTGGATGGGCGCGTGTTGTCCCTCGGGTTCCGCCGAAACGCGAGACTCGTTCTCGAATTTTCCGGTTTTCTGGTCGTAGGTATAGATCACGGCTGAAGAACCGGGCACGACGCGGATCGCGCTGTCCACGATCAGCTGCAGGCTCCAATCCGTCTGGTCTGCGTCATCAGAGCCGATTCGATTGATGGCGTTGCTGATCTGGTTGAGGCTGGCGAGAGCCTCCAGGAGACGAGGATCCGTCTCTTCGGGAAACACTGGGAAAGGTTGTGTCGTCATGTCGAACAGGGCCCGCTTGCGAGCCAGAGACGATTTTCCCATTGGTTAGCTTTCCACGCAAGTTCCCGTCACTGCAGGTTTCGAAGCAGATTTACCCCAAGCTGCACGGCAAAGTATCCGAGCGCGATTCCACATCCGAGATTGACCCAGCGGAAAAACGAGCCGGTGACATAGCGACGACCCCAGGCGACCAGCCCTGCCATCACGAAGCACCAGACGATCGCTCCGCCGAGAAAGCCAGCAAAAAAGAGGGCGAAATCAGAGGGTTGAGGACGTCCCGATATGGATGTGAACACGGTGGTGCCCAAGCCTGTCCAGAATACGATATTCATCGGGTTTCCCAGGGACAGGAAGGCGCCGTTCGCGAAGTCTCCACGGTGGTTGTTGGCGTCCGTCGCAACGAGGTCCTTTCCGTGATGTGCGTCCTGAATAGCATTCCAGGCAAGCTTGAGCATGAGCAGGATGCCGACCAGGCTCAGGATGATTTTCGCCAGGCTGTTTTGCACGATAAATGCCAGCCCGGTGAGCGCAATGATCGCCCAGGTGGTGTCTCCCACCAGGGACCCGAACTGGACGAAGAGGGCGGGGAAAAAACCACGCGCCGCACCGCGCCGGACAGTCTCAGCCGTGATCACGCCCGGAGGCGCACAGAATGCAATGGCAAGGATGAAAGAAGATAGGAATAGCGACATGGTTTTCTTTTGAAGACAGACCGAGGTATGCCTCGGTCTGCCCCACATTAATCTGTCAATGCGAGTCCGCAGAAGGAGCACTCTCATGCAAAACAGGAGATTGCCTCGCCACTCGCTCCGCTCAGGCTCGCAATGACAGGATACCTAGCAATCAAAATAGAGCATGAACTCGTGCGGGGTTGGGCGCAGGCGGACGGCATCCACTTCATGGACCCGTTTGTACTCGATATATTCTTCCAGAAGATCGGTGGTGAACACGCCGCCCTCGAGCAGGAAGCCATGGTCGGCTTCGAGCGCATCCAACACCTCGCTCAGCGAGCTGGGGACCTGCTTGATCTTCTGTTTTTCTTCGGCGGGCAGCTCGTACAGATCCACGTCGCGGGGTTCACCCGGATCGATCTCGTTGCAGATACCATCCAGCCCCGCCATGAGGATTGCGGAAAATGCCAGATAGGGATTGCAGGTTGGATCGGGCGCACGGAATTCCACGCGTTTGGCTTTGTAGCTCTTTGTCGCCGGGATGCGGCAGATGGCAGAGCGGTTGCGCTGCGAGTAGGCGATGTTCACCGGGGCTTCATAGCCCGGCACCAGGCGGCGGTAGGAGTTTGTCGTCGGCGAGGTCAGTGCCAGCAGCGCCGGGGCGTGCTTGAGG
>DATHTH010000264.1:0-4279 GCA_035463495.1 Anaerolineales bacterium | reverse complement strand
TTCGTTCAGCGGATTTTGTTCTTCGGCGGCCGCCAGATGGCTGTACAGCCCGTCGACCTGGATTTCGCCTACCCTTTGCGCCTGGACTGTGAAGGCTATGATTTCCTCCGCGAAAAGCCCCAGGCGTCCCATGCCGGTGTCCACTTTCAGGTGGACAGAAACAGCCCGGCGGGCTGCACGGGCGCGGGCGGAAAACAATCGAAGCGTTTCCATGCTATGCAGGGTCAATGTCACGTCGCTGGCGATGGCCTGATCGACCTCGTCGGGCGTGACCATACCCAGCACCAGGATGGGCGCGCGGATCCCGTTCTGACGCAGGATGCGCGCCTCTCCAAAGCGCGCCACGCCGAGCCAGCTTGCACCGCCCTGCAATGCTGCCCGGCTGACCTCCACGGCGCCGTGCCCGTATGCATCGCCTTTGACGATCGCCATTAGCGCTGTGCCGGTATCGCTAAGGATCCGGGCGCAGTTGCCTGTGATTGCCGGGAGGTCGATCTCAATCCAGGTGGGATACGGTGAGGTCATGTGAGTCCATTATAATCAGCCGAAAATTGGATTCGCCGATGCCTGAACCCGTTCTTGAGATGATCCGTCTGCCTTACCACGTCCCGTATTATGCCCAGGTCGCCAGCCCGGAATTGGCCGAGGCTATTTTTGTACATGGGATGGATCCTGCGCAAGATCCACGCTGGGCAGAAAGCGGAGCGGAAAGCCCGCAGGAATATGCCTACTGGGTCGAACGCGCCTGTGGAGTGGCTTGCCTGAAAATGTGCGTGGAAGCAGGGGGCGGCCCGGTGCGCTCGCTCGTCGATTGGGCCCGCCTCGGGCAGGAGCGAGGCGGCTATCTGGTGCGCCAGGATGCGCACGGGGCGATGCGTGAAGTAGGCTGGGTACACAATGTGCTGGCCGAGATGGCCAGGGAAAGCGGTCTGGCGGCTGAGTCGCATCCGGCGAGCCTGGAAGAAATCCCGGTCTATTTGCGGCAGGGACGGATGGTGATCGCTTCGGTCTCTTACGAGGCCGGGGATGACCGCCTGCCGATTACGATGCAGGGCGGGCATCTCATGGTGGTGGTGGGCGCGGAATGTCTGGACGGCCGCCCGTGTGCTTTTTATGTCAACAACCCGTCGGGACGGCGAGCGGAGCTACAGGCCGGCGCGCGCCTGTCGCAGGAACGTTTTGCAGCCGCCTACAGCGGACGCGTGATTGTGATAGGGCGGGCGTAGGGAATAGCAGAGAACCGCGGAACTTCATGTGAATATGTAGCCGAGGGTCGTCTCTGCTTCCAGTCGAAATTACGCACCCGCTCACAGGATTAAGTGTTCGTTACCAGGGGTGGCTTTTGCCCTCTGCTAATGGCAGATTAAGTACTTTTCAGGCGGCTTTGCATGGGTGATAACTGACGAAAACTGTTCGTTCCCTGTAAGGAACAGACAGTCAGGGGGTATGTAAAATAGGTAACTTGCACTTGAACATTAGCCAGTGTCACTGCGAGCTGTTCTTCAGCGAACGCTCCTGGCAAAGACATTAAGGACAACAATATGAATGAGTTTTTTACGAACGAAGAGTTAAAACTGAACCTGAAGATCGCCGAACACGGTCTCGTGTTCCTCTTCCGCAGAGCTAACGGAGGCCCCAGCGATACGCTTGAGGTCAACCAGAGCTGGATGAACGTTCACACGTTGCTATGCCGGCTGCGCAAAGGCCGGAGGTATTGTGCAAAAGATCGGCCTCTCCTGGTCTGGCAGGAGGACGAACAGCTGCACATCAAGTATTTCTGGCCGGATGATCAGGTGGTAGAAGAGTGCGTCTTTTCGAGCTTCGAAACGACCAGGATCTTGACGATGCTCGAGAAGCTGCCGAACATGAATTGACCCCCACCCCCGCCTACCACTCCGCTGCGCTTCGGGTACGCTGGGCAGTCCCCCAATTGGCGATCACAATTGCCCTTTCAGGATGCTCACCTGCATGATTTGCTTAGCAAATCACACCAGGTGCAAGTGTCGCAAGGGGAGGAGCAACACTAATTTGGATCGCAAATAATATATTCATTCAAACTTACCGTTCCCCTTCCCCCATTCGTGATCTTCGAATGGGGGCGCCCTACGGGCATGCTTTGCGAAGGACGGGAAGGGGGTCATGCATGAACGTGTCACACCAATAAAACACTCCTCTGCTCCGTGTCTGCCGCGACCTTGAGCAAACCCTGCTTACTGGTTTGGGGAGTGTCTATTTTCGAGGACATATAGAATCATGTCACCCTGAGTGTCGCGAAGGGTCTCCAGCGAATTTGAGCCGGCTCGGCTCAAGTTCGCTGGGATTCTCACCTGCACTCGATTTGCTTAGCAAATCGTGCGGTGCCAGTGTCGTTCGCTGCCGCTCACTCACACCGTCACGGTGTACTTCGTGAGAATGACATTATGTGTTTGATCTTGGACACTCCGCTGGTTTGTTCACGCTTGATTTTCTCCCCGGGCACAGTATAATAATATATTGTTGCTCGTGATTAGCGGTCAGCGTTTGACCTGCATCCAATCAGGCTACCTTACTTACTCCGGGCTCTTACAGTACGTTTGGTAGTATCTCGCTTCCATCGAACCCCAGGGTTTACGAGTAATGAGCAGGGAGGTTTGTATCCATGCCTTCAGAGCTGCCAGATCAGAACGAACCTGAGCCAGAAGAGACAACGCAAGAACCAGCCCGTCAATCCGTGACCGCATCCGGTGGTTCCACCATCAAGGATGTGGTTCAGATCAGTATCACCCAGAATAGATCCGAAGCAGAGGAGCTCGAAGATTATCTGGACTGGGCAGTGAGGGATTTCGAGCACCGGATGTCCAGCCTCCTGCTTGACCACCCCCCGATCGACGACCCTTATAAATCACTGAAGAACTTTGAAATAGAAGATGCTTCCATCTTCTTTGGCCGCGATACTGCCACAGAAGAATTGCTCGACAGGGTGGTAGGCCACCGGCTCATGATCCTCTATGCCCGCAGTGGCGCCGGGAAATCTTCCATACTCAACGCCGGTCTTTCCCCGCGCCTTCTTCAGGAGGCGCGGCTGCCTGTCTGTATACGTGTCCAGCCCTTCCAGGAAGACCTGGTTCGGGAGATCAAACAGGCCGTCTTCCCGCCCTCCCTGAAACCCTGGCCCAGGCTTCTCTACCATCTCTCGCTGCATGAATTCCTGGGCGTCGTCTGCATGAAACGAAGCCGCCGTACGCGCGAGCTCGTCATCATCCTGGACCAGTTCGAGCAATTCCTCATTTCCCTGCCCGACAAAAAGATCCACCAGCCTTTCATCGAAGTTCTACGAGACTGTTATGATGACCATCTCCTGCCTGTGCGGTTCATCATTTCTTTGAAGCATGAGAACCTCGGCGACCTGGACCCGTTCGAGCAGTTCATCCCCGGCATCCTTCAAAACCGGTACAGTCTTCCGGCAATGAGCGAAGCGGATGTGAAGGAAGCCATCACGGGGCCGGTCCGGCAGGTCCGTCCCGATGTTTCGTTTGAGCCCGCCCTGCTGGATGAACTGATCGAGGAACTTGGCGGGAAAAATGTGGAACTCACCCATCTCCAGATCGTCTGTAACAGTCTGTATCATGCCCTGCGTGAAGACCAAAAAGTAATCACGACCAGCCTGTACAACCAGCTGGGCAAAGTTGAAAAGATATTAGCTACCTACCTTGATAAGACCCTGGAGCCCCTGCCCGAGTATAAGCATGAGCTGGCCCGCAAGATCCTGATGGAGCTGGTCAGCTCAGAGGGTACCAACCGGATCCTGCGTTTGCCGGATTTCGAGCGGGTTGCATCTCCGGATCCAAGCGTGATCGAGGAGGTTTTACAGTATCTGGTCAACAATCGTCTCTTGCGGCGCGACACAACCCAGGAGGAAAAAAAGTACGAATTAGCTCATGCGTACCTGGCCGAAGAAATCTCCTTGATGGTTGGAAAGGAACAGCTGGAGAACAAGCGGGCCCAGGATCTGCTCCAGCGGGAACTGGTCAATCACCGCCTGTTCGACACAAGGATCGACCCGCAGGGACTGACCTATCTGAGGGCCCACGTTCGATACCTCTCCCTGGATGACGAGGCCCGGAAGTTACTGTTTGAAAGCTCGCTGGAACATGGTCTGGATGTCGGTTTCTGGATCGATCAGATGCAGGATCGCCATGCCGCCGCCAGGGAAGCAGCCTTACTTGCAGTCGGTAACGATAAGATCGCCAGGTCTTTGAAGACGGAACTGGCAGAGGACTTGCGTGCGGATGTCCTCTCG
>DATHTH010000263.1:0-7186 GCA_035463495.1 Anaerolineales bacterium | reverse complement strand
CCTCCAGATTACGTCGTCATTGTATGACAAGCGGAAAACGCCTGCCAGTGACAGGCGTCCCGACTTGAGGTGACAAAGTGCCTTTTATGGATAGAACTTACCCGATTCGTTTTCTTAGATCAGGATTGTCTCCTGCTGATCATTGAGGAGCAAGGCGAAAGATACCGCCATTGTCACTGATTAGATAGATCTCTCCGGCTGTATCCTGTCCAAAGGAGGTAATGTTCACGTCCATATCGAACAGGCGCTGGCTCTGCCAGGCGCTGCCATTGTTGATCAGTCCCCAGATAAAACCGGAACAATAATCGCCATATAAATAGATCCCGTTCCACTCAGGCATCGTACCACGATAGACATAACCTCCCGTCACCGAGCACCCACCCTCAGCGTGGCTATACTCCGCCACGGGGTCGATCATGCCGGCCGGACCGCCGCCTTCGAACTCATGTGCGCCCTCGCGGTGGTCCCAGCCGAAGTTCGCGCCACCCGGTGAGCCTGTCGGAAGGAAATCTATCTCCTCCCAGGAACTGCCTCCAACGTCGGCAATGTAGAGATCGCCCGTGGCTTTATCGAATGAAATCCTCCAGGGATTGCGCAAGCCATACGCCCAGACCTCGCTCCCGAACGGATTATCCGCCGGAACGGTGTACGGTTCGGCTGAGTCCACGTCAAGGCGCAGGATCTTTCCGAGCAACCTATCCGGGTTTTCGGCATTCTCATTGGGGTCCCCTTGGGAGCCGCCATCGCCCAGCCCCGCGTAGAGATAACCATCGGGACCGAAAGCCAGCACCCCACCGTTGTGGTTGGCGAAAGGCTGATCGATTCCAAGCAGCCTCACTTCGCTGTTCGGGTCGGCAGCGTTAGGATCGTTGGTCACATGAAAACGAGCGATAACAGTGTCCCCGTTGACGTCCGTGTAATTGACAAAGAATCGCCCGTTTTCCGAGTACTGAGGATGGAAGGCTAAGCCCAGCAATCCCTGTTCATTCGAGCTGCTCCCCACACGATCCGTAATATCGAGGAACGGCGCTTCGAGCAATTGGGCGATTTCGATGATGCGGATACGCCCCACTTTTTCCAGCACAAACAGGCGCCCCGAGCCATCTGGCTGCAGGTCAACCGGCCGCTGAAGACCGCCGACAACGGGCTGCCACGCGTATCCATTAGGATCGGGAAATGTGGTCGCGCTCGCTGCAGTCTGCGTTGCAGGGACCGAGCCTGGGGTCTCGGTGGAAGCCACCGGAGTGGAGATCGGTGTTTCCGAATTCAAAGGCGTGGCCGGGGAAATCGGAGTCCGAGTAAAAGGTTCAATTGTCGAGGTTACGGCAGGGGGAACTGGTGTCCCTTGCCCGCTGCATGCAGCAAGGGACAATATTAACAAAACGATAAATGGTCGCATAACCTACCGATCGTTGATATCCGTCGGCTCTACATCCACGATCTCATCCGAAGCCTCTGCCGCGCTGCCTCCGAGTGCCAGCTCATGTTCTCGCACCACCTCGTCCGGACACAGCTGGACGAAGAGTGTGGAGCCGAACCATAGGATGGCGGCATCGTCCAATGCGCCGACGATGGGCAGGGCAATCCCCGGAACAAGATCGATCGGCAGGATAAGATAAGCAAGCGAAGCGAGCGGCAACACCTTGACGAACGGACTCACCCGGCTATCTCCCATCAAGCGTCCCACCAGCTTGATCCTCCGGACAAAATCCTGCATTGCTCCGCCACGGGCGGGAACCACATACTGATCAGTTTTTCTTTCGTTCATTTTTTCTCCTATTAAGTACAGGAAAACCTGGCTATCATTATGAACACGGACCGGAACGGTCTGACTGTTCGGGACCTATGTTATGTACGAAATATATCTTAATACGTCGCATTTTGAGTGAACCCTACCCTACCTCGTTTGTCTTAGTGAGACCGGGAGCAAGGGTACAATAAGTCATGCCCTACCTGATCGATGGACACAACCTGGTGCCGCACGTCGGCTTGCGCCTGGATTCGATTGACGATGAAATGGAGCTGATTGCCCTGTTACGGGAATTCTGCCGGCGCGACGGAAAACAGGTGGAGGTGTACTTCGACGGCGCTCCGCCCTCGCAAGCCGGGACCCGCAAATTGGGATCGGTAAGAGCGGTTTTTGTGAGACAGGGGATCACCGCCGATGATGCCATCCGTAACCGATTGAAAAAGCTCGGGCGAGATGCTCGCAACTGGACAGTCGTCTCTTCCGACCGGCAGGTCCAGGCAGAAGCCCGCGCCGCTTCCGCGGAAATTCTCTCCTCAGATACCTTTGCTGCGTTATTAAAACAGGGTGACCCTTCAGCGGAAAAGCCAAAAGAGGACAAACCACTTTCGCCGACGGAGGTGGATGAATGGCTCAAGCTGTTCGAGCAGCGTAATCCGAATAAGAAATACAGGGGATGATTTACGATAAGTGTGGTCCGATTTCTAATATATGTTTAATGTCCCAGCCTGCATTCAAGAGTATATTGGAGGCATCGACACCTGCCCTCCCTTTACTGGTATTAGGTGTCTACTCGCCGCCTGCGGTTAGCATGTCCCCCCCATGCTAGCGAGGCGGCGATTTCTTTTTCGCCTCCGGCTCGCAGGGCAGCCTACGTCCCCTTCGGTCAGCACGAATGATGGGGTATATAATACGAATATGAGAACGCTCTATACGTTTGTGCCTTCGCCCAATCACGTGTACCCGGATCATCCGGAGCGACCCGGGCGATTTGCGCTCCTGGAGCCAAAATTAAGCACCCTGGGAGGGGAGCGGATAGAAGCACACGCCGCCACGCGCCAGGAGATTGCACTGGCTCATGATCCCGGCCTGGTGGCAGGGCTGGAAAGAGTCTGCAGAGACCAGGCGCCCGGAATTATCGATCATGCCCCAACCTATGTCACACCCGCCTCATTCCAGGATGGCTTGCTGGCAGCCGGCGGAGCACTGACATGCAGTCGAGCGGTGATCCATGGGGAGGCGGACAATGCCTTTGCCATTGTCCGCCCGCCCGGCCATCACGCCGAGCCCGACCGCGCCATGGGGTTCTGCCTGTTCAACAATGTTGCTATCGCTGCCCGGGATGCGCTTGCGAACGGACTGGAACGCGTGGCAGTCATTGACTATGACGCCCATCACGGCAACGGGACTCAGGCAGTCTTCCTCGACGATGAGCGCGCCGGATTCTTATCCACCCATCAGTGGGGAATTTATCCCGGCACCGGCTGGACCGAAGACGCGCCGCACGCGAAAAAACGGATCGTGAATGTACCCCTGCCTGCCTACGCCGGTGATGCGGTCTATGAGCAGGTTGCAGACCGGATCTTTGCTCCGTTTGTAGAATCTTTCCGACCACAGCTGCTCTTGATCTCCGTCGGGTTCGACGCGCACTGGAACGATCCTATCACGAGCCTGGGCTTAACAACCCGTGGATATTTCATGCTGGCGCAAAAAGTCATCGCGCTGGCGCAGCAATACTGTGAGGGCAGAATTGTCTTTGTCCTGGAAGGGGGCTATGACCCGACCAACGTTGCCAATGGAGTGGAAGCGGTCTTCATCGCGGGGACTGGCCAAGGGGAGCTGGGAGCCAATGATCTGAGTCCGAGAAACGAACCGGATTGCGAAGCCCGCATCGAAGAAGTGCGCAAGTGGCACGGGTTTTGAGGAAAGCTCGGTCTTAACGAAACATGGAATTCACAATGCAGCGCTTCGTCCTTTTCATTCTGGTTTTGAGTCTTGCCTCGCTGTCCTGCCAGACGGTCTATGACCTGGTGCAGCCTGTCGACCAACGGTTACAAGAGCTAGGCGGCGTGCCGTGCGAAGGGATTGATGATTTTATCTGTGTGACGATCCCCATGCCGCTCGATCATTTCGATCCAAGCAATTCAGAGACCGTTGATGTCGTCTTTGCCGTCGCGCCCGCCACCGGGGAAAGAAAAGGGATGTTTGTACAAGCCTTCCCGGGCGGTCCGGGCGGAGAGGGCATCCCGTATGCGTCACGAGATTACTTGGCCCGCTCCATCTGGAGGTCGTACGATATCGTCTTCTTTGATCAACGCGGTGTAGGACGTTCGGACCCGCTCGAATGCAAAACCACATATGCAAATTCTTTCGTTGGCTACTTGAATGAAGACGATACCTTAGGCGAAGAAGGTCTCGATACCCCGCAGGAACAGCAGGCTGCGATTGAGGACGCCAGGGCATTTGTCGATGAATGTATCGCCGAGATCGGGATCGACCCCGCCAAATTACAGTTCTTTACCACCGATCAGGTCGCGGAGGACATCGAGTCCTTTCGCCAGGCAATCGGCGATGACAAATTCATGCTGTACGGCGTCAGCTATGGGACCTCGGTGGCGCAGACGTACGCCCGGGCACACCCGGAGCATCTCTCCGGCTTGATCCTGGATGCGACGCAAGACACTACACTTTCGGGCGAAGAGCTGGCTGATTCCCAGTGGGAAGGTTTCAATAGAGTATTGTTGGAAGTCTTCGAAGCTTGCGATGCAGACCCGGAATGTTCCTCGATGTTCGAGGAACCCGCCCAGGCTTCTTATGATGGGCTGGCGCAGCGACTGGCAAAGGGGCCCATCCCGTATGAGTATTCATTATCAGACGGGCAAAAAGTAGAGCACATCTTCACGCTGCATATGCTGGAGTATACAGCTGCGTATCAGCTTTATGGGATGGAAACTCGCATGGATCTCATGCGCGCCCTGGCAGCGGCAAGTGAAGGCGATATTGTTCCGATGGCAGACCTTTACTTCGACGTTGCAATGATTGACCCGGCGACCGGCGAATATGAGGGAGATCCAAGCTTCTCAGATACCATGTTCTATATTGTGTTATGCGGTGACGACGCGTATTTTAGTGGGACAGTCGAAGAACGAACGGCACAAATTATCGAGGAGATTCAGGAACGCAACGGGCTGATCCCCAGGATAGATATCTATCCCGATTTAACTTGTCCGTACTGGCCGCATGCCCCGGCGAACCCGGAAACCCGCGAGCCTCTCAAAGCCCCGGGGGTGCCCACCTTTGTGCTCAACGCCACCCTGGACCCGGCGACTCCGTTCCCTGAGGGGAAGGCAGTTTTCGAGAACCTTGAGAATGGGTACCATCTCTACGTGAACGGTGGGCTGCATAGTATCTACGGTTGGGGATACAGCTGCCCTGACGATTACATTGCAGATTTTCTGGTCAATGGGAACCTTCCAGACCAGCGCGAGATCGTCTGCGACTGGGGCGATGCGGTGCTGGGTCAATAGCCGGAACTGTAATTTGATTCCAGGCCCTCAGAATAAATTTCGTCTTTTATAATTCTGCCACGGAAAAGGAGTATCTTTCATGGCACGCCGGCGAACCCTTGGCTATATTCAAAACGAGTGGACCTGCCCCAATTGCGAAACGCGCAATAAGGGCAGCAATAAGACCTGCGAGAACTGCGGTGCCCCTCAGCCCGAGAATGTGCAGTTCGAGCTACCCTCCGAACGAAAATTCGTCACCGACGAAGGTTCGATTAACGCGGCGAAGGCGGGCGCGGACATCCACTGTCCGTTCTGCGGGACGCGCAACCCCGCCACTGCTGCCACCTGTTCCCAGTGCGGCGGTGACCTGATAGAGGGGAAAGCGAGAGAGTCGGGTCGGTTGATGCAGGCGCCTCCCCCTCAGCTAAAGATCATCAAGTGTGATAACTGTGGCACCGATAACCCCAGCAGCAACACGGTCTGCTCAAATTGTGGATCACCTTTACCCAAAATCGAGCCACCTTCCCTCGCTCCCCAGGCGGCGGCTGGAGTCGGTACAGGGAAGTTAACTGCCCCTAAGAAGACGAACTGGGTATTGATCGGCGGCATCCTGGCGGCAATCGCGCTCTGCTGCGTCGCGATCGGAGCCCTGTTCCTCTTCCCTTCCCGCTCGGTGCAGGCGACAGTCGTGGACGTGTACTGGCAAACCTCCGTCCCGCTGCAGGAGATCCGCGCCGTGGATTACAACAACGAGCCCGGCAGCCCGCCCTCGGGCGCCTACGACGTCTCCTGCCGCGATGAGAGCCGGGACGTCTGCGAGCAGCGCACCATCGACCGGGGCAATGGCTATTCCGAAGTCGTGGAGGAATGCCACACTGAAACGCAGCAGTATTGCTCCTACACCGTGGACGAGTGGACCACCATCCAGACGTACACTCTCGAAGGGGACGATCTATTTCCAATTTATGAGGATCCCAGCGTTTCCAGCGGCCAACGCCTGGGGTCCGAGTCCGAGGACCTGACCGTGACCTTTGCCACGGCGGATGGCGGCCAGGAAACCTACTCCCCCGATAGCGTCTCCGAATTCCAGCAGTTCACCATCGGCAGCACCTGGACATTAAAGATGAACGCCCTGGGTGGCGTGGTTGGGGTGGAGCCGTAGACTTTATAAATTAAGCTATGGATACAGCCCGACCTTTAACTATACTGGTAGCGATTTGCTTTGGTTTGTTTGTCATGGGAGCAGTTGGCGGCTCCATCTACGGGATATTTGTTTGGTACCCTGAACAGAGAAGAAGGCGAATAGAGGAGCTCAAAGCCGCAGGTCGGAAGGGGGAAGCGATGATCATCCGGCTCGACGAGCGCATGCTCCGCAACAGTTCGATGCGTCGTGCCCTGTTTCGGATCATCCCTGTCGGCCTGGAGGTCCGCGTGCCGGGAATAGAACCCTATCAAGTAGACAAAGTGTTTACGTTGCCAGCTTCAGTAGTCGAGCACCTGGCAACGGGGAAAATCGTCTCTGTATGGGTAGACCCGAAGGAACCGCGCAACATAGATAAGATCGTGATTGATTTGAATTGAAAATTCTCCGTAGAATCACGACATGAATATGTCAGTCACCGTCATCGGTGGCGGACCTGCGGGCTTGATGGCGGCAGAGGTCATCAGCGCACGCAGTGCAGGTAGGATCAAGGTGGACGTGTATGACTCTATGCCATCCCTGGGACGGAAATTCCTGATGGCAGGCAAGAGCGGGCTGAATATTACCCACGCCGAACCATTCGAACAATTCGTTACACGCTATGGTAAACGTCGTGCTCAGATCGAGCCGATGCTCAGAAGATTCGGGCCCGACGAGCTTCGACAGTGGGTTCATGGACTGGGGATCGAAACCTTTGTGGGAACCTCCGGGCGCGTGTTCCCGGTGGGGATG
>DATHTH010000262.1:0-4510 GCA_035463495.1 Anaerolineales bacterium | reverse complement strand
ACGGGCTGTTTGTTCATGCCTGAAGAGTAACCTGTTCCAGCGGGTTCCACATCGGCGGATGGGTGGATTTAGTCTGCGACAAATGACGTATTCCCTTGAGACAGGTCCCGGGTACTGGCTGGTCTCAGGGCACCTGGAGTCTGGATGCTTAAAATCCATTGGTCCTGATTTCATCCGTGATCCACTCGGCATCCCTGCTCACACCGTAGATGCGGGCTGATCCCGTTGTCATTTGCCACGGGCGGCCGATGAAATAGAAATTTGGGAAGTGAGAACGACCCTTATGATAAAGGAAATTTCCCTGCGCATCTTTGATATCAGGGATATCTACCCAGTCGGAATCATCCCTGTATCCCACTGCCCAGATGATCGAATTGACGGGGACGCTCATGCCATTTTGAAACGTTACCGTGTTGCCATCTGCCCGGAGTAGCTTCGACACGATTTGAATCCCTCTCCGGCGCAGGGCGGCAAGGTCCCTATCGCGATCGGGAAATGAATCCATTTCGCGCATTTTCTTGCCCCGGAAACTGTCCATGGGTGCCATAAGTAATCCCAGGATCGCCATCCACTTCCATATGCTGACTCCCAGGATACGCTCGGGCAAAAGCCGGCGGGGCCTGCTGGTTGCCAGATAAACCCGGTGTGTGGCGGCAAGCTCGCTGGCAATATCCCGCCCCGTGGCCCCGTCGCCAACCACAACCACATTCCCGTCTGGGATTTGTACAGGATTGCGATACTCTGCTGCGGAAAACTGGCACACATCAGGGGAAAGATGCCTCGAGATCGGAGGGACGATAGGTTTCTGGTACGCTCCATTTGCCAGGACTATCACTTTCGATTTGATCTCCTGGCCGCCAAGGCTGGTCGCGTAGAAGTATCCATTGACATGTTTGAGCCTTGCGATCTTCGTCTGCAGCTCGACTGGAAACATGAATTGTGTGGCATATCGTTCGAGATAATCGGCGAACTCATCGCGGCTCGCATTCCCATTCGGATCTCCCTCCAGAGGGAGTCCGGGCAGCCCACTTAATGAGCGAGGTGTGAAGAGTGTGAGCGAGTCATAGCGCTTTCGCCAGCTATCCCCGAGGCGCAGGTTGCCCTCCACCAACTGGAAGGACAGTTTCGCCCGCCTGAGATAATATGCCATCGCCAGCCCTGCTTGCCCTGCCCCGATGATGAGAATGTTGGTTCCGTCCATGCCTGCCTCCTTTGGTTGGCCCAGTACTATTCAGAGCGCCTCGCACACCCACTGGCGCCCAGACTGATTTGTTCTGAGACCAAAGGATGCATTCAGCGGTGCACAGAAGCATCCGAGGTTATCTGAACCTGGGATGCTTCTGTAAACTCTGCCTGGTTGGTTATTCAACTGCTTCAGGAAAGACGCCTTTGATCAGCCGGCCGTCACTCGGGAACCCAAAACCGAACTTGATCTTGCCCTTTTCGAAGTTTGCAATCGCCACCCAGCGGACGTTGCCCTTCTGCTGCCCGGGCTGGATCTCCAGTGACTCGAGTGAAAGATACTGACCGTAGACGGCCACGACCTGATCGCGGTACGTCTTAAAGTCGGCTTCCTTGATGACCGCTTTCATATCGTCATCCCAGTCGTGGCTCCAGGTGGCGTAGTTGCCGGTGTTGAAAGCTTGCAAGGCGTTCTCGATCATGTTTTCCGCTTCCTCGGGCGTCAGGGCGGAGACGGCTTCTCCCTGTGGGGCAGCCGGGGTTCCGCATGCAGCGGCAAGCACAGAAATGACCACTAAAACGAACAGGCTGATAAATTTGGCATTCATTTTGGAATCTCCTCTCGGGCTTGGATTTGAATTGTTGTCATCAGTTTACAATGCCCGCTGCCTTTGCACATCGGCGTAGTGACGCGAAGCGTGTAAAACAAAAGACCGCTTCTTCAGCGGTCCTTCCTACGACAAATGACCTATAGCAAACGCGCAATCATGCAAAGAGAAAACCTTACAGTGAAGCGATTCCCTCTTTCAGCGCATACAGCGCAGCCTGCGTGCGATTCGCCAGCTGGAGCTTTGCCAGAATATTGCTGACGTGTGTTCGCACGGTTCGTTCACTGACGACCAGTTGTTCCGCGATCTCGTCGTTGGTCATGCCCTGCGCCACGTGCTTCAAGATCTCCATTTCCCGCTCCGTCAGCGGATCTTTCGTTGGAGGCAGTTTGGGCGGCTGGTTGATCTCCCGGATCACTTTGGAGGCAATCGTTGGCGAGAGGAAGCCTTCCCCATTCGCCACGGTATGGATGGCGTGAAGCAGATCATGAGGCGAAGAGTCCTTAAGCAAATAGCCCAGCGCGCCGGAGCGGATCGCCGAGAAGACCCTTTCATCATCCGAGAAGGAGGTCAATACGATAATTCGCGCCTCAGGCCAGTTCTTCTTGATCTCAACGATCGCCTCCTGCCCGTCCATGCGCGGCATGACCATGTCGAGCAGGATGACATCTGGCTTGAGAGCATTCGCTTTGCTCACCGCCTGCACGCCGTCTGTGGCCTCCGCCACCAGCTCCAGCCCCGGTTCTGTGGCGAGCAGGGCGCGCAGCCCTTCACGTACGATGGCGTGATCATCAGCAATTAGAATCCGGATCGTTTTGTCAGTCATTGCGTAACTCCTTGAGGGGCATTGATAACAGAATGCGGGTTCCTATCCCCGTGGCGGAGATAATCTGTAGATCGGCTCCCAGTTTCTGAGCGCGTTCCCGCATGCTGCTTAAACCAATCCCGCCGTCCTGCTCTGCTGTGTTCATATCAAACCCGGCGCCGTTATCCCTCACTTCGAGCGTCAGTCCATTGGACTCGCTCTTGAGCAATACGACCTCCACCGAGGTCGCACCGGCATGTTTAAGCGAGTTGGTGAGCGCCTCGCTCACGATGTAATAAAGGCTCTTTTCCACGGGTTCCACCAGTTTCTCATCGAAATTACTCTGGAAGCGAGCGTCAATTCCCGAGCGCTTTTCCACCGAATCCAGTCGGTTCTGGATGGCTCTCTGCAAGCCTTGCTGGTCGAGCATAGACGATCTCATTTCGTAGACCAACAGGCGCATTTCTTTCAGAGATTGCTGGGCAGTCTGCCCCAATCGTCCTGCGTACGTCTGCACTTGTTGCAGGTCCCCGCTGCTCGCCATCCGTCGGACGGCCTCTGCCAGGAGCGTCATGCTGTAGAGGGTCTGTGCGACAGTGTCGTGCAGGTCACGCGCCAGCCGCTGTCGCTCCTCCACGGCAGAAAGGACCTGTGCCTCAGCAAGCGCCACGCGGCTGGTGATATCCACCATGGCGCCGATCATGCGAATGGGATTTTTATCCTTATCATAGATAAAGTAGCCGCGGTCAATGACATGTGCTATGGAATGATCCGCGCGCCGGAAGCGATACTCTTCTGTCCAGTAATCCGCTTTTTGTTCGAGCGCGCGTTGAAGGCTCGCGGCCACCTGCGCCATATCGTCCGGATGGACGCGTTCCCGCCACCAGGCATGCGTCTGGACGGTATCCCCCGAATAGCCAAACAGTGTTCTCATCCCATGATTCCAACGCGTGACGCCCAGGCTGACATCCCAATCGTAAATTGCGTCGGCCGACACCTCCGCAATAATCCTGAGTTTTTCCTCGTCGGTGAGAGATGTATCTGGTATTTGATCTGTCATATTCTCTTTGGACGATTGATTCGTGATGGTACAACGCAAATTATACAACTCAATGGGCTTCTATTTGCATTCGCGAGCCACCTGTCCAACGATCTCTTCCAGAGTACAATCACGTAGCCTGATAAAGATTGTCCGATGATTGACGCACAAGCAATCTCCCCTCCGGATCGACATCTTTCGGAATATCAAATTCTCGAGACCCTGCACAGCGGACTGGGCGGTAGATTTCGCAATCGGCGTGTCCTGGTTCTGATCCCCGACCACACGCGCTCCCTGCCGCTTCCTTTTTTATTCCGCTCCATTGTTGAAGTACTACAGGATGCAGAGCAGCTCGACTTCATGGTCGCGCTGGGGACACATCCGCCTTTAAGTGAAGAGAATATACAGCGTCTGGTTGGGATGAGCGCCGAACAACGGCACACCGTTTTCCAAAGGCACAGCTTCCTCAACCACGAATGGAATATTCCTTCTGCTCTTTTATCCCTGGGCTGGATGGAGCAGGATGAAATCAGACATCTTGCCGGGGATCACTGGCACCCATCGCTGCCCGATCGAGTCGAGATACGGATCAACCGGGCTGCCCTGGCGTACGATCACCTGCTCATCCTGGGACCTACGTTCCCACACGAGGTGGCAGGATTCTCAGGGGGAGCCAAGTACCTTTTTCCGGGCATCTCCGGCGCGGAGATGATCAATGCCACGCACTGGCTCGGCGCGCTGGCAGGGGTGGTTGGCACGATCGGGGTGAAGGAGACACCTGTGCGGCGTATGATCCATGCCGCTACAGAGCGCTTAGGGATTCCTCTGACCCTGATCGCGTTAACAGTAGAGGGCCAGGGACTGAGCGGCATCTTT
>DATHTH010000261.1:0-6278 GCA_035463495.1 Anaerolineales bacterium | reverse complement strand
CCGCCTGTAATGTCGAAGTCCGGGGTGCCGCGGGCATCGAAGCCCAGCCCCGAGGGTGAAAGGGCGACGATCGCATCGCCATTGAACATGGGTCCGGTATAGGGCTCGCACGATCGTGAAGTCGCGGTCACGGCATTTGTCACCAGCGCTCTTCCAAGCACGCGCGCAAAGGTGGTTTGCACGTGCGAGACGATCGTGACGGTGATGTCCTTCCCGGCTGTATTTGACGGACAAACACCCGAGGCAGAATCCGTCACCGTAATAGTGACATCATTGGATATGCCATTATCATCGTAACCGTTCGATGTAGCGCGAGCCTGCGCCACCGTGACGAGATCGCCCCCGCGGCTATTGGCAAGAGCTGCTGCCATCACCGCCGCATCCGCTGCGTTCTGTGCATGCCGCCTGTCGGAATAGACCCGGCTGCCATCGATTGCCAGGGCGGCAAAGCCAAACAAGCCAACAGCCGCCAGCGTGATCATGATGAGTGCCTGCCCCTTTTCGCTTGGTTTGATGAACATAATGAAGACTCCTTGATGAATTGTGATGGGCGACCTCTACATGACGTCGGGTACAGGTCATGGATACAAAAACAGGCCATACAGACTTGAAAGTATTGAGGTCCGCCAGCTTGCAGTTTGGAAACGCTCCTGACAGGGATGACAAAAACACATCGAGATGTCTCGAATCAAAACGAGTCTGGTTTTCGACTCCAGACTCGCTTGAACGAACGTTAATTTACTTTTGTATCTTACACCCAGACACACCGGCTCTCACGTACAAGGTCTTTACACGAGGTTACATTCTTTGTTTATTCCACTGTGACAGACTTTGCCAGGTTCCTTGGCTGGTCCACATCCAGGCCGCGCAGGGCAGCGATATGGTATGCCAGCAGTTGGAGCGGCAGCACAGTAATCACCGGTGACAGCATCCAGGGTGTTTCGGGGATCCAGAGGACGTGATCGGTCATGCTCTGGATCAGCGCATCGCCATCGGTTGCCACGGCGATAACCACGCCGTCGCGCGCCTTCGCCTGCTGGATCTGTGAGACCATCTTCTCGCGCCATGGATCACGCGGCGCCAGGCAGAGGACCGGCATGTGCTCGTCGATCAGAGCGATCGGGCCATGCTTCATCTCGCCGGCAGGGTAGCCTTCGGCGTGGATGTAGGAGATCTCTTTCAGCTTCAACGCTCCCTCATACGCGATCGGCATATTGATGCCGCGCCCCAGGTACAGGCAGTCGCGGATATCTTTGAGAGCGTGCGCCACCACTTCCACCTCTGCCTCCCGCTCGAGGGTGCGGCCCACCAGATCGGGCACCAGGCGCAAGTCTGCGACCAGCTCTTTACGGGTCTGCTCGTCGATCGTGCCGCGCAGGTCTGCCAGCAGGATTGCGAGCATATACTGATCCACCAGGGGAGCAGTGAACGCCTTCGTCGAGGCGACGCCGATCTCGGGTCCGGTCTGCATGGAGATGAAGCCGTCTGCCACGCGCATCGCCTGGGAGCCGATCGCATTGACGATGCTCCAGATCACGGCGCCTTTGCGGCGGCCCTCTTCCATCGCCGCCAGCGTATCCGCCGTCTCCCCGGATTGTGAGATGGCAAGCACTACCGTCCGGTCATTGAGGATCGGATCGCTGTAACGGAACTCGGAGGCGATGACCACTTCCACCGGGACCCGCGCAATCTTCTCGATCAAATATTTCCCCACCATGCCGGCATAGGCAGCCGTGCCGCAGGCGGTGATATAGATCCTCTCGATCTTTTTAGCCAGCTCCTCGGTCAGGTGCAGGTCGGGGAAGCGGATTTTTCCATGCACAAAGTCCACCCGTCCGGCGAGGGTATCGGTGAGGGCGCGCACCTGCTCATGGATCTCCTTCTGCATGAAGTGGCGGTACTCACCCTTCTCCGCCGCGACCGGGTCCCAGGTAAGAGTATGTATCTGCGGCTTGACTTTTGTTCCGTCCAGCGTTTCGATGCTCACGCTTCCACACGTCACGACTGCCATCTGGCGCGACTCGAGAAAGACCACGTTGCGGGTATGTTCCATGATGGCGGGGGTGTCGCTGGCGATGAAGTTCTCGCCATCGCCCAGCCCGAGAACCACGCCGCCGGCGTTGCCGATGCGCGCCGTCACAATCTTATCCGGCTCATCGGCAGACATTACCACCACGACGTTCGCGCCCTGGATCTGGTGAAATGTGCGGCGGGCGGCTTCCACCAGGTCCACGCCTGTGGCGAGGTAATGTTCCACAAGGTGGACGATTGTCTCCGTGTCGGTGTCCGACTGGAATTCCACACCTTCCGCTATCAGCTCATCCTTGAGCTCCAGGAAGTTTTCGACGATGCCATTCTGCACCACCACCACGCGCCTTGTCTGCCCGAGATGGGGATGGGCGTTGCGCGCGTTGGGCGCGCCGTGCGTTGCCCAGCGCGTGTGACCGATGCCCGGCGCGCCGTTGATAGGGGATTTGTAAACGAGATCGACCAACTGGGATAACTTGCCCGCGTCCTTCCGCACCTCGAGCTGGCCGTGGTTCAGGATGGCGAGGCCGGCTGAGTCATAGCCGCGGTATTCGAGCCTTTTCAAGCCGTTGAGAATGATCGGTGTCGCGTCACGCGGCCCGATATATCCGACAATTCCACACATAGGGGATTCCTCCGAAAATTGTATTGTCACTGCGAGGCGATGCACTTCCGCCGAAGCAATCTCCTCTTAAACCTGAGATTGCTTCGTCGCGGCGAACGCTCCTCGCAATGGCGGGTTGGGTGCCACTCTCTGCCTCTTTGTCCGCGCGGTTGCCCGGGCGGCCTTGTGGCAGAGTTTCTTATTCGGAGGGAAAGAGAGACGGGTGATGGCGCACCCGAAGGGCTTCCGCTGATCTGTCGATTTTTCCCCGGCTGTACTTCGCCGGGGTTAGCTCCATCTTCGGAATGGAGAACCCTTGTCCTCGTCACCCCGCCAGGGGCGGGGTCATGCGCTGTCTTTCCCGGAGAAAAGTGCCGGTTCACCTCCTTGCCAGAGAAAATCTGCGGGCGGATTATACCTGATTGCCCGTGAACAGGAAGAAGCCGTATTCTTCGTGTCCATCGTCTGCTGAAGATCCGCCTTCATGAGTGTTGCGAATCCGGCTCGACACTGTACCATGACGCAAAACCCGTGATTTGGTTTCACTTTGTGCGGAAATCCTTTTGCCCTGAAATCCAGACTTCAAATAAAAACAGGACCCAGGTCTGGCCCGGGCCCTGTTCTCTCCTGCTATGCGTTCACTCAATAGGTGAGAGCTGAGGCTTCTTAATCGCCGGGGCGTTATCCTCTGGATCATAGATGATCTCGATCGTATCGCTGCCGGAAATCCTCGTGTTATAGCCAATGATCTGTGTATGGAGCTCAAAGGCGTTTCCATTTCCATTCAGATCCACGCTGGACGTCGGTGCAAGCACCGTCCCTGTGAAAGTCGATCCGTTGTTCCCGCTGATCTCGATTTCTGCCCGGTTCGAAGGGGGGATGTACAGTAGATACTTCATCAATTCGGGCGGGAAGCCTGCCGCGGTGCTATCGATGGCATGGAGCTCGAGATTGGAACCGCCATTGAGCTTGAAATCTCCACCGGTGACATAGAAGAAGACGCCTTCCGTATCGCTATCGTGAATATCGTCGTCGTCCAGATCGGTGGTAATGGTCCAGTTGCTGTTGAGGACCATTCCATTCCGCAGGCAGTACACACCTCGTTTTAGCTTCAGCACACCTGCCGGGCTCACATGCGGAAAGGTTTTCGGACTGGTATCGAAGTAGCCCGGGTTCGCGAGGTAATTTCCGCCGCCGAGATCTTGAATGCTTCCCGGAACAGCGCAATAGGCTGCCAGAAGGTTGGGTGTCGGCGGCTCGGAATCCGGCAGCCAGAACTGGCTGATATCGATCTGCGACCCACACGTTGCCGTGGGAGGTGGATTCACCCCGTTGACACCGCTCTGGACCCCGCCTACCACACAGACGCCGGCATTCGGGTCAGTGATCACGATGTTACTGTTCCCGTTGTCGACGAAAGCGGTTGAGCAAGAGGAGTTGACAAAGATCCCCGAATCGATCACGGTGGTGCTTCCATTTCCGCCCACTTCAAACGGACCGAATTCTCCCGGGGCCGGACATCCCGTCATGGCAGAGACCAGCGCCATTCCGTTGAACCACGCGCTGACTTCCCCCGGGGTAGCGCGCACGACGGCATCGGTTCGGTTGATCACCTGCTGCCAGCCGATAATGCGTGCAAAGCTGAGTTTCACGATAGACTTGATATAGACGTGGACATAGTGCTCGGGATTTGCACCGCCCGGCAAACCCTGACAGGTTAGCGGTATGCCTTCGCTTGTACTGACCTGGGTGCTGCACAGGTGAACATAGACTTCCGTGGCGCCATCGCCTTCATCATAACCATTGCCCATGGCACGATCTTTCCCCACCTGTTGCCAATCCGGGTTGGAACGGACTCGTGCCAGGGCCGCGGCGAAGGCAGCCGTATCGGATGCATTCTGCGAATGGCGGCGGTCCGAGAAGACCGCGCTGCCGTCGATGGCGAGGGCGGCAAAGGCGAATAATCCTACAGCCGCCAGGACAATAAGGACGAGTGCTTGCCCCCGTTCATTGAGTGATAAGTGCTTATGCTGCATTGTGTGCCTCCATGTAAGCGGTAAAGGAAGAACGCTGTCGTTAGCAGACGGGCGTCAGCACGGTATCCGTGACCTCCGCGTTGAGTGGAATGATGGTCCGACCGATCAACTGTGGTACGAATGGCATAAAGATCCGGTGGTCAAACCTTGCATGCACCGTGATGGCGTCGCCTTCACAGGCATCCGCCTGGGCTTTCGGATTGCCCACGGAATCTGTCACCGTGATAGTTATGACCACGGCACTGGTATCGGATAAATCGATTGGCTTGTCTGAGGCGGCGCGTGCCCGCAACTCGATCGGCCCGGGATCGGTCGGGTTGATCGAGCCGTATAACGCACCCTCCTGGACGGCGTCGCGCAGCTGCACAAACTGAAAGAAGATAATTCCAAACTCGACGGCGCCAGACAGCAGGTACAAAAGGATGACCAGGCTGATCGCCAGCTCAACCAGGCTCTGGCCCTTTTGCGACCTTGGCAATATTGATTTCTTTTTCATAGGATGTCTCCTCCTTTCGTGGTGTTAAGGCGCCTGACCAAACGTGATCAGGAGCTGGGGCTGGTTCGCGCTGTTCTGGCGGCTGTTGAACACCTGTTGCTCACCGTTGCCATTGTCATCTTCCACGGCATCCCGAATCAGGAAGCCATTCCTGGTACTGCTGTACATCGCCTGCACAATGCTGGTCACATTCCACTGAAGGTAGCCGCTGCCGGACGTCACCGTCGCAGCGGTGCCTGTCGTCGCCGGCTGGTTATTCCAGTTTACTCCGGACTCCGTCCAGCTGCCGGTCACCCGCAGTGCCTGCAGAGTACGTCCAGGTGCAAAGGAAGAAGCATTCAGACGCAGCGTGGCAGACTGTACGACACAGCCGGCAGGCAGGGTCGGGAAGGAGAATTGCACCAGGGCTCGCTGGTCCCTATTGTTTCGAGACTGAACATTCAGCGTGGTCGTGGTGCCATTGTTGGTCGTGGGGCTGTCCTCATCGATCCAGGCATCCGCGACGGCGGTCAGGGTCACGGGTGAGGCCGCACAGGTCGGATTTGTGGCTGTCGGCAATGGGGTATTAGTGGGCAGCGGAGTATTCGTCGGCAAGGGTGTGAGTGTCGGTGCGCCGGGAACGTACACCACCGCCATGGAGCTGTTGGAGGTCACTATCTGGGCGCCATCGGAGGCTGTGATACTGGCGGAATTAGCGATGTGACCTTGATCCATGTCCGCCTGGGTGGTCGCATAGGATCCCACACAGGTCGTACTGGCACCAACGCCCAGCGGGCTGGTGGCAGGCGTGCAATCGACGAACGTCACTTTACTGTCGGTGACCCTGTAAGGTCCGTAGAGCGGAACGCTGCCGGTATTGCGCAATGTGTAGGTATACACGATAAACTGGCTCACACCGGTATACGAAGTGGGATTAGGCGTGATCTGCAGCCTGAGACGAGGTCCTACGTAGGTGGAGACGGTGTATGCCTGTGTTACAGCGCTCACCAGCTGGTTATTGAACGTGGCGTTCGCATTTGTAAAGCCAGTGAAAGAACCCTCGTCAAGATCCGCCTGTGTCACGGTGTAGGTCCCGGTGCAGGTCAATGAAACGCCGGGTCCTATGGAGGAGCCA